>DAOUCN010000155.1:0-19817 GCA_034431995.1 Chloroflexota bacterium | reverse complement strand
CGCCGCGGTGCTGCTGCTCATGCCTGGGCTGGGCGTGATCACCTGGAACGACTTCCAGAAAGACGCCTCGTGGTCGCTCGTTGTGCTGGTGGGTGCGGCCCTGTCCCTCTCCCGCGCCTTGACGACGAGCGGCACCGCGCAGTGGGCGGCCATGGGCCTTGGCGGGACGGTGACTGGGCTCGGCAACGCCCCCTGGGCCTTCGTGGTGCTCGTCATTGCCATGACCATCGTGGTGCACCTGGGCGTCGTCAATATGGCTGCCTGTCTCTCCCTGTTGATTCCCATCACGTCCTGCCTTGCCGCCACTCTGCACCTGAATCCAATCGCGACGGGCCTAGTCGTCCTGATGGCCGTTGATAGCGTGATTCTCTATCCGGCGCAGACGGCCGCCAATCTGTTAGCTTATCAAGCGGGCTACTTCACCACGCGCGATGTCTTGCGCCTGGGCCTGGTCATGGCTCTCCTCGTCACACTTGTTGTGCTCTTTGTCGCCCTACCGTACTGGAGTTGGCTCGGACTGCCCCTGACCACACCCTGACATGAGGCAACTCAGGCACGCCAGTCAATGACGGCCCTCAGAGCGTCGCGTGCGTCCTTGTTCAATCTTCTTGAGGATGAAGTCATGGACGGCTTACAATGGCGACCATATGACAGCATGCTGGCACCCTCTGTGGTACGCCTCTGGAATCGCGCCCTGGGCGAAAACTTCCCCATGAGCCTGCGCCTGTGGCGGCAGAACGTGGAACGATGCCCGGGCTGTCGGCCCGATGACAGCATGGTGCTCACCGGCGGCGGCGAGGCTATCGGCTGCGTGATCACCAGACGCTTCCGTCACCAGGACGCCCTCCGTGAGCGGTACGCCACAACAGGCTGGATCGAGGCTTTGTTGGTTGACCCTGCTCGCCAACGGCAGGGCCTGGGCAGCCGCCTGCTCGCCTGGGCCCGCGAGCGATTGCGCGCCGATGGCGCTCAAGAGATCGTCCTGGGCGGCGGTTTCTGCCATTTCTTCCCCGGCGTCCCCTTGGAGCCGCCAGGTGTCTCGGATTTCTTTGTGCGGCGAGGATTCCAGCAGACGAACATTGTCCACGACCTGTGGGGCGATCTCACGGGCTTCGCGGCTCCTGCCTCGGCGCAGGCCGCTGTCGCCGCCGCAGCCGCCGTGGCCGAACCCTGCACGCCTGAGCACGCCCCTGCCCTACTCGACTTCCTGCGCGCCGAGTTTCCCGGTCGCTGGCGCTATGACACCGAGCGCTACTTGGCAGCAGGCAATCCGCCCCAGGAGTACATCATCCTGCGCCAGGGCCGCCGAGTCATCGGCTTTGCCAAGATTCACCACCGTCGCTCCGCCCGCCTGGGGCCGCCCCTCTACTGGCGTCGCCTCTTGGGGCGCAACGCGGGCGGTCTCGGCCCCATCGGCGTCGCGGCAGACATGCGCGGCAAGGGCCTTGGACTGGCGCTCCTTCAGTTGGGCCTTGAGCATCTGGCCCATCTTGGCGTCCGCCAGGCCGTCATTGATTGGACAGACCTGGTAGACTTCTACGCACGCGTTGGCTTCGTGCCGTGGAAGAGCTATGTTCAGATGAGGGCGTAGCAGCGACCCAAAAGTCCTTGTCAAGCCCATAACAATCTCCACCTTTGTGCGTCTTAATGGGCAGACGGCGCGACCGGAGACCCGTCACGGGGCAGGCAGCCAACGGGGTTGCCTGGCGTGGTTTCCGCTGAGCACGCGCTGCTGAAGGAGCATAGGGCAATGAGACGACAACTCATCGCGGCCTTGGGTCTCGCTCTGATCCTGGGCGTTCTGATCATGCTGGTTGTTCGCTGCGGGCCACAGCGAACAACGGCCACAGGCACCCGGGCGGCGACACCCACCAAGACGGTGCTGGTGCGGGGTACGCCGTCGCCAGGTCAGCCGCTGGGGGGCACGGTCACAGGGCGTCCCAGTGAGGTCCCCATTGCGGCCCCAGGGACAGAACCCTCGCCTACACCGATCACTGTTGGCCCCATTATTGTGCCAGCTACACAACCAGTGCCGACCGTTGCGCCGCCGGCACCCACAGCCACCTCGGCGCCTGCCGCGTCATCGCAGCCCACGACTTCGTCGTCCAGTGCGCGCCGCACGTACATCGTGCAACGTGGCGACAATCTGACCAAGATCGCCCGCCGATTCGGCACCACCGTAGACGCCATCGTGCGGGCCAACAACATCAAGGACAAGAACAAGATCTACGTTGGGCAGAAGCTGATCATCCCGTAGCTATGCAACCTCCCGCCCCAACGTGTCGGGGCGGGAGGCTCTCCGCGCCCCTCCTACGGCTGCACGCGGATGCGCGTGGTCAGTACCACGCGCGTATCGCGCGTCGCGCCTCCCTCATCGAGCACCGGCAGCCGCACGTTCGTGAGCGGATCGTACACCCCGACCTCCAGCATGTACTCGCCGCGCGGCGTGTCGGCCCGCACCTGGAGCCGGTGACCATCTACCACCACTTCTCCTGCAAGCCATCCTGTCGTCGGTCGCGTCCCCTCGCCGGGTATGCCGTCGTGCTGGCCGTAGATGCGTTGATCCGGGCCCAGGAGATGGGTAAAGACGACGTAAGGCGTCCGATCAGACCCGGCCCGTGCCTGCCAGTACAGCGTGAGGCTCACCTCCTGCCCCGGCCGCACGGAAGTCGGAGTCACGTCGTACCCCAGCAAGGTCGCCAGATTCCCGATTTGGGCCCGCTGTGGGTTCTCGATGGGAGGAATTGTCATCAGTCGGTTCACCGCCGTCACTGAGAGGCGTGCCAGCACGACCGTCTGCCCCACTGCTTGGCCGCTCGCGTCGCAGAAGCCGACTTCAAGCGCGGCCTGCGCCGGCGGCGCGTCGGCAGGCACGGCCAGGCCATACCACCCGCGTATGACACTCCCCACAGGCCACACGCTGGTCGGATAGTCCGCGCCTGCTAGAGGCAACAGGTTCTCTAGAAGGACTCCCCCCTGCGGGCCCACTAGCCGGATGGCCAGCCGATAGTCCTCGGCTATGCTCTCTGTGCTCCTCCATGCAAGCTGGAATGTGATCGTCTCACCCTGCTGGGCAGACCGGTCTGCCAGGTCTGTTGCCACCAGCTCGACGCCGCTGGCCATGACGACCGACATAGGGCGCGCCAGACCGAGGCTTGCGATGGAAGGTGGTACGAGGGCCGCGCCAATACGCACGGAGACCAGCTCCACGCTCACTCCTGCTGGCGCGCCTCGTGCGTCCATCACATCGAGGCTCTGCCCCCGGGCCGGCACGTACACGCTCGCCAATAGGCTGTACTCGCCGGGTGGCGTGCCGGCCAAGACAGGCAGGCTGACCCGCCCTGGCACAGTGATGCCAGCTTGCCAGCGCATGGTCGGATACGTGTAACTCGCCGGGCGTTGATCGAGGCGACCGAACACATGACCAGAGGCATCTACGAGGTGTAGCGAGAGCCAGTAGTCCTCATCGAGCGGCCCCTGGGCTTGCCAGAAGAGGGTGGCCGCCAGCGGCTGGCCCGAAGGAACACTCCGCTCGTCAAGGGTAATGCCGAGGAGAGTGAGTCTGTTGCCGAAGTTTACATTGCGCTCATGGGCGATCACCGGTGGGGCAAACCTGGCACCAGGAGCGAAGCGATAGTGACGCAGCTCAATCCCCCAGAATCCGCCCGGCACCTCCCTTTGCTCCGCCTGCGCGTCCAGCAGTCCAGCCAGGATGCCATTGGGATCCACCACCTCGTTCTGCCACAAGACAAGCCAGACGCCCCCGTGTCTAGCGGCAATCTCGTTGAGCCGATCCGCCACGCCATAGCTAATGACCGCTCGCGCCGAGAGCGTCTCCGCTTCCGGAATCCTGTAGGGTTCGCTCTGCGTATAGTAGTAGGAGAAGACAGGAAAGAGATGGCCGGAGCAGAGCACGATGGCCTCGTCGGGCTGCATCTCGCGCCGTATGCGCGCGGCAACCGAGCGGAAATCATCGCGTACCAGCACACGGTTCGCGTAGTTCGCATGCAAGGCATAAGCAGACGTGATCAGGACATAGAGAACAGCGCAAGCCGCGAGCAGACGAGCGGCAAGGCGGCAAGCCGGGGTGGCCCACAGTTTGGCCGCCCCCGCAGCTATCAGCAGAAAGAAGGGCGGCGATGCCAGCATCAGGTAGCGGGGATTGAACTTGGGCCGGTAGGCAGACAAGCTGTACAGGAGGAAAAAAGGGAGGCACAGGTAGAGCAGAGCAAAGATGCCCGCATCCACCATTGGCCGCTGGCGCGAGGCCAGCAGAGCAGCCAGTCCCACCAGAACAAGGATCACGTAGCCAACAGTGATCACGTTGGCCTGGCTCTCATACACCGTGTGGCCGGTGGCAAAGGCGAGGAGCGTCTTGCGCACAAAGTCCAGAGAGAGCGTTCCCTCCCAGTAGCTCTCGTCCACAGCGTACCGATTCAGGGCGAACCCCGCCCACGGCAGATAGGCGAGGATGCAAGCGACCTGCGCCAAGACACCGCGAGCAAGCACGCGTCCCGGCTGGCCATGGACGAGCCACCAGAGGAAGAGAAACACGGTCTGAAAGGCCACCAGGAAGAAGGCATAGTAGTGGCTATACACAGCAGCGACGTTCGCGATAGCGTAGAGCAGCCAGCCTGTGTGGGCCGCGCTCTCTTGCGCGGCGTCCCCGCCATCCACAACACCGCCGGTGGGCACCATGTCCACCCTACCCGCGCCGATCGCCCGCAGCAATAGCCAGGACGAGAGTACACCCAGCAAGGTGACCAGGGTGTACATGCGCGTCTCCTGGGCATACCAGACATGGAAGGGAGAGACGGCCAGGAGCGACGCAGCCAGCAGCCCGACCCGCTCGCCCGCCAGCCGTCTGCCCAGGACAAAGATCAGGGGAACAGTCACCGTGCCAAAAAGGAGGGAGAGGAAGCGCACGGCGAATTCCGACCGTCCTGCGAGGCGCATCCAGACATGAAGGACGCAATAGTACAGGGGAGGCTGGATGTCGGCTGCTGTGCGGGTCGTCATCTCAAGCAGGCTCTTCTGGGCCAGATACACGCTGAAGCCCTCGTCATACCACAGGCTCTGCCCGTCCAGGTGGTAGACTCGGAGAGCGAAGGCCAGGAGCGTAATGGCCAGCGCGGCGAGCATGGTCGTCCTTGCAGTCCTCATCGTGCATGTATCTTAGCACATAGCGGGTCGCAAAGGCAAATCGCCCTTGTCAGGGCAGGATGAATGTGCTATACTTATTGGCGCCCTGCATTGCAGGGCATACGTGTGTTCTCAGAGGAGGTTTCATGCCCAACATCATCGGTCGTCGCTATCTGTGGTTCCTCATTTCGCTGCTGGTCATCATACCGGGCATCATCGCCATGATCTATGCGACGATGGACTCCTGCGACAAGTACGCGCGGGGCGAGTCCACCTTCTGCGGTCCCCTCCGCCTCAGCATTGACTTCACTGGCGGTACCTTGTGGGAACTGACCAAGTTTGAGCGCCTGGTTCTGCCGGCCGAAGTGCGCGAGGTGTTCATCAAGGAAGGAATCCCCGACGTAGCGGTGCAAACATCGGAACTGCGAGGCGAGAAAGGCGTGCTCATCCGCACGGTTCCCCTGACCGGCGACGAGGGCAAGGCCAAGAAGAGCGCGCTCGAAGCGGCCATGCGCGAGAAGTTCGGCTCCTTCCAGGAGCTGCGCTTCGAGTCCGTGGGGCCGGTGGTCGGGGAAGAGGTCTCGCAGCGAGCGCAATGGGCAGTGGCGTTGGCCAGCATCGGCATCCTGCTCTACATCACCTGGGCCTTCCGCGGCGTGCCCAATTCTCTCCGCTTTGGCGTGGCGGCTGTCATTGCCCTGGTGCACGACGTATTGGTGGTCGTTGGGCTGTTCTCTATCTTCGGTCTGCTCTTCGGTACGGAGGTAGACGCTCTCTTTCTCACTGCTCTCCTCACGATCATTGGTTTCTCGGTGCATGATACCATCGTGGTTTTCGACCGCATCCGCGAGAACCGGCGCAAGTATCCCAGTGAGGGGTTCGAGAAGGTCGTGAACTTCAGCGTGTTCCAGACTTTGGATCGCTCCATCAACACCACGATGACCGTGCTGTTCACGCTCGCAGCCCTCTTCCTGTTCGGCGGTGTGACCATCCGCAACTTCGTCGCCACTTTGCTGATCGGCATTGCTAGCGGCACCTATTCCTCCATCTTTAACGCCAGTCCCATTCTGGTCGTCTGGGAGTATAACGAGATCGGGCGTTTCTTTGCCCGTCTTCTCCGTCGTCCGGCGGCGGCATAGGCCTTCGCCGGGGCAGTCTATCCAGGTCCGCCCTGCAAGCCAGGTGCGGGCCTTTTTCTGTGTTGCGCGCTGCGGGCGAATGTGCTATAATACCCCAGCACTTGCACACCTAGCCAGTAGTACAGGCACGGAACGCCAGCCAAGGAGAGCGATATGTCCCTCGCAAAGGCCGAGAAAGAAGACATCATCCACAAGTTCCAGACACACCAGGCGGATACCGGATCGCCTGAAGTGCAGGTGGCCCTCTTGACCACCCGCATCAATGACCTGGTGGAGCACCTCAAGGTGCACAAGCAAGACCATCACTCGCGGCGCGGCCTGCTAAAGCTTGTCGGCCAGCGGCGGCGCCATCTCGTCTACCTGAGCCGGACGGATGCACAGCGCTACAAGGATGTGGTGAGCCGCCTGGGTCTGCGCAAGTAACGGCTTGAGCATGACAGCCGCGTCGCTCTGCCGGTACGAGAGCGGCGGCAGAGACAGCGAGCTGCCTCATGCGATGGCGGGCGGAGGTTAGCCGCCCTATTCACGTCATCCCTGCACGAGGATGAGAGCCGGGCTTGGGGATTAGGGAGTGCAGACAAGAGAGATCACACAGCCGCACCCCCCTCTTGGACACGAGAGGACTTCCGCAGTCTCCGAGATTTGGAAGTCTGGGATACTTCTCTTGTCGTCAGTCCCTAACCTCCAATCCCGACCCTCGTCTGATATAAGGGAGCAGGAACTAGAGACGCCGCTGCCGGTGGCTACCGGCAGCAGGAATCTCGCCATGCATCACCCTATTCACCGCTCTCTAGTTTCTTGGAGGTTTTGTTATGTTGCCCGACTACACACCCGGCGATGCCAACAGGTTGTTTCCCCATCGCTTCGAGACAACCATTGGAGGCCGGACTTTGACACTGGCGACAGGCGGTATGGCCGAACAGGCCGATGGCGCAGTGTTCGTTCGCTACGGAGACACCGTCGTTCTGGCCACTGCCGTCGCAGCCGATGAGCCACGAGCAGGGGTGGACTTCTTCCCCCTCACGGTGGACTACGAGGAACGCCTGTACGCAGCAGGCAAGATCCCCGGCGCTTTCCTCCGCCGCGAAGGTCGTCCCAGCGAGCAAGCAATCCTCACCAGCCGCTTGACTGATCGTCCCCTGCGTCCTCTCTTCCCCAAAGGCTTCCGCAATGATGTACAAGTCATCGTCACCAGCCTCTCCGCCGATCAGGAAAACGAGCCCGATGTCCTCTCCATTGTTGGCGCGTCGGCTGCTCTCACCATCTCTGACATCCCCTTCCTGGGGCCGGTGGGGGCGGTGCGGATCGGCCTGATAGACGACGCGTTTGTCATCAACCCCCTCGCCTCGCAGATGGGCGACAGCGCGCTCGACCTGAAGGTGGCCGGTACCCAGGACGCCATTATGATGGTGGAATGTGGCGGCTCCCAGATTCCCGAGCACACGATCCTGGAGGCGCTGCGCTTTGCCCACCAGGCAATGCAGCCGGTCATCGAGATGCAGGAGCAGATGCGGGCGCAGGTTGGCGTGCCCAAGCGGAGCTTCGCCATCTTCGAGCCGGCTCCCGAGGTGCGCCAGGAGATAGAGGCCTATCTCAGCGACAAGCTGGCGCCCGCCATTGAAACAGAGGACAAGACCGAGCGCCAAGAGCGCCTGCGCGCCCTGCGCGAGGAGGTCGTGGCCAAGTTCGGCGAGATCTACCCTGAGACGAGCATTCTGGCCGTCTTTGACGAAGCCGAGAAGCGCCATGTACGCGCCCTCATCCTGGAGCGCGGCTTGCGCCCAGATGGACGCGAGGCGACGACCATCCGCCCCATCTCCTGTGCCGTCGGCTTGTTGCCGCGCACACACGGCTCCGGCCTTTTCACCCGCGGGCAGACGCAGGTGCTGTCCATCGCTACCCTCGGCTCGGTGGCCGATGAACAGAAGATAGATACGCTCAGCCTGACCGAGTCCAAGCGCTACATGCATCACTACAACATGCCGCCCTTCTCCACCGGCGAGGCGCGCCCCCTGCGCAGCCCGGGTCGCCGTGAGATCGGCCACGGTGCCCTCGCCGAACGCTCCCTGCTGCCGGTCATTCCGCCCGAAGAGACGTTTCCCTACACCATCCGGGTGGTGAGCGAGGTGCTCTCGTCCAACGGCTCCACGTCTATGGCCTCTGTCTGCGGCAGCACCCTTGCCCTGATGGATGCTGGCGTGCCGATCACCGCTCCGGTAGCCGGCATCGCTATGGGGCTGATCATGGGCGACACGGGCCGCTACGCCATTCTGACTGACATCCAGGGCATTGAGGACGCCCTGGGCGATATGGACTTCAAGGTGGCGGGGACCGCCGAGGGCGTCACCGCCCTCCACATGGACATCAAGATCAAGGGCATCACTCTGGAGATCCTGGAAAAGGCCCTGGCCCAGGCGCGTGATGCTCGCCTATCTCTGCTGCGGCAGATGCTCAATGCCATAGACAAGGCTCGCCCTGAGCTCTCGCCCTTCGCTCCGCGCATCCTGCGTATGAAGATCAACCCAGAAAAGATCGGCGCCGTCATCGGCCCGGGCGGCAAGCAGATTCGGGAGATCCAGTCCACCTACAAAGTTGAGATCGAGATCGAGGACGACGGGACGGTGACCATC
The DNA here is from genome assembly GCA_034431995.1 of Chloroflexota bacterium. Taxonomy (GTDB): domain Bacteria; phylum Chloroflexota; class DTOL01; order DTOL01; family DAOUCN01; genus DAOUCN01. The sequence goes on along the minus strand of DAOUCN010000155.1, from coordinate 10,906 downwards.
GCTACCGAGACCGGTGGTGATGCCGAGAAGGCCCAAGAGGTGATCCGCGGCCTCACAGAAGACGTAGAGGTCGGCAAGATCTACCTGGGCACGGTCAAGCGGCTCACCGACTTCGGTGCCTTTGTCGAGATTCTGCCTGGCAAGGAGGGTCTGGTCCGCATCGGCGACCTGGCCGAGTATCGCGTCAACCGGGTAGAGGACGCCGTCAAGGTCGGCGATCAGATCATGGTCATGGTGATAGAGATTGACCACCAGGGGCGCATCAATCTGTCGCGGCGGGCAGTCTTGGAGGGGGCTGCGCCAGGGAGCCGTGTCCAGGACCGATCGGCGCGCGGCGGCAGCGGCGGCCCGCGACGCGAGTTCTCTCGTTCTGATCGCTACCGGCGGCCCCCTGCGGGCGGGCGGCCTACCTACGGCCAGCGCCCTCCCCAGCCACGGGAGCGCGAGCGCAGCGAACCGTCCCACCCCCAGGGCAAGAAGTGGTAACCCGACCTTTTATGCCGTATGCTCTTGATGTCATGTCGTATCTGTTGGCGAGGTAGGCTCGAATGCATGCCATCATGTCCTTCATCAGAGCACTGATCAAGGAATTCATCGAAAGCATCGTTCCTGCCCTGCTGATTGCCCTGCTCCTGAACATGTTCGTTGTCCAGCCAACCAAGGTGCGGGGGCAAAGTATGGAGCCGACGCTGCACAGCGACGAATACCTGCTGGTCGAGAAGATTTCCTATCGTCTGCGTGCTCCGCGGCGCGGGGACGTGGTCGTCTTCAAGTACCCGCGCGATGAGAGCGAGAACTACATCAAGCGGGTCATTGCCGTGCCAGGCGAAACGGTGGAGATCGTGTCCGGCAAGGTTTACGTGAACGGCCAGGCGTTGGTCGAACCCTATCTCCTGCAGTTGCCGCGCGAGAGTATGCCGGCCACCAGGGTTACCGAGGGAAGGCTCTTCGTTCTGGGCGACAACCGGCTCAACTCCAACGATTCCCGCGCCTTCGGCATGGTGGACGCCAGTGAGAGCGTGGGGCGGGCCTGGCTGCGTTACTGGCCCTTGGGCCAGGTCACCTTGTTCTGAACCCAAACACGGGGATGGGGGAAATGATGGAGGCCGGGGGACTGGTTGAAGAGCACGCAGCAAGAGGGTGCAATGTTGCCATCGTGGGAGCAACAGGGCTGGTGGGGCAGGAGCTGATCAAGTGCCTGCAGCAACGCACTTTCCCCTTGGGTCGCTTGCGCCTCCTGGCGTCGGCGCGCTCAGCGGGGATGAAGGTTCCCTTCAACCAAGACGAGCTCACCGTGGAGGAAACGAACCTCGACGCCCTCAAGCGCAGTCACTTGGCCTTCTTCGCCGCTGCTCCCGAAGTGACGACCTACTTGGCTGCCACGACCGCAAAGAACGGCACCACCGTGATAGACATCGCCAACGCCTTCCCCGCCGAGGACAGCATCCCCATCATCGTGCCAGAGGTCAATCTCGGCGACCTGAAGAAGCAGTGCCGGCTCATCGCCAGCCCGACGGCGGTGGCCATTCAGCTCGCCGTGGCCTTGTCGCCGCTGCACAAGGTCAATACTGTTAAGCGGATTGTGGTAGACACCTATGAAGCGGTCTCTGGCAGCGGAGCGGTGGCCGTAGAGGAGCTCTCAGTCCAGGCACGCTCAGTCCTGGATGGTCGCACCGTCGTTCCTCACTATTATCCGCACCAAATCGCTTTCAACCTCCTGCCTGAGACCGATGTGTTCCTTGACAACGGCTACTCGCGCGAGGAATGGCGCATCGCCCAAGAGCTGCGCCGTCTGCTCCACGCCCCGCACCTGCCGCTCTCTGTCACGACCGTGCGCGTTCCAGTCTACTACGGCCATGCCGCCTCTGTTCACGTCGAACTGACACGGCGGATGACCCCGGACGAGGCACGCAGCATCCTGGCCAGCGCCCCCAGCGTGCGCGTGCTCGACGATCCCAGCGTCAATCTCTATCCCCAGCCATGGGTGGCGGCAGGGCAAGATCAGGTATTCGTTGGCCGGGTACGGGAGGACGAGTGCCATGATCATGGCCTCCTCCTGTGGATCGTTGCGGACAACATCCGCAAAGGGGCAGCCCTCAATGCCGTGCAGATCGCCGAGGCATTGCTGGAGCGTGGCTGGCTTCGCTATTCTCCCGGATGATGGACAAGTGAGTAAGAGTAAACAACCCAAACGTGACCTTGTTCCTGACTTGTTCCTGAGCGGCGAGACGGAGCATCCCCGTGATAGACAGCTCGCAGGATCCGTATCGCCTCGCACCGACACGCCCAACGACTTCTACATGAAGGATGCGCAGGTTGTGTCTGATCTTCTACAAACCGACCTGCACGCGGGGTTGACAACGGCGCAGGCCCAGGAGCGCCTGCATGATTATGGCTTCAACGAGTTGCAGGAGATGCCGCGCCCCAGCCTGTGGCAGATGTTTCTGGCCCAGTTTCGCGACTTCGTGGTCATCATCCTCATTGTCGCCGCAGCCATCGCTTTACTCCTGGGCGAGACGGTAGATGCCCTGGCCATTGCGGCCATTGTCGTCATCAACGCCGTCATCGGCGTCGTGCAAGAAGCCAAGGCGGAGAACGCCCTGCGCGCCCTGCAGAAGATGAGCGCTCCCAACGCCCGCGCCCTGCGCGATGGCATCCCGCAGGTCGTCCCCGCTCGCGAGTTGGTCCCCGGAGACGTCGTCCTCCTGGAAGCAGGCAACTATGTCCCTGCCGACATGCGCCTGGTTGAGGCCGTCAACCTGCGCATTGACGAGGCGTCCCTGACGGGCGAATCTGTCCCAGCGGACAAGCGAGCTGAGGTTGTCTTGTCCACCGATGCCCCTCTGGGCGACCGCAAGAACATGGCCTACATGGGTACCATGGTCACCTATGGGCGGGGCAAGGGCATTGTCACGACTACCGCCATGCACACGGAAATCGGCCTCATCGCCAAGATGCTCCAGGCCTTCGGTGAGGAGGAGACGCCTCTGCAACGGAAGCTGGGCCAACTGGGGGCCATCCTGGGTATGATGGCCCTCGCCGTCTGTGTCCTTGTCTTTGCCATCGGCGTCTTGCGCGACACCAGTTTCAGTATCTTCGGCGACCAAACCGGGACGCTCTTCTCCGATGCCTTGGCCTACGTGGGAGCGTTCCGTTTCGACTTGCTGAACTTGTTCATGACCGCCGTCAGTCTGGCCATCGCGGCTGTGCCCGAGGGGCTGCCCGCCGTGGTCACCATCACGCTGGCCCTGGGTATGCAGCGCATGGTGCGTCGCCATGTCCTTCTGCGCAAACTCAAAGCCGTCGAAACCTTGGGCTCCACCACCGTCATCTGCTCGGACAAGACAGGCACCCTGACCCAAAACGAAATGATGGTCACCAGCATCTACGTCAACGGCCGCACGTACCAGGTCACTGGCACAGGCTACGAGCCCGTAGGTACCTTCCAGAACGACGGCAGCGCCATTGACCCGCTGGCCGATGAGACGATGACCATACTCCTTGAGACTGCCGCGCTATGCAACGACGCCCAATTGCTGGTGCAGGGCGACAACACCTGGCGTATGGTTGGTGACCCCACCGAGGGTGCTCTGGTTGTGGCGGCAGCCAAGGCCAAGTTGACCCGTGATGTCCTCGCCATTCTCTATCCTCGCCAAGCCGAGATCCCCTTCGATGGCGATCGCAAGCGCATGACGACTATCCACAAGGTATGGGATGTTGAAAACAGACTGCGCATCGCCGACTACGGATTGCAGACGCTAGCCTACTGGCCGGGGACGACGGGAGGCGCCCTGACAATCGCTGACGACGGCTTGCCCGCCACCGACTACGGTCTACAGAAGACCCTTTCCGAGTTGCCAAAGGCGGAGGACGGGCCGCTATCTGCCGATCGGGCCATCCCGGTCTCATCCATCGTGCGTTTCTCCTCCCCCTACGTCGTCTTTGTCAAGGGCGCAGCGGGCACTGTGCTCGGCCTGTGCGCGAGCGTGCAGGAGAACGGGAGGGTGCGGGCCATCACAGAAGCCGACCGCAATAGGATCCTGAGCGCCCACGACAGCATGGCTGGCCAGGCTCTGCGCGTCCTGGGCATGGCCTACCGGCCGCTGGAGGCTGTCCCTGAGGACCTTGATCAGGCCGAATCGGATCTCATCTTCGTCGGCCTGGCAGGGATGATTGACGCAGCCCGCCCCGAGGTCAAGGACGCCGTTGCTATCTGTCGCCAGGCGGGTATCAGGGCTGTCATGATCACAGGCGACGCGCGGCTCACGGCTATCGCCATCGGAAAGGAACTCGATTTCCTCGGCGACAAGGATGAGGTCTTGACCGGCCAGGAGCTGGACAACCTGAGCGACCAGCAACTCGTCGAAAAGGCCAAGAACACCACTGTCTATGCCAGGGTCTCTCCCCATCACAAGGTACGCATCGTGGAGGCGCTCAAGGAGCAAGGTGAGATCGTGGCCATGACAGGCGACGGCGTCAATGACGCCCCTGCCTTGAAGCGGGCCGATATTGGCGTCGCCATGGGGATCACAGGCACCGACGTCTCCAAGGAGACCTCGGATATGGTCCTGACCGACGATAACTTCGCCAGCATCGTGGCGGCGGTGGAAGAAGGCCGCATCATATACAATAACATCCGCAAGTTCGTCTACTACCTCTTGTCCTGCAATATCGCGGAGATCCTCATTATTTTCCTGGCCCAACTGATGGGGCTGCCCTTGCCATTGCGGCCCATCCAATTGCTCTGGCTGAACCTGCTCACCGACGGCCTGCCTGCCCTTTCTCTGGCGCTGGAGAAAGGCGACCCCGACGTCATGCAGCGTAAGCCGCGCGATCCTGGTGAGCCGGTTATCAACAGGAGCATGTGGATCGGCATGGCCGTCCAGGCGGTCACAGTCACCACAGCCGTGCTATCGGCTTTCATCTACGGCTTGCATCACTTCGCCGGTTTGCAGGGGGACGGGCAGATCATCGCGGCCCAAACGATGGCCTTTGTTGTGCTCAACTGCGCCGAGCTCATCGTCGTCTACGCCTTCCGCTCTGAGCACTTCTCGGTGTTCAAGATTGGCTTCTTCTCCAACCCCGCCACCGTAGGCGCCACGCTGCTGTCTTTCGTCCTCTTGCTGGCAGTGGTCTATGTCCCCTTCCTCGATCCCATCTTCTACACCGTGGAGTTGCCGCTGCGCGAGTGGCTGGTGATGGTCCCACTGATGGTCTTGCCCTTCCTGGCGGCAGAGGCCACCAAGCTGGTGCAATGGCGAGGTGTCCGGCCTGCGGCTACCGCGAAGGTAGGGTAAGTATGCATATTGCCTATCCCGAGCGCGACGAGTTCCTCCGCGTGCTCAAAGAAGCCGCGGACAGGTCAGTTGACTTCATTGTCATCGTCACGGCCGCTTTGACCCCAACCGACACCAGCGACGTGAAGGCACATCTCGCCGAGTGCGTGCGCGTGTTGAAGGATGGGGGGCTGCTTTTCGTGCAAGGGCGACCCGACTATCTCCCGGAGCTGGGAGTCTATCTTGATCAGCGCCTGAGATTCAAGTACTGGATTGCTATTGAATCCACACCCCAGAGGCGAACGACTGGGTTGCCATCCGTCCACGCAGCCGTGTTGCTGTTCTCCAAGGGCAATGGGCGACTTCACATCCGGCCGACGCGCTTTCCGCACCAGCATTGTGCCTTCTGCGGCAAGCCGTTGCGGGACTGGGGGGGCAAGACACATCTGATGCATCCCGACGGATACGCCATATCCGATGTGTGGATGGCCTTCCCTCCTGCGGATAACTACACCCGCCTTTCGTCTGCGGCACTGGACACCATTGTTCGCATGCTCGATTTCGGGGAGAGCAAAGCGAAATCACCCGCCAGCTATCAAGGAGCTCTTACTGCCACACCTCCGCCGGAGGTCATCGGCATCATCGGTCCCAAGGAGGGCATCGGTTCTGACAGCGTGGTGAGAGAGCCTGTTATCCGATACAGACTGCCCGGAATCGTTCAGCCTGCGCTCCAGGGATATGGTCTGACCACCCACGTAGAAGAAGAACTGATTGACGTCGTCCATTGCGGAGACGCTCTGGACGTACTCCGGCGCTATCCCGACAATTCGATAGACCTCGCCTTCGCTGATCCGCCGTACAATCTGAATAAATCATATAACATCTACGAGGATGAGGGTGACGAGAGCGGGTATGTGCGGTGGTGCAATAGCTGGCTGCTGGAATATGTACGCGTTCTTAAGCCCACGGGAGCGTTGTATGTGGTGAACCTGCCCCGTTGGGCAATGTACCACGCCTCCTTTCTTAGCCGCCACCTACATTTCCAGAACTGGATCGTGTGGGACGCCCTGTCGGAACCGCGCGGCAAGCTCATGCCGGCACACTACGGGCTCCTGTTCTACACCAAGCACCCCAGCGCATTCACGTTCAACTATGAGGCGCTGGCAACCTTGGACGCTCGCAGCTATTGTCTTCGCCCGTCGTGTGTTCGGCAACGCAAAGCAAGGGGCGTTGACGAGAAGGAGCAGTTGACAGACTTCTGGTGGGACATTCACCGCATCAAACACCGACGGGATCGCGATTACCATCCTTGCCAGTTGCCGGATGGGCTGATGGAGCGCATCATTCGGCTCTCGACGAACGAAGGTGATACGGTTCTGGACGCCCTGTGCGGCACCGGCACGACTCTGGTCGCCGCCGCCAGATTGGGTCGCCACTACGTCGGCATTGACATTGATGAGGAGTACGTGCGAATATCAAGGGAGAAGCTTGCTGAGGTGGAGCGGTGGGGGTATGTGAAACGCGAGAGTCTGCACAAGGCGCGGCGAGCGTACACAAAGAAGGAGCTGCAACTTGAGCTGCGCGATTTGGCGGCCAGATTGGGCCGGCTTCCAACGCCAGAGGATGTGCGCACGCTCAGCAGATATGACGTGCGCGTCTTCTTTGATGTATTCCCCTCCTGGGGTAAGGCCTTGAAGGCGGCAAAGTTGGAGATCCACAATGACTAACGCGCGGAAGATCTCGTTCGACGAAGCGTGGGAGAGCTCGGTCGTCTTCTATGTGGACGAGGATCTGGAACGGGAGATTGATGCCCAAGTGGAGTCGCTCCTGCAGACGGCGCGCGATTCGCGCGTTTCCGAGGCGGCATCGATCAGCGTGGGTAGCATCGCTGCGTTTCTGGCGCAGACGCCCACCGCCCTCGACGTGATCCTTAAGGATGTGGAGCTTTCAGAAGAGAAGTTTATGCGTGTTGTCTCCCTACTGCGCAAGCTGGGCCGTATTCCCGGCGGCTTCACTAGAGAATGGGGCGTGAGCACCATCAGAAGGAAAATCGCGCAGGACCCTGGCTTCGCTCGCCTCATAGCTGAGATCATCGTTGATGGTAAGAGAGACCCGGACCTCGCCTCTCACGTTCCCCGATACTACCTGGACACCCTCAACTATCGTGAGATAAAGGGCAGTTCTGAAGCCGCCAGGAGAATACGCTACAAGAGCCTGCTGATCGGCACCTACGGAGGACGCAAAGGGCATAGGGTTGAGGATAGAATACGCGAGAAACTGCTACAGATAGAGGCAACATATGGGGTGAGCCAGGGCCGCGGCCGCTCGAGGATCATCGAGACAGACATCGACTTCGCCATCCCTAGTGTTGAGGACCCATGGGTCATCGTAATGAGCTCCTTTCAAGAAACGACAAGCAGCGGGCAGACGACGAAGGCGCGGGATATGCTATCCGCCTATGAGCGAGTCTGTCGCGTGAACAGCCGCTACGGGGAGGACAGGGCATTTGTAAACTTCGTGGATGGCGGCGGGTGGTTGGCCAGGAGGCGCGACTTCGAGCGACTGGTCGAACAGTGTCACTATTTTGTGAACCTACAGCATCTGGACATGCTCGAGCCCATCGTCCTGAGGCACGTTCCTGAGAGGTATTTGGTTCGGCGGCCACCGGCGGTGACCGGCCGGGACTAGAGCGTGGGTGTAGTTTCCCATTGCGATCCCAACCAGCGGCCACAATGAGTAGGAGCTTGAGTCCGACCGCTAAAAGGATCATCGTTACAGGCTGGGTTCTCGCTACTGCCCTCTTCTTGTATGGCGTGCGGGACATCCTGCCCCCCTTTGTCCTCGCCGTGGCGGTGGCCTACGTCCTGAACCCCTTGGCGGCCGCCATTGTGCGGCTGACGCACTGCTCGCGTACGACAGCCGTGGTCATCCTCTATGTGGCGCTCGTCGCGGCGATCTTCCTGTTCATTGTGTTGCTAACGCCCATGCTGATCCGGGAGGTGCGCCAGATCAACATTGATTTCGCGGGCATAGGCGAGCAGTTACGGCGTCTGCTAGCCGATTACCAATACATTGAGGTCATGGGCTTCTCTGTAGACCTGCTGTCCCTGACAAACAACGTGCGCGGGGCGATCGAGTCCGTCATATCCTTTGTGGCTGCCCGCACCGGGCGGCTGGTGGTGGGGGTCCTGTCTGGGCTGGCCTGGCTCATGATCATCTTGTTAGTATCCTTCTATATGGTGAAGGATGGGCCGGCAATCCATGAGACCGTGCAGAGGGCCTTGCCTGTGCAGTATCAGGCTGACTTCGCCCGCCTTTCCGGCGATGTCAATGCTGTGCTCAGTGCCTACCTGCGGGGGCAGCTTGCCTTGTGCATGGTTGTGGGCCTCGTCACCTGGGTCGCTCTGGCTCTCGTGGGTGTACGAAATGCACTGGTTCTGGCTGCATTGGCGGGCGTCTTGGAAGTCATACCGTCCGTGGGGCCGATTCTGTCAGCCATTCCTGCCGTCGCCATCGCCCTATTTCAGGGATCCACGCATCTAGCTATGGCCAATCATTGGTTTGCCCTGGTGGTAGCCGGTCTCTACGCCCTGATTCAGCAGGCCGAAAACCACTTCCTTGTACCTCGCATCGTTGGCCATAGCGTGAATCTACATCCCGTCGTTGTCATCTTTGGCGCCCTGGCTGGGGCCAGTCTGGCCGGCATTCTAGGCGTTTTCCTGGCTGTGCCGACCATTGCCGTAGGTCGTGTATTTGCCGCTTACCTTTATCAGCAGATCACGCAGTAGGGGCACGGCGATTCGTGCCTGCGATCAGACCTTGGAGGAGGTTCCTCATGGAAGACCGAACGACACGACGGAGCGGGCCATACATCGTCACATCCGTCGGTGGGACACCCGTCGTGGTTGTGCGCCGCGAGATCTGGCACCCCCCTACAGATGTCTACGAGACGGATAGCGAGATTATCATAAGAGTGGAAGTCGCCGGCGTCCATGAGGACGACATGGAGGTGTCCCTGGACGAAGGCGTCCTGCGCGTGAGCGGCTGGCGGGCTGATTGCAGCAGACTAGAGAAAGTCGCGGTGCATCGCCTGGAGATCAACTGCGGCGAGTTCGAGACCCATGTGCATCTGCCCCACGCCATCAGAGCCGACGCCGACATTCAGTGCACGTACATGAGTGGGATTCTGACTATCGTGCTGCCCAAAGAGCCTGCCCACAGGGTGCAGGTCGAACGGGCCTAGTGGTCGGCCACACCGAAGATGACATGTCATGCTGAACGGAGTGAAGCATCTCTACGCAGAGATTCTTCGCTCCGCCCAGAATGACAGCTATCAGAATCCCTGTGGTCATCCACTAGGCATCTGTGCGGTGCCGACGAGCGCCGTCAAGCTGGCACGTAGAAGCTGCCACAAACACGCGTAATACAGCGGGAGGTAGTGCTATTCATGATGCCTGAGAGAGAACAACAGGATCGGGCCCAGGCAGGCGCAGACGAGCGGCCACGCATTCCGCGCAATCTACCCATCCTGCCATTGAAAGACGCTGTCGCCTATCCAGAAGTTGTAGCTCCTCTCATCATTGCCACACCCAGGGGCGTCAAGCTCGTTGATGATGCCATCGTGGGCGACCGGATCATCGCCCTCGTGGCGGCCAAGACGCCAGACGTTGAAGAGCCTGGCCCCGACGACATCTACCGTGTGGGCACGGCCGCTGTCATTCATCGCTTCATGAAAGCGCCCGATGGCAGCGTGCGCCTGATCACACAGGGCATTGAGCGCATTCGCATTGACCGCATCACGCAAAGTGAGCCGTACCTGCGCGCGGACATCACCGAGATCCCCGACCACGATGAGCGCAATCTGACCGTCGAAGCCCTCATGCGCAACACGACGGACCAGTTCCGGCGTATGGTCAATCTCGTCTCGGGTCTCCCCGAAGAGCTGGTGGCCGACGCCATGAACGTGGAGCGCCCCAAGCAACTGGTGTATCTCATCGGCTGGGTGCTCCGCTTCAAGGTGCTGGACAAGCAAGCGCTCCTGGAAGCCGATCCGGTGGAGGACAAGCTCAAGAAGCTGAGCCAGCTTCTGGACCAGGAACTCCAGGTGCTCGAACTGGGCAAGAAGCTGCAGTCCGAGACCCAAAGCACCATGGAGAAGGCCCAGCGGGAATACTATCTGCGTGAACAACTAAAGGCCATCCAGAAAGAGCTGGGCGAGGGCGACGAGCAGGCGATTGAGATCAAGGAACTGGAGAAGAGAATCACCGATGCCGCCATGCCGCCGGAAGCGGACAAGGAAGCCCGGCGCGAGCTCAACCGCCTGCGCATGATGCCGCCCCAAGCTGCCGAGCATAGCGTCATCAAAACGTACCTGGAATGGCTGATCGAGCTACCCTGGAACAAGGTCACAGAAGACAACCTGGACATCCACCGCGCTCGCGCAGTCCTCGATGAAGATCACTATGATCTCGAAAAGATCAAGGACCGTATCGTTGAGTATCTGGCTGTCCGCAAGCTGAAGAAAGAGCGGGGCAGCGAAGGCGAACGGGATAAAAGCCCCATCCTCTGCTTTGTCGGCCCACCTGGCACCGGCAAGACCTCCCTCGGCCAGTCCATCGCCCGCGCCGTGG
>DAOUCN010000154.1:0-2016 GCA_034431995.1 Chloroflexota bacterium | reverse complement strand
AGGTGACACGGATGGCGCTGATCTTGGCGGCGCCAACGATGGCCACGAAGTCCACGTTCAGTTGGCCGTCATTCACCTGGACAAGGAAGGTCTGATCGTAGGCGCGGAACCTGCCCCCTGCCACCGCGAAGACATCGAGATCATTGAGAACCACAGCTCCCTCCACCAGCACGTCGAACTTGCGCTGGCCCGCGCCTGTGGCATAGATCTCTGCGAAACGAAGCTCGACCTGGTATTGACCATTGGCAACGTCGAACTTGTAGGAGCTCATCCCCCAGCGCTCGCTCTGGTACAGCGTGTCGTCGTCGGTATTGTCAATCGGATTGGCAACGCTGTAGGTCTGGCCGCCGACATACCCCCACGAGCCGGGCGAGTATGCCTGGTCGGCGGCCCAGAGCTTGCTCCCTGTGTCCGTGTATGGCCCATCGCCAGCGTTCACACGCACGTCATAGGTTGGGATGGGCGTGAATGTCTGCGTGTGAGTCGGCTGCGGTGTGAGTGTGTGGGTGGGCACACTTGTCGGCGTGGCAGTGGCTGTTCCCGTCCGCGTCGGCGTCGCGGTCGGAGTGGCCGTGCTGACGAACGTAGTGGTTGCGCTGGCTGTCGCCGTTGGCAGGCCCGTCTGGGTAGCGGTGGGTGTTGTAGTCGCCGTGGCCGTGGGCGTAGCTGGGCGGTACACACGCAAGGCGTTGACCTTGGGTGCGTTCTTGACGCTGAGGAAACCTATGTTCAACTGGCCGTCGGCGACGGTGACATCAAAGCTGCGGTCAACAGCGGCCCAGGCTCCGCCAGCGGCGATGAAGACATCGAAGTTGGTGAGGACCGTGACCCCTTCAATTTGCACATCGAACTTGCGGGCACCGGCGTAGTTGTAGTATAGCTCGGCGAATCTCAGTTCTACCTTGTATTGGCCATTGGCGACGTCGAACTTGTAGCTGCCGCTAGTGGGCCAGTAACGCTCGTCCTGGTAGAGGGGATCGTCGGTCGTCCCGGCGATAGGGCTACCAGACGCGTATGTGTTCCCTCCTACGTAGCCCCAGCTTCCTGCCACGTATGCTTTGTCGGCCAGCCAGGGGTTGCCCCCGCCGTCGGTGTACAGAGGGCCGCCGGCGTTCACGCGCACGTCATAGGGTGGGATGGGCGTGTGCGTACTGGTGGGTGTGAGGGTGATGGTTGGGGTCTGTGTAGGCGTGGGCGTCTGCGTTGGGGTGTAGGTTGGCCCGCGGGCCCAAGATTCGACGTGGACAGCATTGATCTTGGGCGAGTCCACCGTGCCGGTAAAGACGATGTTCAACTGACCGTCACCGACCGCGGTCGTGAACATGTAGTCCGAGGCAATGTAGCGTCCAGGGAAAGCTGCGAGATCGAGGTTCGTGATGACGGTGCAGCCTTCGATGGCCACATCGAAAAGGCGAGAGGTGGGGCACGCCTGCGAGTAGACCTCGGCAAAGCGCAGCTCCACATTGTATGTACCGTTGGGAACATCGAAGCGGTATTCGCTCATGCCCCAGCGTTCACTCTGGTAGAGCAGCTCGTCGGGCGTATTCTGGATAGGATGAGTGGTCGAGAATGGCTCGCCAGCGAGATAACCCCAAGAGCCTGGTGCATATGCCTGATCCGCCAGCCAGGTGAAGCCCTTGCTGTCCTGGTATTGAGGGCCGCCAGCGTTGACACGCACGTCATAGATGGCGGGCGGCGTGGGTGTGGGCCAGCCTCCGGGCGGCATGGTGCCCGTGGGTGTGCGGGTGGAGGTGCGCGTTGTGGTGCGAGTACCGGTTGCCGTATTCGTGGGCGTGGGCGTGCCTTCGACATGGTCGCGCACGAGGATGCCACTCACCTTGGGCGGCGGGTAGGCATAGGGGAACTCGACGTCAAGCCTGGCGTCATTGACGGTGACGGTCTGGTAGTGGACATAGGGCCTGTAGCCGCCCACGGCGGCGAAGATGTCGAGGGCGGCCAGGACGGTTGAGCCTTCGACTTGCACGTCGAAGACCCGGCGTTCTGGGCAGGTATAGG
>DAOUCN010000153.1:0-13377 GCA_034431995.1 Chloroflexota bacterium | reverse complement strand
GGCATGGACCTCCAGCGCCTCGTCAGCACAGCCACCATGCGCGCCGTTGAGCAACTGCGCGGCGAACGCGTCGAGTTCACCGTCAACGATGTGCGGAGCATTTCCGTTGGTGATCAGGAAGCCATCGTTGTCGTCCTGACCATTAGCCAACCCACGGGCCAGGAGACCCTACTGGGCGTCAGCCAGGTGCGCGACGACCCTGCCGCCGCCGCTGCCCGTGCCACCCTCAATGCCGTCAACAGACGGCTGCTTGTCCCGAAGGCGGACGCCGCGCAAGACAGCCTCTGAAGCCCCGTCCGTGTCATGCTGCGAACCTCATGCCGTGTTGCGGTACGTGTGGAACCGGAAAACGCGCGTCATTCTGCCTGCCCCCTGGCCTGGGCCCAGGGCAGGCTGGGCGCAGGCCAGGGAGGGAGCGCCCCTTGCGACCGAAGAATCTCGAATGACTGAGCGCGAGCCCCTTCCCTCGCAGACAGCGTTCGCTCTCCGTTGTGCGACCTGCCCCCCGGCAGATGTCACATCTGGAGCTGCCGCAGCCATGCAGCCCAAGCTTCTCCTGGCAACCAACAACCCACACAAGATCCAGGAACTCCGCCAGATCCTCCACGACTTGCCCATCTGGCTGGTCACGCCAGAGGAGGTGGGTATTGTGCTCGAGGTTGCCGAGACCGGCCGTACCTACGCAGCCAACGCGCGAACGAAGGCCCTGGCCTTCGCGCAGGCCAGCGGGCTGATCGCTCTCGCCGATGATTCCGGCCTGGAAGTGGGGGCCCTCGGCGGCGCACCGGGCATCCGCTCCGCCCGCTATGCAGGCGAGGAGGCCCCCAACGCCGATCGTATCGCCCTCCTGCTGCGCAACCTGGCAGGCGTACCATGGGAGGGGCGGGGCGCTCGCTTCGTGGCCGTCATCGCCATCGCCGCGCCCGACGGCCTGGTGCGCCACACGAGGGGAGAGTGCAGGGGCATCATCGCCTTCGAGCCGCGGGGGAGCGGCGGCTTCGGTTACGACCCGGTCTTCTACATGCCGGCCTTCGGCTGCACCATGGCCCAGCTACCAGATGAGGTCAAGAACCGGGTCAGCCATCGCGCCCGGGCAGCCGCCAAAGCCCGCCGCATCCTCAAGGACATGCTCCGCATCGCCTAGCCACAGGCTCAGCCCCCGTCCCTTCTCGCGACCCCCCACTCCCGTGGTCGCAACAAGCGGGCGGCACGACGGCCAATTGTCAGACGATTCCTCTCACGCGGGCGATCTCCTGGCGTAGGTAGCCGACCTGGGCCGCAATGCCCTGATCCCTGGGGTGGAGGCTTAGCTGGTGTTTCTTGAAAGCCAGTTCTATGGACAGGTCATAGAGTCTCGCTTGCCGGCGGTAGGCCCGCCAGCCGTCAACCCGCAGCGTGTGCGCAAGGCTGCGCTGGGTGCCGATCCTCCCGGACAGGACAGCGTACTCCTCCAGCGTCAGGACACCCGCCTGCGCCTCAGCGCCCAGTTCGTCTCTGATCCACCGCCTCTCTTTGCGCCACACCGCAACCACAAGGAGCAGGACGATCAACACCCCGAACCAGTCACTCACCACGCTGAGGCCAAGGGAGACGCCGCCCGTCTCCGTCGCATACGTGGAGCCCAGGTTGTGGATGGCATGAAAGAGAACGGCCACGGTCCAGCCGACGCACAGCCACAGGAGGCCGATTAGCGGCCTGTGGCTGAGGCGAGCGGCCCCGACGCCTGCGCCGGTCAGGCTCGTGAAGAAGGCATGATTCAGACCGAAGACGACAGTGCGCATGAAGAGAATGATCAGCCCAAAACGCAGCCCCTGGCTGACAGCTGCACTCCAGACATAGAGGACGTCTTCGGTCAGGGCAAAGCCGAAGCCGATCATGGCCCCGTACACGATGCCGTCAAGGGCATTATCGAACTCATGGCGAGACAGGACAAAGAACAGCAGCAAGGCGATACCCTTGGCGCTCTCCTCCACGATGGGTACAAGAACAACGTCTTCCGCCATGGCTGCCAGCCCCCACCGGGCAAGCGCCTCAGACACGTCGTTCCCGACCGCCCCTTCGACGACGGCTGAGAGCAATACGGCGGGCACCGCCCCCCACAGGAATGCTCCTACCAGCATGCGAATGGGCTCTTTCTCGTGACGATCGAGGCGTAGCAGAATGAGGACGTAGAGAACCGTCGGCACGATGCTGCCCAGCATAGCGATCGCCAGGGATGCCAATACCACGTCACCGTCCATGTCTACCTCCCCGAGGCGGGTAATACGGTAACTCTGTCAAGATTGACGCTGCTGCCACCTCCGTCGGCGGCCAGCCGCTCAAGAGAAGGCCAGTGGTACAGCCCGACGAGCAAATGGTACGTTCCTGGGGCGATGGCCGGTGGCACAGCAAGGGCGCAATCGTCGGCAATGACCTCGCCGCTCTCCCAGATAGACGTGGGATACGAGCCGCCCCGGGGTTGGGAGTCGCACTGGGCCAGCGGTCTCCCGTCCTCACCTGCCAGGTGAACGAAGACCGTGTAGTCCTCATCCATATCCTTGACCGTCTGCCAGTACAGGCGCACGACCAGCATCTCTCCACTGCGGACCTCCCGCGCGCTCAGGTCAAATCCCCAGAGCACGATCCGGGCGCCAAATGTGCGGTTCAGCTCACGTTGGGGGCGCTCGCCTGTCGGCGGCAATGGAATCTTGAAGGGACCGATGAGCAAACGCTCCAGGGGACGACCACCAGCCTCGGTCAGCGGTAGGTTGCGAGTAGTCAGCACAGGATATGCGCCAACCTCGACCGCGTAGCGCCCCGGCGGAGCGTCAGCGGGAACAGGGATTGCGAAGCGTTCCGTATGCATAACGCCGAGGGGCCAGCGAACCAGGCCAGGCTTGTCCTCGATTGGCTTACGGTCTACCTGGCCCCACATGCGATTCTGATCGTCCAGCAGGTGGACGTACATCTTCACGCCGGTGTAATGGTGTGGCCACCGTATCGCGTGCCAGTAGATGGTCAGGTCCAGCGGAGCGCCAGGCACGATGACCCTGGTGGCGGCGTCGTAGCCGTCCACAACCATCAGGTCGCCCACAGTCACCGACAGCGGGTGGGCAATGGCAGGCTGTGATGGAAGCGCACGCGGTGATGTGGCCAGAAGCGCGGTGTCACCCTTGCGATACAAGACCTCATATCGCCCGGTTGGTAGCTCGCGCATGTCCTGTACCAGGAAGTACGTAGGCCAGGTACCTGCCTCTAGCCACTCGGCCAGGGTCATACGCGGCAGCTCCAGCCAGTTCTCTGCCCGGAAGTCGGCGCGCGGGTTACCTAGAATACCGCAGTGCAGCCAGTAGGCTGCCATGGCATGGGTTACCCGGTAGCCAATCTGGTCTCTCTCAACGTGGGTCTTGGCCCAGTTCGCCACATTCACCAGGTCTGGCGTGAGCACGGGGCCGCTCCACACCGAGGGGCCCACGATCAGGCTGGCAACGGCCAGCAGCAGCACAATAGCGGTCGTTGCAGCCTGTGCCAGGAAGGTGCGCCCCTGACCAAGCGCAGACCGCGTCACGGCGACCAGCCCCAGCGCGCCCAGGATTGCCAGGGGATGAATGAGCAGGTACACGTTCTTGAAGTAGTGATAGCGAGCAGACAGATGCAGCACTTCAGCGGCCACGTAGAAGGCGACCAGTTGCGCCAGACAAACGGCTAGCACGACCAGGGCCATCCAATAGCGCCGCCGCGAGCGGACGGCGACTGCCAGTCCAATGGCGCCAGACAGCAGCAGGGGCCAGCCGAGAACTGTCACGCTCGGCTTGACGATGCCGCCTTCATATTGCAGAACATCCACACCTGCTGCCGCGCGGCCCGGCAGAAAGACAGCCAACAGGCATCCCAGAGGAAGAAGCACAAGTAGCATGTCCACGGCTCGACGCCACCATGCTCGGTCTTGCACCAGCAAGGCAATCGCCACGCTTATCGAGGGAATGCCCAGCCAGGGCGTATAGCCAAGGGCCAGGCCAAGAGTCAGGAGCACGAAATAGGCCAGGCTCCGCCGTCGGGCACAGCAGGCGAAGTCCGTCACATGAGCCAGGATGGCCAGGGCCAGCAGCTCGGCCAAGACCGTGCCGAAGTAATACAACTCCTTCACCAAAGCGCCCACGAAGTAGGTGGCCGGAACAAACAGGAACAGCGGGCCGGCAAGGGCAGCCAGCGCCCGGCCCCTTCCGTCAGGAAGCAGACGATCGGTAATCAGGAAGACATAGCCAGCCGCCAGCCCCCGCACTAGGGCCGCAAACGGGTGCATGACCACCAGGGGCGGTAGGGCAAGCAGTTGAGCAACGAGGGCTACGAACATCGCCGCGCCAGGCGGGAACGACGCCATCTCGCCTAGGTAGGGCGACAGGCGGTAGAAATCATGAGGAAGAGCACGATTCTCGAAGATGTAGTTCGTTTCGAGGTAGTGAAGGACCGCGTCTATCCCGCCGGTGGGCGGATAGAAGCTGGGCAGAGAGGGCACAACAAAAACCAGCCACACCCCAACGACGGTCACGGCCCAGCCCACGAACTGACCAGAGAGGAGAGGGCGGGAGAGGCGCGGCCGGATCAGGCCCAGGATCAGGACAGCCTCGGCCACCGTCATGATGACTGGCGGCCAGGGCGTCAGTGAAACACCCAACAGGTCGAGCGCAAAGGCATTCAGAACCATGAGACAGAATGCAGCAACCATGCCGTCGGCCAACGTTTCCGCCGGCGACCATGGTTGTCTCGCGTCCTCCTCCGCCTCCGTCCCGAAGCGTGTCATGCGTTTCCCTTGGGCTCAACAAGCCCCAGCTCAACCACTGCGCGCGCTGCTTCTTGCAGCCCTGCCCCATCGGCGTCCAGACCCAGCTCGGCGGCTGCATCGGTCAGCGTGTCCATGACAAGGGGATCAACCGCCACCCCTTGCTTGTGACGCGGAAGGGCGGGCTTCAGCAGCGAGACGCTTTGTCGGGTCATTGGTCTGGCAGCGCTGCCTGTGGCGGGGCCGGAAACGGGCGGTGGGCGCAACGGCTGGTCGGGAACCTTGCCCGGATACCACTCACGCAAGGCATCCAGGTAGCCCTGCGCCTCGCCTTCCATGGTGTGGGCCTCGGCTACATAGCGGCGGGCGTTCTCCCCGAGGCGTCGTCTCAGACCTGTGTCACTGGCCAGCAGGCGCAGATACTCCGTCACCAGGTCTTCTTCTGATTCGTCCACGTCCACCTTGATGCAGGTACCATCAGGGAACTCAGCGAAAGCAGCCGTTCGGGAGACAAGCACAGGCAACCCAGCCGCCATCAGGCGCAAGACCGCGCCCGACGTCTCGCCGGCTGATGGGTAGCGCAGGTTGATGCAGATGTCGGTGGCGGCGATGTAGTCCTGGAACGTCCCCCAGTCCACGTAGCCAGTCAGCCGCACATGGGGGCCTAGGTCGAGCATGCGTACCAGGCCCTCCACGTCGTAGTTCGGCGACACGCTCCCCACCATGATGCACAGGGCCTGTGGCTGGCTCTGGAGCAGGCGGCGGAAAGCGCGCAAGGTCGTGTCAATGCGCTTGAAAGGGCTGATGTGTCCGAAGCTGCCAATCACCAGGGCGTCGGCGGCAATGCCCAGACGGGCACGAGCAGCATGGCGGCGGCTCTGCAGAGACTCCGGCAAAGGGACACCGTGGCGCACGAGGCGCACTGGCGCATCGGGTCTCACCCGCAGGACACCGTTGCGTATGTATTCGTTGTGCACAATCAGGCCACGGGCTGTCTTGATCATGTGATCGGACAGAGGATAGTCGAAGAAACTGACATGGGCCTGCCCCTGGATGATGCGGCGGGCCAGGGCCTCGCCCTCAGGACCGTAGCAGTAGCGGAACTCATTCAGGTAGGTGCGAGCATCGCCCCTGTCCCAGGAAAGCCACGAGATGAGGTGGTGCAAGACAAGATCGTGCAGTACGACAACGCCAGGGAAGCGCAGCACGATGGGGTAGATGTAGGCGTGCGCCGGGCTGTTGCCCATATGAAAGAGGATAGCATCGTAGTAAGTTGCGCGCCGCGCAAAGCCACGGGCATCGTAGACAGGGAAGCTGGCCAGCACGGGATTCGTGGGCCGGTAGCCGTCCACGAAGAGATCAATGTCCGCATAGGGCGCCAGGCGAGGAAGCAGTTCCTCGCTGTAGTCCGAGATGCCACATTCGATGGGGTTGAGAGGGCTGAAATACGCCAGGCGCATGAGCAGTAGTCCGTACTCGGTAGTCCGTACTCCGTAGTCCGCATTGTGTAGCGGAGTAGATCGGGTATGGTGCCCGACACCGGCCCTTGCCGGATGCACCCGTCAGGGCAGACCGCGGTAAAGCTCTCCCAGCCAGGTGCGGCTGCCGTCCGGATTCAGGAGCGAGCCTTGTCTGGGTGACGCGTCGGTGGCGAACCAGGCGTAGCGGGTGATCCAGGGCTGATCCTCCATCCACGGCACCTGGTCTTGCATGATCTGTGCTCCTACCTCGGCAGAATCCAGGTGGCCGAATTCGGAGACCCAGAGCTCAAGTCCTTCACCGGTCCCCGTCATCCAGCGGGCGAAGTCTATGATTGGCTGACGCCAGCCATGCTTGCTGTAAGGCGCTGCCGGGTACATGTGAATGTGCCATCCCTCTACCACCGGATACTCGCCATAGAAGCTGCGATATGCCTCGCGGAAGTTGGCTGCCCAGAAGCCGGGCCAGGGCCCGCTGGGATAGGCCAGGCCGCCGACAATGAGTTTGGCCGTGGGATCATGGCTCAGGATAAACGGGCGCAGGTCGTGGTAGATATTGGCAGCCACCGTCCACGAAATGTTTGTCTGGTTATAGCGCTCCGGCTCGTTCCAGATGAGCCAATAGGAACCAGGATGCTCCTGCGTAACCGAGATCACCTTCGGTGGATCATTGATGTCGCGGAAAATCATAGGAACGTACTGGTAAAGGTCGTTGAACCTGCCCAGCGTGATGCGCCAGTTGTAGCCCCAGGTAGCTCCCAGGTCCCGGATCTGCTCAGCCGTGCCCACGCCGTTGTTGATGCCTACGCCCTTCTTGAACGACGAGTGGGCCGTGGGCGTGGGGGTCAAGGTAACGGTTGGCGTTGCCGTCTCGGTTGGTGTAACGGTAGGCGTCGGCGATATCGTGGCGGTCGCTGTTTCAGTTGCGGTGGCTGTTTCGGTGGGGGAGTGTGTGGCCGTTGCTGTGGCCGTGGCAGTCCCTGTCACAGAGGGTGTGTGAGTGGAGGTGGCAGTCTGACTCGGCGTCACGGTCAGCGTCACGGTCGGGACAGGCGTGTCTGTCGGTGAGGACGTCGCTGTGGGTGTAGCCGGCGGCGTCACTGTGGATGTCACCGATCGGCTGGCCGTGTGCGTTGGCGTCATTGTGCTTGACGGGCTGGCTGTCGCGGTTGCTTCAGGGGTTGTCAGGCCTGTCGCGGTAGCCGAGGCGGTCGGCGTGACCGTGGCAGTTGGGCAAGGCACGATGACCGTCGGGGTACTGGATGGAGACTCTGTTGCCGTCTGCATTGGCGTGGGCGATGGGGTATCGCTTGGCTCAGGCGTGGATGTCGCTGAGGGCGGGGGCAGGGTCTGGGTAGACGACGGCAGGGGTGTCACCCACATAGGGGCCGTATACTGGCTGACGACGATGGGCAGGAAGATACGAACGGCCGCAGGCGCAGCGGCGGCGGGATGATCGGGCAGCACGCTACCGGCGGGCGCGGCTGCTTGTGCGGCCAGACCACAGAAGGTCAACGGCACAGCGAGGAAGAGCAGTCTACGGATGTCTGCGCAGTTCAGGGGCATAGGTCTCCAGTAGAGTGGCGGTCAGCCCCTTGGCACGGCAGATCTCTCGGTAGACCATGCCGCTGGGCTTGACCCGCCGTTCCTGGGTCGCACGGTCTATCTGTACAAGGCCGAAGGGGACGCTATAGCCCTCGGCCCACTCGAAGTTGTCCAGCAGGCTCCAATGAAAATAGCCGCGCACGGGCACGCCTTCGTGGAGGGCTCGCCAGACCGCGGCCACTCCCCGTACCACGAACGCCGGCCGTTGGGCGTCGGTGGCGTCGGCTATCCCGTGCTCGGTGACATAGATGGGTTTGCCATAGACGGCGACTTCCTTCAGCACGCGGTACAGCCCCTCCGGGTGCACCTCCCAGCCAAAGAGATCCGTCGCCGCTCCGGGTGCGGGCGCATTGCGGGCAATCAGGGCGGTGGCCTTGCGCAGGGCAAAGCTCACAATGTCCCGCGTGTAGTAGTTCAGACCGATGAAGTCGAGACTATTGGCGGCCTCCGGCAGCAGCTCGCCTCGGCCCAGGGGGAAGCGTAGATAGCCGTCTATGAGCGTCCACAGGAACACGCGGTTAAAGGCACGGTCTTGGGCCCAAACGGCGAAGCGGTCCAGGCGAGAGCGGGGGTTGGCCGGATCGAGCAGGCGCATGTTGTGAGCGATGCCCACCTGCCCCTGCGGCTGAAGCTCGTGGATGAGGCGATAGCCGCGGGCATGGGCGCGCAGCATGTTACGCACAGCGCGCAGACCGCGCAGAATCCCGCCCTTGCCGGGCGGCCACCGCCTCGTCATGTAGCCTTCGTAGAAGTAGACCATCGGCTCATTCATGGTGACCCACAGGGAGCACAGGTCTTCCAAGTGCTCTACCACGCGAGACGCATAGCGAGCGAAACGGCGCACGGCGCCGGGATGCTCCCAGCCGCCTTTGGCGGCAAACCAACGGGGATTGGTGAAGTGATGGAGCGTGACCATGGGCGTCAGACCATGCTCCCGTAGTGCAAGGAGGACCTGGCGGTAGTGGGCAAGGGCGTCCGCCTCCCACACCCCCTCCTGTGGCTCAATGCGGCTCCATTCGACGCTCAGCCGGTGGGCGTTCTGCCCCAGGGCCTGGGCAAGGGCCCAGTCGTCGGCAAAGCGATGATAGTGGTCGCAGGCCAGCCGCGACGTACTGCCGTCCCGAATATGGTCGGCTACCTGCTCCCAATCCCACCAGTCGTTGTTCTCGTTTCCGCCCTCCACCTGGTGGGCGCTGGTCGCAGTCCCCCACAGAAAGTCCGGCGGGAAGGGCAGCACGAAATCGGATGCTGTTGATGGCATGTATCTGGAACCCTCTCCCTACCCCTCTCCCAGGGCGAGAGGGAACAGCTACAGGTCAAGAAGGCGCTGGACGGTGCTATCCCACCGAATATGGCGCACGCGCTGATAGCCGGCCGTACCCATGCGTTCGCACAGAGCCTTGTCGCTGAAGAGACGAGCGATCTGTGCTGCGAGAGACAGCGGATCAGGCGGACAGACGCAGCCAGTGACGCCGTCCTCGACAAACTCAAGCACGCCGCCAGAGTCGGTTGCTGTAATGACCGGTTTCTTGGACTGAAAGGCCTCCAACGCAACGTAGCCGAAGTCCTCATCCAGAGGTGTGTAGCACACGGCGAAACACTGGGCATAGAGCTGCACCAGGGTCTCGTCGTCCACCCAGCCCAGAAAGCGCACCCGTTCGCCCAGTCGAAGCCGCCGCGCCAGCTTGGCTAGCGGCTCCCCCTCCTGTCCCGTGCCGGCGATCAGGCAGCGGACACCTGCAGGGGCGTGCGCCATCGCTTTGACTAGTAGCTCTACACGCTTGGCTTTGTCCAGGCGGCCCAGATAGAGTATCGAATCGTTGTACCCATCACAACGCAGGCGGCCCTCGTACAGCGACGGCGGGTAGAGAGGCGCCGCCGTCAGGCCATTGAAGCGCTGCAGGCGGTTGGCGGTGTTGCGGGCATTGGCGAAAAGACGCCTAGCCTCGCCAAGCGTGCGCTGGTCAATCTCGAAGATCATCTGGCGGATGCGCACATCCTCGGGCGAAGAGCCAAAATCGCTGAGGGGCGTGCCATACCAGTCGTAGACTTGCCGGAACTGATGGATGAGCCACACCACCTTGTTGGGATGCCGGACGACGTAGGACGGGAACTTGGTGGCGATCACCATGTCCACCGGCCGGCCGTTGACCTCGCTGAGGTCAAGCAGGCGCCAGGCCAGGCAGGAGGCTAACAAGGCTGGCCGCGGATACCACTTGAACGGCAGGGCAATGACATCCACCGCGTGACCGCGCGCGAGCAAGGCCCGCCGCAATCCTTCCACGTGGGCCTCGGCCCCGCCCCGCTCAAAGGGCACCTGTGCCGCGCAGATGATGATACGTTTCATACATCACGGTCAGGCATCATGCCTGATCTACTGGACGATGACGGTACTTCCGCTCATAGAGCTCGGGGTCATAGGGCGCACGCCTGCCGGGACAGACCGCGCGCCCACACAACATGCAGCTCTCGAAGCTCTCCTCAGTGGGGAACTGCACGCCGGACACCGATTTGCGGGGGATCATCAAGAAGCTGTCGGTTAGGCGGACGCCGATGGCAGCCTGGACATCGCCGAGCAGAGTGAAGAGGGCCCGCTGCTCAGGCAAGGGCCAATCCTCCAGGGAGCCTGGGCTCATGCGCGCCGTCTGGCCCGGGCGATATGTTTGCTCAAGATGCTTGCTGAGGTGCTCCCTGGCCGAGCGCAAGGCTGCCAGCATGATGGCGTCTGCCCAATAGCGCTCCATGACGTCGGTCCGAGCCTCTGCCCAGGTCTCCAGCTCCGCGCCTGCTGTGGCAACAAAGGCAAAGACGCGGTGCGCCTTGTCGAGGTTGACCCGCAGAACGCGGCTCGTCAGGCGGACGCCATCAACAATCACGAAATCGTCGCCCTTGACCTCGATGAAGGCGATCTTGTAGAGCGCCTTGGGGCGTGCCACCTCCCCAGCCTCGGCAATGAGCGTCCGTACAGCATCGGCATCCCCGCTCTCTTCTCGCATGCGGAGAGAACGCAGGATCTGTGGCACATCGGCATGGAATGGGATGTCGTTCAGGATGACAGCGTCCACTATGGGCCTTTCTTGTCCATGTCTTCCAGGCGGGTCTGGAGTGCTCCCAGTTCGCGGCGCAGGCGGGCGTTTTCCGTGGCCAACAAGGTCAGGGCCCGCGCGGCTGCCGCGTTGAAGTTGTTCTGCTGGTCAACGATGGGGTTGATGTACCAGCGCAGGAGGCGACGCACAATGCGCTGGACGATGCTGCGCAGGCGGCCCACGAGGGGGTCTTCCCACAGCAGGGGAAGGTGGCTATTCACGCGGGCGTTGATGTTGACATCCTGGATAGCTGCCTGTAGCTCGCGTGCGGTCTGATCGGCGACGGCCTGCTCCTCTCCCTGCGCATCCAGGAGGCGTTGGCGCACGCGAGCGCGTACAGCGTCCAGAACCTCGGCCACCTGCTCATCCTGTGTGGTCACGTCATCCCCCACAACGGGCGATCACAAGGATCGCCCCTACGCTTGTATTGCACGCTCGTACACGTTGCGCACCAGGGCATACTTGTGGTCCCAGGTCATTTCGGCCAGCACCTTGCGATGACCGTTCTCACCCAGACGGCAGGCAAGCGCCTTGTCAGCCAGAAGCTCGCCCACGCGCTGGGCCAGCCCTTCTGCATCGCCAAAGGGAACCAGGAAACCATCAACTCCATCACTGATTACGGCGGGAATGCCACCGGCGCGCGCCCCAATCACAGGCTTGTCATACAGCCAGGCCTCAAGAAAGACGATGCCGAAGCTGTCGGTGCGCGATGGCAGGACAACGAGATCACAAGCGTCGAGCAGATCGCGCTTGTCCTGCTCCGGGATGAAGCCCAGCACCTTGCACTTCTCCCGCACGCTCTCCGGCTGGCTACGATAGTAGGACAGGAAGGCATCCATGGTTGGCCCAGCCAGAACGAGGGTTGCCTCATTGCCCTGCTGCCAGAGCAGCTTCATCGCCTCCACAGTACTGTGCGTGCCCTTGTCGAAGGCAGTCGCGCCGATGTGCGCAACAATGGGGTCGGCGATGGCATACTTCGCGCGAAAGCGGACACCCTGACCGCCGAGCACGTCCTGGGGATTCACCCCAGGCCCCACCGTCACCATCTTGCCGTCTGATACCCCCAGGGCGACCAGGGCTTGCCTCTCTATGTCGGTCTGGAGGACCAGGGCGTCGCTCTCCTTCATCAGCCGCACCTGATGGCGCATGGTGTAGTAGCGGCGCACGATACGGTTTTGCTCCTCACCTAAGTGTGTGAGTGGGTAGAGCACGAAGGGCACCCGCCTGCGGCGGGCGAAGCGCAGGGCCGGCTCAATCAGGGCATCGAAGACGATGTTCATGCCCGCCACCAGGTCGAAGGCCAGGTCTCCATGAGCCAGGGCACGGTGCAGGTCGGGCACCCAGGGCGTGAGCCGGGCCAGCGGATACAGCAGCGGCGACGTATCCACCGGCAGGCCAGACAGGGTGAGCATCAGACGGCGTATGGCCGGGTAGGCAAACCAGAAGGGAGCGACGTGGCGCACGGGGAAGCGTCGGATGCTCACCCCTTCGTGCTCCTCTGCCAATACCGGCACCCGGCTCTTGCCCCGTGCCCAGAAACATTCCAGCTCCCAGGCGTCGGTGGTGAAGACCGTGACCTGATGCCCATCGCGCACCAGCCGCTCGGAGATCTCCTGAAGATGCCGCTCCGAGCCGCCAGTGTACGGCCAGTAGCGTTGGATAACATGCAGGATTCTCATGTAGGCGAGAGGAGTATACAACATCTGGGGGTGGTGTCAAGGATGGCGTCCGCTGGTGACTGGACACATCTGCGCATGCGGGTTACAGGAGGGAGACGGGATCCACATCAACAAGCCAGCCGGCGGGCAGGGCGACGCCACTCAGCAGCGGATGCACGTCGGCGGCCCGCACGATGATGTGCCAGCGGTAACGCCCCCGCACGCGAGCGAAGAAACACGGGGCAGGGCCGAGAAGATGAGTCTCCGGTAGCCCTTGCTGCTGGATACGCAGCTTGAGGATCTGGTGCATGCGCTCTGCTTCGGCCTGTGCCTTGTCCCGTTTGGGGTGCAGGTAGACTAGGCGGGCGAGGCGGCTGAAGGGCGGGTAGCCCTTGTCGGCACGGAAGGCAAGTTCTTGCGCGGCAAAGGCCCTGTAGTCGTGGCGGCTGGCGGCCTGGACGGCGTAGTGCTCTGGCGTGTAGGTCTGGATGATCACCCTGCCCCCCAGGGTGCTGCGCCCGGCTCGCCCGGCGACCTGGGTGAGAATCTGAAAGGTGCGCTCGCCCGAGCGGAAGTCGGGCAGGTGGAGCGCCGTGTCGGCGCTGATGACCCCCACCAGGGTGACCAGAGGCAAGTCCAGGCCCTTGGCGATCATCTGCGTGCCGATCAGGACATCGGCCTCGTGACGAATGAACTTCTCCAGGATGACATCGTGGGACGCCTTGCCGGCTGTGGCGTCGCGGTCCCAGCGCAGCCGACGCGCCGCAGGGAACAGCCGGGCGACCTCTTCC
>DAOUCN010000152.1:0-1517 GCA_034431995.1 Chloroflexota bacterium | reverse complement strand
CTGCGCGGGGGGCGACGCGTGAGCTACGCCCCGTACTTGGTGAGACGCAGGGCGCAGGCGAGGGCCATGGTCATGCCGTGCTGGCCCAGGAAGGTGCCTAGAGATCCCCGGGCGCAGGCCCCCTCGCCGAACTCGGCGATGCCGTCGGCGCGAGTGTAAGGCGAGTAGAGAAGATACGGTACGGGATGCCAGCTATGGCTCTTGAGGACCGACGGGGTGGAGTGATCTCCTGTCACCACAACCACGTCTGGGTTGAGTGCCATCAGTTCTGGAACGTGCCTATCCACCTCTTCGATGATGCTCACCTTGCGCGCGAAATCTCCGTCTTCTCCCGCCGAGTCCGTCCCTTTGATGTGCATGAAGAAGAAGTCATACTTTTCGTAGTTGGCTCTGAGGGTGAGGAACTCCTCGGCGATCGTCTGCCCGCCGCCTGCGCCCGCCTGCACAATGGGGAGAATGACCATGCCCGCCAGAGCAGCCAGGCCCTTGTACATTGGATAGACGGCGATGGCGGCCGGATTCAGACCATAGAGCTGTTGCAGGGTGGGCAGCTTGGGGTGGCGGGCGAAGCCACGCAACAAGACCATGTTGGCGGGATGATGTGGTGCAAGGATGCTGCGCGCCGCGGCGACGAAGGTGTTGACGAGATCGGCGGTCTTGCGGGCGTCCCTGCCGAGAGGCTTCACAGGCAGAGGCTCTACGCCAAGACGCTGCGGGTCTGTCTCGCCCAGGTTGCCGGACAGGCCCTCACCGCGTAGGACGAGCACAAAGCGATGCTCCTTGACTGGCTCAACGAAAACCTCGACGCCTGGCAGCCTGATCTGGCGCAAGAGAGCCGTGAGCTGCTCGCACGTCTCGGTGCTGATGCGGCCCGCGCGGCGGTCCGTGATCAGGCCGTTGTGGTCAATGGAGCAGAAGTTGCCGCGGGCGGCGACGTCGGTATCCCGAAGATCAAAGCCGATGCCGAGAGCTTCCAGGACGCCGCGGCCGATGAGGTATCTGAGGGGATCGTAGCCGAACAGGGCGAGATGACCTGGCCCGCTGCCGGGAGTAATGCCTGGTCCCACCGGCATCACAAGGCCGAGGGACGAGCGCGCTGCCAATGCGTCCAGGTTGGGCGTGTGGGCCGTTTCCAGTTCGGTCTTGCCACCGGGCTCGCGGGCAAGGCCCCCCAGACCGTCGAGAACGAGCAGAACGATCTTGGCCTGGGATCCTATGGCAAGCTGGTGGAGCGTTTCCAGTTCCATGCTGTTTGCTCTCCGTGTTGTAGTCAGAGTGGCAGTACGCAAAAACGAGGGGATAAGCGCCGCCGTGAACGGAGCCTATCCCCTCCTCTCGCTACACGACAAGGTCGCGTTCCAGAGACTAGACGACCGCCTCCTGGGTGTCCTTGTCGAAGACGTGCATGTGGTCCATGTTGGCAGCCACCTCCAGTTTGTCGCCTGGGCGCACAACGGTGCGGGAATCCATGCGACCGATGAACTGCTTGGGGCCTGACAAGAGGTACAGGATGACTT
>DAOUCN010000151.1:0-2158 GCA_034431995.1 Chloroflexota bacterium | reverse complement strand
GCGCTATCCTGGCTTCCGTGGCCTCAATCTGACCTGGGAGGTGCGCGAGGGGCTGGTCAAGCACGAGACCGACTACGACGTGACCGACGCCACTGGCTTCGACCCAGAGCTCTCGGCGACGCTGGAGGCGCAGATCGCCAGCATTGCCGACGAGCTCGCCTACTCCACCCACGACCTGGACGACGGCATGCGTTCAGGCATGCTCACACTTGAGCAGGTGGACGACCTGGGGGCGTGGAAGCGGGCCGTCCGCCGAATCTCGCGCGAGCATGGCAGACTCAGCGGCAACCTGCTGCGCTACGCGGTCGTGCGCGAGCTGATCGGCGGGTATATCGAGGACTGCCTGCGCGAGACAGCGCGCCGGCTGCGCAGCCTGGGCATCAGGAGTGTGGCCGATGTACGTCAGGCTGAGCGCGGACTCTGCGCCCTATCTCCTAGCATGCAGGACGATTTCGACGAACTGAAGCGTTTTCTGCTGAATAACCTGTATCGCCACTACCGGGTCGTGCGTATGCAGGAGAAGGCGGAGCGGATCATCGGCGACTTGTTCCGCGCCTACATGGCTACTCCCGAGCAGCTCCCCAGTTGGATCCAGGCCCGCATTGACGGCGAGGGCAAGGCCCGGGTCATCTGCGACTATATCGCCGGCATGACCGACCGCTTCGCTACGGAAGAGCATCAGCGGCTATTCGATCCCTATACGCGCGTCTAGACGTGGGCGCGACGGAACGTCTGCTGCATCGTCTTTAAGCAAAAGGACATACACACAGCCATAGGCGACATCCTCATGGGGTGGGGAGGCGCGATCATGTCGCTGCGCAGGAAGATCTTGCCCGTCTATGTGGTGACCATGGTCTTCATTGCCCTGGCTGGCTATCTGGCGGCGCGTCTCATTGTTGTGCGTGGCTTCGACAATCTGGAAGCACGCATCACCCGCCAGAATGCGGAGCGGGTTGTCAACGTCTTGTCGAACGACCTGACGTTCCTGGAAGCCTATGTGCGCGACTGGGCATCCTGGGACGATACCTATGCCTTCATTGAAGACCGCAATGAGGCATACATACGATCCAATCTGGTGGACGAGACGTTCAGCAAAGTCAGGCTGAATGTCATGCTGTTTATCCATTCCTCAGGTCGTCTGGTGTTTGGCAAGGCTTTCGATCTGGTTGCGCAGGAAGAAGTGGCGGTGCCCCCTAGCCTGTGGCAGCAGATCACCACTGACGGCCGCCTTGGGCGACACAGCCAGGCAGACAGCGGTGTGACGGGTATGCTCGTCTTGCCCGAGGGGCTCCTGCTGGTCTCGTCGCAGCCCATCTTGCCAAGCGCAGGCGAAGCGCCTATTCGCGGCGCCCTCATCATGGGCCGCTACTTGGACTCCGCGGAGGTGGCACGTCTCGCTGCCACGAGCGTTCTCTCCGTCTCCGTGCGCAGATTAGACGACCCTCAACTGCCGCCCGACTTCGTGTCGGCGCGGTCTGCGCTGTCGGACGACTCGCCATTTGTAGTGCGCCCGCTGACCGCTGACACCACGGCCGGATATGCCCTGCTGGCCGACGTGTACGGTGATCCCGGCGTCCTGCTGAGGATTGACATGCCCAGGGACATCCATCAGCAGGGCATCCTTATTACTCTGTACTTCGTGTTGGCTCTGCTCGCCGCTGGCGTTGTCTTCTTCATCTATCTCGTGCTTCATCTGGACAGGCTCGTGCTGTCGCGGCTGATAGCCCTGAACACCACGGTCAGTCGGATTGGCGACAGCGGCGATCTGTCGGCGCGGGTGGCTGCCCATGGCGGCGACGAACTGACAACGCTGGCAAGAGCAATCAACCGCATGTTGCAGTCGCTGGAGGAGTCGCGGCTGCAACTGACAGAGGCCAACGCCCGCTACCAGCGGCTGTTCGAGGAGGTGCAGACCGCCGTTTTGCTCATCGAACCGGAAGCGCACGTCATCGTTGACGCCAACTCGGCTGCCGTGCGCATGATCGGCGCCCCCAAAGAGAGCATCATTGGAACATCATGCCGGCGGTTCTGCCACGATGGTGAGGACGGGCAGTGCCCGCACGCCGATGATACCGAGGGTGTCCGTCATTCGGAGGGCGTATTGGTGGCGGCCAATGCCGAGACCAGGCCGGTGCTGCGAGCCACGACCCGCGTCATG
>DAOUCN010000150.1:0-25818 GCA_034431995.1 Chloroflexota bacterium | reverse complement strand
CTTCTTGGTGGGAGCGGGGTGCGTGGTGCCGATAGATGTGCCGGAAGCGCATCTGAGGGCAGCGCGGGCGGCGGTGGAGTGAGTGGGATTGGGGATTGCAGATTAGAGATTTCAGATTGCAGATTGAGGATTGAAGGAGAGGGATGGGGTTTCGGGATCTGCGGGAGTTTGCTGGCTTTCTGGAAGAGCGGGGGCAGCTCAAGCGAATCACGGCTCCCGTCTCCAGCGAGCTAGAGATCACGGAGATAGCCGACCGTGTGATGAAAGGGCCACCGGAGAAGAACGTGGCCCTCTTGTTTGAGAACGTGACCGGCTCGGACATCCCCGTGCTCATCAACATGTATGGCACGGCGCAGCGCATGGCCTGGGCATTGGGTGTGGGGAATCTGGACGAGCTGGGCAGCCGGGTGGCTGAACTGGTGGACCTGTCCCTCCCGCGCTCTTTGGGCGGCAAGCTCCAGAAAGCCCTACAGGTGTCCGAGGTCGTTCGCTATGCCCCCCGCATGGTGAAGAATGCCCCCTGCCAAGAAGTGGTGCTGCAGGGCGAGAACGCGCGTCTCAGCCGCTTCCCCATCCCCAAGTGCTGGCCCGACGACGGCGGCCGCTACATTACGCTGCCGCTGGTGATCAGCCGCGACCCGATCAGCGGCACGCGCAACGTGGGCATGTACCGCATGCAGGTGTACGACGAGCGCACCACCGGCATGCACTGGCAGACGCACAAGGGAGGGCGCGAACACCAGCGCAAGGCCCAGGAAGCGCGCAAGCCCACCATCCCCGTGGCCGTGGCCATCGGCGGCGACCCAGCCACCATCTGGGCGGCCTCGGCGCCCTTGCCCCCGGACATAGATGAAATCCTCTTCGCAGGATGGCTGCGCAAAGCCCCCGTAGAGATGGTCAAGTGCGTGACCACTGACCTCGAAGCTCCCGCCCAGGCGGAGATCGTGCTAGAAGGCTACCTCGACCCCAACGAGCAGCGCCTTGAAGGGCCTTTTGGCGACCACACGGGATACTACTCCCTACCCGAGGAGTATCCCGTCTTCCACATCACGGCCATCACCCATCGCCGCCATCCCATCTACCCCTCCACCATCGTGGGCCGCCCGCCGATGGAAGACTACTGGATGGGCAAAGCCACAGAGCGCCTCTTCCTGCCCCTCATTCGCATCTTCCTGCCCGAAGTCGTGGACATCAACATGCCCGCCGAGGGCGTGTTCCACAACCTGGTGATCGTGTCCATCAAGAAGCGCTATCCCGGCCAGGCGCGCAAGGTGATGTATGGCTTGTGGGGGCTGATGCTGCTCTCCCTGTCCAAGGCCATCATCGTGGTTGACCACGATGTGGACGTGCACAATCTGTCCGAGGTAGCCTGGCGGGTGGCGAACAACATTGACGTCCGCCGCGATATTGTCATCGTGGACGGCCCCGTAGATGATCTCGACCATGCCTCGCCGCTGCCCAGATACGGCAGCAAGCTGGGCATAGACGCCACCCGCAAGGACGCCTCGGAAGGCCACCCGCGGCCCTGGCCGCCAGACATCGTCATGAGTGCGGAGATCAAGGCACTGGTGGAGCAGCGCTGGACTGAGTATGGACTATGACATCGAGACGGAGTGACGTAGAGAGGGCAAAGAGGGATATGCGGTGCGAGGGTAGCGCAATACCCGGCCACGGACTCGATCCTGTTCGTCCTCCTGCCATCTGCGCGTCACCGCGTCACCGCGTCACCGCGTCTCGCCATTTCCAGTAGCAGTGCTTCCGAGATGGTCTGCACACGCTGATCCCACGTATTCGCCCGGGCCAGGGCGCGACGCTCCTCGGCCCGGGCTTGTGCCTCCCCGCTCTGCTCCTCGGCAAGGCATTCCTCGATCTTCCGAATGAAGTCCTCGCCGGTCTCGGCCAGCCGGCACACACTGGCGTATTGTTCCAGCTCCGGCAGACCGTTGGCGACCACGGGGCGGCCCGCCGCCATGTACTCGTAGAACTTGACAGGATCGACACCCGCGGTGAGATGGTTGGCCTTGAATGGGATCAGGCACACGTCGAAGTTCCTTACGTATCCGGGGATGCTCTCGTAAGGCCGCTCGCCCAGCACGTGAATGTTGGGCATGCTCTTCAGCGCTGCCACCGCCGCCTGGTGGCCGACGCGGGTTGGCCCTACCAGGACGATATGCCACTGCGGCCGTGCACGGGCTACGGCTGCGACGAGGTCTAGATCAACCCATGGGGCCAAGAGACCCATCATACCCAGGCGCGGACGGGGGATCACGGCAAGGTCAGCGGGGACGGGTGCGGCGCTGGCAGAGAACACCTCGGGATCAACGGCGTTTGGCACCACGATCACCCGCTTTCCAGGAACGCCTTCCTGCATGTCCATCCGTCTCGCGCAGACGGCAGCCAGGTGCTGCGATGAGGCGAAGACGACGTCGGCACGTCTGAGAATGGCTATCTCCTGCTCTGCCAGGAGGGAGCGCAGGCTCTCCAACGGCGTCAGAAGGGGGTAGTCGTCCATGCAGTCGTAGCAGAGCAGGCTGAAGGGCAGTGCGTCGAGTACGTATGTGTCCCGCGGGTCGGCGGCCCAAAGGATCGGCCCCGTCATGCCCAGACGGCGAGTGGTCCAACGGATGAGAGCCCGCGTGATGACATAGTGGGCCGCAGGCGGCCAGTGGCGGGTGATGAAAGGCAAATAGGGCGGGCTGAGAACCGACAAACTGGCCAGGCCTGGTAGGGGCTGCCAGAGGAGCGGGCGCACCGGCCGGCCCTGACGCAGCGGCCTGATCACGCGCCGATAGAATGTAGAGCGGGGCGTGTCCACGTAGAGGACGCGGAAGTGCCGCGCCAGCCCGGCCGCCAGGTGCTGCGGTCGCTGGTACAGCCAGTCCCAGGGGACGCGGCCCAAGTAGAGTATATCTCCCGTCATCGTCATGGCGTCGCTCGCGTCACTTGTTTGCCAGCCGCACCAAGGCAAAGTAGCCCCCGGATGGCGCGGCAAAGCCGCCAACCTGATGGAACGCAAAGGCGGCCTCAAGCGTTCGGTACTCTTCGCCATTGAGGACTGCCGTCAGATGGTCTGTCATCAAGTAAACCGGAATGCCACGGCCAATAGCATCCCGAATGGTGTCAACAGACTCGGAGGCGACGATGACATTAGGGAGCGACCTCTTGTTGAGGTACTCGACTCTGTAGCGCCCTATCGCCACGTACAGCCGTTCGGTACCGTCAATCACGTAATGCTGAAGATATGCGCCGCTGATGCCAGAAATGATCCAGGCATTGGTCTCCACGTGGCCGTTGATGTAGCGGGCAGTGAGGTATTTCCAGTGCAAGGGGGGTTCACGCCCTCGCCGCAGCACTGCCCACAGATAGCTGTTGCGGACGGCCGCGACACCGATGGGTACAAATGCTGCCAGCACAATCAGGAAGGCGAAGACAATGGCGGCGGTAGCGACGAAGACGCGTCGTGTCCATAGCCGCCGGCCGAGATGCCAGAGGACCACAAGGCAATAGGCGCCCAGCAGTGCGACCACGGGGAGAGCGAGAAGGAAGTGGCGGTCGTCCTTGAAGAAGTACACATACCACGGGAGCACGCATGTCAACGCATAGCCGATCAGCAAGATCAGCGAACGCCGCAGCCTTTTCCCGGCTCGTCGCCATGCGACAATGAGCCCGCCAATCGCCACCGGCACGAACACGGCAGGGTAGTAACGGTTGTTCAGTCCGAGGAGGAAAGGCGTATAGTAGCTCAGGGTAGAGGAATTGTCGGGCGGCGCCGGGCCAAGCAGGTAGCGCAAATTGTAGGCGACGGTGAGGTCGCCATAGACACTTTCCATCCAGTAGTGGTAGCCTGTGCGCAAGGGGTGGCCAAACACCCAGATGTTGTAGGCGAGCTGCAGAGCCAGCACTGGCAGAGCCCCAGCCGCCAAGAACACGAACGCACGAAGACGTGACCCCTTCTGCCACCAAGCCACGAGCGCCCAAACTACCACAACAGGCAGAGCGTTCGCGAGATGAATGGCAACGGCGAGGCTGCTTGCCAGGCCGGCAAGAAGCAGGGAGTTGCCGCACCAGCGCACGGCAGAGGCCTCTAGCGCCGCCTGCAACATGATCAACAACATGACCGTGCTGGCGTGCTCGCTCATGACTGCTCGGCTGGATTCAATGTGGCGCAAGGAGGCCGCCATAACCGCCACAGCGCCGAGAGCAGCCTGTGTCCCAAACAGTCGGCGCCCGATGCCGTAGGTCAGGCACAGAGAACCAAGGCCGAACAGCAGGACGCCGTACACAGCACGTTCGGGCCGCGTATCCAGTGCCGAGACAACGGGCACGAGCATGGCTGGAAAGCCGAAGGACCAATGGCTCGGATAGACGACATTGTTGATGACGATGCTGTTCATGCGGCCCTGCATCATTGCCAGGGCCCCCAGAGCATACTCAGTGGCATCTGGATTCGGTTCCAACTGGGCGGCGTAGCGGGCAGGAGCATAGCGCACGCACAGCGCCCCTGCCAAGAGAGCAGCCAGCAATATGGTGGGAAGGGCGCATCGCAACCTCGTGCCGGTCATCTGGAACCTCGCTTGCGGGGGCCAAGGCCTAGGGCCTACGCGTCTTCGCCCCTAGCCCCGCGGCTTCGCGTACCGGATTGGTCATTCTCAGACTTCCGTGCCGCCCGCGGGGCGTCATGTGAGACGGCAGAAACCTCGCCGTCGCGCGTGTCATGCTGAGGAGCGTTCTCTGCGACCAAGCATGTCTCGTGGCCCCAAGGCGGGATGCTTCGCTCCGCTCAGCATGACACAGCGTACCTGTGCAGTCGGGCATCATGCCCGACCTACAACTTGGCCACATCACCGTCGCCTGCCATGCCAAGTCCCGGGAGCAGGATGAGTGTGTAGGTCCACAGGGCGAACAGCGACAGGCAGGCGAGACCGCCAAGAAAGGCCAGGTGTTCTGGTGGCGGAACAATCGCAGTTACCTCGGAATCAGCCGTGCTGAATGGTTTCCCTAGGGTCTGGGGGGACCTGCGCGCTCCCCCGCATCTTCAGCCATAGCGCTGCCCCTGGGTTCTCCATGGAGAGAGGCATGCCATTCTAAGAAGCGGAACCTCTTTGGGTCGCTATTGACTCGTTCGCCGACGGACTAATCCAGGTAGCCCAGTTTGCGCAGCCGCCCCTCTACCTGGCGCTGCTCTTCGGCTGAGTACACGGGTTCGGGTGTCTCGCCGCTGTCGCGAGAGGAAGCCGGAACAGAGGACGACCCGTGGGTTAGCCTGCCGGTGTCGGCGCTAGAACATTCAGTTGTGACCTCCAGGAGCGGCTGCCCATCCATATCAGACGGTATAGGAAGGCCCAGCAAGTGTAGCACCGTAGGCGCGATGTCTACAATGTCCGCGTTGCGCCTAATGCCAGGGCGAATGGGGCCACCGCAGGCAAGCCACATTCCCTCCAGACGGTGCTGCCCTGTCCAGTCCTGTCCGAAATCTGCCGTTGCCAAATCGCTATCGGCCGCTAGGCGTGGCACAATCGTCGTTTCCTCGGACCAGTATAGGACATCTGGGGCGTTGGGTACCTGGTCTCCGTGGTAGACGTCCTCGCGTCTGCGCGCACCGACAACGAGGGGGGCGTTGGTCTCGGGCACTCGCGTGGCCAGCAGATCTCGGATTAGACGATCGCGCACTTCTTCGTACTGCGTTCCTGGTGCAACGACGCCATGCGGGTCACGGCCCTTCAGATTGACGTAGATGCCGCCGCCCACAGGATCGGCGTAGACGAGGGACTTGTTCCAACTCTGGAGCTGGTGGACATGCACCCCTTCGATGACGATTTCTCCTACCTTGCGACCCCCATAGGTTGTCATGCAGACGAGCGGTTTGATGGTATCGGTTCCGGGCGTGAAGATGGCAGACACCACCTTGCTGGTCTTCAGCACTATGCCACTGGCCAGGATGTGCTCAATGGTGACCCCGCCGTGACTGATCTGCAGATACACTCCTTCTGGGCTGCCACGGGCTTTGACGGCGATCTGGTATGGCTGGCCCGGTTCAACGGGGGC
The DNA here is from genome assembly GCA_034431995.1 of Chloroflexota bacterium. Taxonomy (GTDB): domain Bacteria; phylum Chloroflexota; class DTOL01; order DTOL01; family DAOUCN01; genus DAOUCN01. The sequence continues at coordinate 19,773 of DAOUCN010000150.1, read as the reverse complement.
CACATCTAGATACACCCCTGCGTAGGAACCCGGTCTGTCCACGCGCAGCGTCACGCCACCGCCCGGGTTGAAGGATACTGTACCGCCGGGGTCGGCCTGCACCTGCGACTTCGTCATATGCTGGCATCGGGGATCCCGCGCCAGGTCAAACTCCTGGGTGCGGCCGATGTAGCCATGCTCTTGTAACCAGGGGTGGATGAAATAGCTGCGCCCTGCCGGGCCAAAGCCGTGGTCCGAGGCGACAATTAGCACGTCATCCGCGTCGAGTCGGGCGTACAACCTGCCAATGGCGTCATCTACTTGAGAGTAGAACCGCATGATTGCCGGCAGTCGGCGGCGAGCTTCCTCTGGGTCATAGGCAGGGTGCCGGGGATCCAGATACCGCCACAGGCTGTGCTGCACGCGATCAGTCGCCATGATGGCCAGGAAGAAGAAAGTCCATGGCTCGGTATCTGCTAGATACTCTGCTACCTGCAGACGATGCTCCACAAGCCGGGCAGCGCTCGTCAGGAGATGTTCTTGCTCCGACAGATAGTCTACATCCAGCGGGTATTCGCCGAACATAGCCAGCTGTGGCTTGAATCCGGGAGGGTAGACGAATGGGGACCTGATGCTCGGGGTGCCCATGCCTGAGATCATGACGCCCGCCACAGGCTCCGGAGGGTAGGTCATTGGGATGTCAATAACCACGACGCGCCCGTTGTTGTCGCTGATCAGTTTCCAGAGTGCCGGTGTGCGCCGATCCAGGCTGGTGACTGGGACGAAGTCGTAGGAGCCAGAGGAACGTTTGAGCATCTGGAAGACGCCGTGTTTGCCTGGATTGGTGCCTGTGACCAGGGAGTTCCACGCCACCGGGGTAATAGGCGGTATGGTGGAGCGCAGCACGCCGCTGGCGCCCATCTCCGTCAAACGGGCCAGGTTGGGCAACAGCCCCTCCTTTATCCACGGACCGAGCAGCTCCCACGTGCCGCCGTCCAAGCCGATGAGCATGACACGCCGCTTGTTGCCCGTGTGTTGAAGCAACTGTGGGGCAGGCCCGCCCGCGCCTGGGCGGCACTTGTGCGGTATCCAGGGCGTGCCCCACTTCTGTTCAAAGCGGACGCGGTTCTCGCGCAGAAGGCGGTCGTAGGCACCGGGCCCCAGGGTCTTGAACCCGGCAGCCCCTTCGTGGTGCACGAACACGTCCTCCGCACAGACTATCCGGTAACCCGTCGTACGCAGCCGCTGCGCCAGGTCATCGTCCTCAAACATGCCTATCTCGAAGCGCTCGTCCAGGGGACCAATCTCGTCCCACACAGCTCGCCTCATGGCAGCGCAGAACAGGGCGACCATGCGTACCTCAAGCGTCTGGCCGGCGTGGGCGCGGGTGTAGTCGGCGGCAAATCGGTGCATCTCGTAGGCGCTGGTATAGGAGGCGGCGATGCGCGCTTCATTCCCGGTGTGGTTGGTCACCGCACCAACGATGCCGACGCTTGGGTCGTGTAGGTGTCGAATCAGTCGGCCGAGCCACCCATGAGTGACGATGGTGTCGTTGTTCAGAACGACGATGTACTCGCCTGTCGCGGCAGCCACTCCCTGATTGACAGCCCGGGCAAAGCCCTGGTTCGTCTCATTCAGCAGGATCGTGAGGCGAGGATTGGCTGCTGCCGCCGACCGCAGATACTCGGCAGTGCCATCGGCGGAGCCGTTGTCAACGACGATCACCTCGTAGTTCGGGTAGGTCGTGAAACGCTCGATGCTCTTCAGGCAGGCGCGGGTGATGCCCAGATTCCGGTACGTCGGAATGACAACGCTCACCAGGGGATAGAGGCGGACAATGGCATCCTCGATCTGGCGATAGCGGGCCTCCCAGGTATGCTGACGAGCCACCTCCCGGCGCGTCTGGGCCAGTTGGGGGTCATTCTCGGACAGGGCTTTCTCAATGCTCGCCTCGAACTCGTCTACGTCATGGGCGATATACACGAGGTCCTTGAATTGCTGATGCTCCGGTGAATCGCAAGCGACTATAGGCTTGCCGACAGCCAGATACTCGTAAAGCTTCAGCGTCCCCTGGGCTTCGGTGAGGACGTTGCGCAGCTTGGGGATGAGAAGAACATCGAAGGCCTGCGCAAACGACGGCAGATCGCGATACGGTCGTTCTCCCATGAGGTGCACGTTCTTCAGGTCCCTGATCGGTATCACGTTGTCGCCCACTGGTTGTCCGACCAGTACGAATGTCCACTCGGGGTGCCGGTGGGCCAGCTCAGCCACCAGCGCGGAGTCGAACCAGTAGGAGACAGCCCCCCAGTAGCCAAGAATGGGATGCGGCAGGTCGGCGATCTCGGGGTGGACCGGTGGTGTGCTGCTGAAGTGAGAGAAATCTACGGCGTTGCGGCATAAGACGGCCTTGGGGTTCCAGAGGCGCTGATCGGCGAGGATCGGCTCTGTGGCGGCGAGAACGAGGTCTGACTCCCTGGCTAGGGGCTCCTCCTCCGCCAGCACGGAGGCATCAACGTTGTCCCAGCCGCGGTGCCGATCCATCGCGTCGTAAACGACCTTCCAGCCAAAGGCATCGCGCAGGCGCATCGCGAGAGGTCGCCAGAAGGGAAAATCCACGATGACGACTGCGTCCTCAATGGCCTCCGCCTCACGGAGATCGCTCATCGCGGCGAAACACTCGTCCAGGAGCCGCTTGTCCATGGCAGCATTCTGGATCCTACGCTCTCGCGGGCCTGGAAGCTGAACGCCGAAGATATTCTCATCTATGCGGGACAAGAGGTAAGATGCGGGGCCATCTGTGGGTCGAAAACGGACGTCGGCATAGAAGACGCGATGCCCAGCGCGTGCAAAGCGCACGGACATTTGCTGGGGGCGTTGAAAACGGAAATCCCACGCGATGATCGGCAGGCGGACCACGTCGTGCCTGCAGCCAGCACGTGTGCGCATGGCAGCTTGGGCAGGCAGAACAGCTGCCACGGCCGTCGCCGCCGCGGGGGGGTGCGCCGGTCCCCGGCGCAGCCAACCGAAGCGCTGGCGCAGGCGACGGCGTGTCTCCCTGGGCAGGACACGTCTCGCCACCGCTCGCGCCAGCCTCAGGGGCGCGCCAAAGACCACCCTCAGCGCGAGCCCGGCCCGCCAGGTCTTCGTGCGCCGCATGGCACTGATGCGCTGGTCGCGGTCAGCAACCATGGCCACCAGTTCCCTGATCCTACGGTCACGTCTGGCAATCTCCCCTTCGTAACTCGCCGCGCGAGCCTGAGCTGCCACCAGCTCAGCCCGTACCCGGCCCAGCTCCTGCTCCCGCAGCGCCAACTGTTGCCGGAGATCCTCGACGTTGTCGGCCTCAGCCGAGGCAGCAAGATCGCCCAGGTGCCCTTCTTCCCGCGAGGAGACCATCGCCTATCTCCTAGCCAGGAATTGCCGGTATTGCTGCACCACGGCAGCCGGCTCTCCGCTGGCGGCGATCTGTCCCTGCTCCAGCCAAATGGCTCGATTGCACATGGCCAGCACAGTCTCCATGAAGTGGGTGACAAGCAGGATGGTGGTGCCCTGCGCCCGGAAACTGTTCATGCGTGCCAGGCATTTCTTCTGGAAGCGCTCATCGCCCACGGCCAGTACCTCGTCCACAAGCAGGATATCGGCATCCACATCGGTAGCGATGGCAAAGCCCAGCCGGGCAAGCATGCCTGATGAATAGGTCTTCAAGGGAGCGTCAATGAAGTCCCACAACTCGGCGAACTCGACGATGCGGTCGAAACGCTCGTCCATCATCTTCTTGCTGAAGCCCAGGATCGCCCCATTGAGATACACGTTTTCGCGCCCAGACAACTCGGTGTCGAAGCCGGCGCCCAGACCCAGCAGCGGTGCGATGCGGCCGCGAACGGCCACTGTGCCCATGGTGGGTTTGAGGACACGAGCGATGACCGAGAGCAGAGTGGTCTTGCCGGCCCCATTCTGACCGATAATGCCCAGGACTTCGCCGGGCGCGATGGACAGGTCAACACCCCTAAGGGCCCAGAAGTCATCGTAGCCCGGGTTCGCCCGCCAGAGTCGGATCAGTGTCTGTTTGAGGCTGCGGCGGCGCCCCTTGGGCACGCGGTAGCGCACCGACACGTCCGACACGATGATCGCCTTCTCAGCTTCAGACATAGTAGATGAAGCGATCACAGGAGCGGTGGAAGATCCACCATCCGAATATAAACGCAAGAAAGGCGCAGACGGCACTGATGAGTAGATAATAGGGATCAGGAAGAATGCCCCGGTAGACAGGAGTGCGAACTGTCTCAATGAGATAGTACAATGGATTCAGGTAGATCGCCAGGCGATACTCGTCGGGCACAATATCCACAGGGTAGAAGATGGCTGACAGATACATCAGGGCCTGCAGTGCCACCTGATAGAAGTGGTTGATGTCGTCGAAGAAAACCGAGAGGGTAGCTACCGTCAACGAGACGCCAGTGGTGAAGAGAGCTAGCAGGAGAATGGGCACTGGCAGGAAGAGGAGAGCGGGACGTAAGGGGTGCCTCAATAGAAGCAGCAGAACGGCCAGGGGAATCAGCGCCAAGAGCAAGTTGACCAGTCCCGACACCACATTGGCAAGGACGAAGACGGCCTTGGGCACGTAGATGCGCTTGTACAGGGGGGCGCTACGCAACATGGTGGTGAGGGCCTGAACTGTCGTCTGGGCGAAGAACATCCAAGCCAGGAAGGCAGCCAGGAAGTACACCGGAAAGCGCTGCAAACTGGAGCGAAACACACCTGAGAAGACAATGGTGAAGATCACCATCATGAGCAGGGGGTTGAGGAGCGTCCACAGCAAGCCTAGCACAGAGCGCCGATAGCGCACCTTGAGATCGCGCGCCACCAGATTCCGAAGCAGCTCTGAATAGCGGATGATCTCGGCTATGCTGCTGAACCACGAATGAGAGAGCACACCCAACGCGTCCGCTCTCGCCATCTCTCGGCCTCCGCATCCACGGCACCCATGCTGACCAGTTACAGCACTCGTCACGAGTATACAGCATCAGGCAATGCCGGTCAAGCGTGACAGCCTGCTGATTGGACACATCTTGCCCTGGCGACGCGAAGCGCCCGATGGCCGACACAGCGGGGCGGGCTCTCGCAGCTACAGACGCGCACAGGCCGCCTGCGTGGCCCAGATGGGTGGCTGTAGAGCCGGGTGGCGTTGTTGCAGGTACGGCTTTATGATTCTTCAGAGAATACCTTCCCAACGCGTCGCTTCTAGCCCCTTCTCCCTCTTAGCGAGAAGGTTGGGATGAGGGTAGACTTGAGTCTGGAATCGCCCCTCACCCTAACCCTCTCCCCGATGGGGAGAGGGAACCGGATGTTTCGTGGTTCCAGGTAGCAGGACAAAGGACTGCGGCAACGGTTATTGGCCGCTGACCGAAATGTGTCCAATCGCCGACTTCTGGGGGCGCGTCTCAGCAACTTCACTTGTCCCATCTGGGGCACAGCAGGCTGCGATGCCTGCCACTTCGTGGGCCTGTTCCTGCCGTCGCCCAGTTCCGGCGCACTGCTGTGCCTCATCGGAGGCCAAGCCCCACGGAAGCCGACGCCCCTTTCGCCCCTGTCACCTTTATGCTATAATCCCTGCTGCACATGGTAACGGCAATCTTCTCGCGACTGGTCATCTTGCTGGACAACGTTCGTTTCGAGCACACTATCTTCGCCCTGCCCTTTGCCTACCTGGGTATGATCCTGGCAGAACAGCGGCTGCCGGAGCTGTGGCAAGTGGTGTGGATCACGGTGGCCATGACCGGCGCACGGACCCTGGCCATGTCGGCCAACCGCCTGATTGACCGAGAGATTGATGCCCGCAACCCGCGCACGATGAACCGCCCCTTGCCGCGCGGTGCCATTGCGCCGTGGCAGGTGTTGGCGATCGCGGTCGCCTCTGCCGCCGTCTTGCTGGTAGCGGCCTGGCAGCTCAACGATCTCTGCCTGAAGTTGGCTCCCCTGGCCATCGCCGTAGTTGCCGCCTACCCCTACGCTAAGCGCTTCACCTGGCTGTCCCACTGGTGGTTGGGCGTGGCGGACGGCCTGGCGCCGGTGGGCGGGTGGTTTGCTGTGCGACCCGAGGTCACATTCGAGGTGCTGCTCTTGGGCCTTGCCGTGGCCACCTGGGTGGCAGGGTTCGACCTGATCTACGCCTGTCAAGATGTGGAGGTTGACCGCAAGCAGGGCTTGCATTCTGTTGCCGCCCGCTTCGGGATCGCGGCATCGCTGCACCTGTCGGCAGCCATGCACGTCGCAACAGCGGCGGCGCTCCTGGGCGTCGGCGCTCTGCTTGGGCTGGGCGTGCTCTACTACGTGGGCTGGCTCTGCGCGGTCGGGTTGCTGGTCTATGAGCACGCCCTGGTCAGCCCCGGGGATCTGTCGCGGCTCAACACCGCCTTCTTCAACGTCAACGGCTACATTGCGGTGATCGTTTTTGCCTTCACCTTTGCGTCTCTCGTCCTCTAGCATTGGTTTCTGGCGCGAAACTCCGCGCAGGGCGAACACCTGAGCAAGCCTCGTGCTCGGTGTAGGTGCTGTTTATGACACTACCTGTCGTTGTTGGTATTAGCGGTGCCAGCGGGGCTGTGCTCGCCCGGCGGGCCCTGGAGTGGCTGGGCGCGCACGGGTATTCCATCATTGTGGTCGCCAGCGAGATGGGCGAGCAGGTGTGGCGGGAGGAGCTGGACGCGAGCCTCGATGAGGTCCTAGCGCAGGGCAGAGACGCAGGCTGGGATCTGCGCCGCTACCCCATTCATGCCATGAGCGCGCCCATTGCCAGCGGCACGTTCGCCACGCAGGGCATGATTGTCGTGCCCTGCAGCATGAGCACACTGGCAGCCATTGCCCACGGCTTTGCCGACAACCTCTTGCACCGTGCTGCCGATGTGACCATCAAGGAACGCCGCCCCCTGGTGCTTGTCCCGCGGGAGACTCCCCTGTCGGCTATTCATCTCAGCAACATGCTTACCCTGGCGCAGCTCGGCGTACACATTGTCCCCCCGATGCCTGCCTTCTACAATCACCCACAGAGCCTGGACGACGTGGTGGACTTCCTCGTGGCGCGGGCGTTGGCGGCTCTCGGCCTGGATGCCCTGTCTGAGGAGCAGCGCTACGCCAGGAGCGCCAGACAGTGATGCGGGTTCCTGTGGGGGCGGAGAAACGCCAGTACGTGCGGGAGATGTTCGGGCACATCGCACCCCGCTACGACTTCATGAACCGGCTGATGACCCTGGGTCGCGATCAGGCGTGGCGGCGGCAGGTGGTGGCTCTGGCCGATCCGCCAGAGGGTGGCCGGGCGCTGGACGTAGGAGCGGGGACGGGCGATCTGGCCGTACTGCTGGCGCAGCGCATGGGGCGGGGGACTGTGGTGGCCCTGGACATGACGGCAGCGATGCTGGCCATTGGCCGGCAGAAGGCGGCAAAGCTTTGTCTACCTGTGTCCTTCATCGAGGCCGATGCGTTGCACATGCCCTTTGCAGATGAGACTTTTGACTGCGTGGTAAGCGGCTTCACCGTGCGCAATCTGACTGACATTCTGGCAGGGTTCGTGGAGATGGCGCGGGTGGCCCGCCCCGGTGGGCGCGTGGTGTGCCTAGAGGTCGGCACGCCATCGTCCCCGCTGGTGGCGGCGCTGCACCGTCTCTACTTCCGGCGCGTGGTGCCGCTGCTCGGCCAGGTCGTGGCTGGGCACCGGGAGGCATATACGTACCTGCCAGCTTCGGCGGCCCAGTTCCCCTCCCAAGAACGGCTGAAGGCGATCATGGAGGAAGCGGGGCTGCACCGCGTGACATGCCGCCCCCTCACCCTGGGAGTGGCGGCCATCCATGTTGGCATCAAGTGAGAGAGGAAAGGCTCATGATCCGTGCATCTGTCGTGGTTCTGCTCATTGCAGCGCTGGCTGTGCCGGTGTTGGCCGGTTGTGCGCCACAGCCCAGCGAGGAGGGCAGCCTGAAGATCGGCCTGCTGCCCATCCTGGACGTGATACCGCTGCATGTGGCCGAGCGGGAAGGATATTTCGCAGCGCAAGGCCTCGCGGTTGAGTTGGTGCAGTTTGCCAGTGCTCTGGAACGGGACGCAGCGATTCAGGCCGGCCAGATTGATGGCCAGATCAACGACCTTGTTTCGTCTGCCCTGTTGAACCGAGATGCCGACCGCATCAGGGTGGTGCGGGTGGCCATGCGGGCCACGGCAGAGCGTCGCCAGTTCGCCATCCTGGCCGCAGCCAGCAGCAGGCTCCAGTCTCCCGCCGACCTCAAGGGTGTAGAGATCGCCATCTCCAGCAACACGGTGATCGAATACATGACCGATAAGATGCTCCTGGCAGCGGGGTTGGGCAGGGGAGACATCAAGAAAACCGAGGTGACAAAGATACCCGTGCGCCTTGAACTCCTGTCCAAGGGCCAGGTGCAGGCGGCCACCCTACCCGAGCCCCTGGCATCCCTGGCCATCAGCCAGGGCGCGCGCCTCCTGACTGACGACACCAGGCTCACGCAATTCTCTCAGAGCGAAGTGGCCATGCGGGTGGATGTCCTGAAGAGGAAGCCGAACACGGTCAAGCGATTTCTGGCAGCCTATGAGCAGGCAGTCAAGGCGATTACCGCCAATCCCTCTGCCTACTCGGATATTCTGATTGAGAAGGGGGCAGTGCCAGAGCCAGTGAGGGGTACGTTCACCATGCCGCCCTTCCCCGCGGCCTCGGTGCCGGCGAAGGCAGAAGTGGAAGACGTTGTCCAGTGGGCTGTAGAGAGGGGTCTGCTGTCGTCGCCACTAGCCTACGAGAAGCTGGTGGATGGGAGCTACCTGCCGCGCTAAAAGGAATGTGCCAAGGCGTGGGTGGAATCCGTGCCCTCCTCCCGCAGGCTCAGTCAGGGCTGCATCGGAGTTGTTTGCGGCTGTCTGATGGGCAGCCACAATCAACCGGCGCGACCTCTCCGCGTTTCCTTGACACGCTTCCGCTGATGTGGTAGAATCTAGCTAATCTAACCAGGAGACCTGAGATGACGGTGAGCGCTGGAGTGTGGGAGGCAAAGACAAGGCTCTCGGAGCTGATCAACAAGGTGGCACACGGTCGCGAGCGGGTACTCATCACGCGCAAAGGGCGGCCCGTCGCTGGTCTTGTCAGCACCATGGATGTTGCGCGCCTGGAAGCGCTGGATGAGCCCCAAGCGGTGGAGGAGCGGCGGCGGGTGCTGCTGGCTGCCCTCGATCAGGTCGCGGCGTTCAGGGAACGGCTCGATGCGGAATCCGGCGCACGCCAATGGCCTTCCGCCGCCGAGCTGCTGCGCGAGGCTCGCGAGGAAGAACGGCAATGAACATCTGCGTTGACGCCAGCTTCTGTGGGGCGCTGGTTCTGTCCGAGCCCCTCACCCAGTCTGCGGATCGTCTCATGAGGCAGTGGGCGAAGGCCGGGGCGACTCTCATCGCGCCCGACTTATGGGCCTACGAGGTGACAGCCATCGTACGCAAGCAGGTGCGGACGGGGCGGCTCTCTCCTGGGGAGAGCAAGTCGGCTCTCGATCGCTTTTTCATCCTGCCGATTCTGCTCATGCGCCCGCCGCACTTGCACGAGGCTGCTCTTGCCCTGGCCAACAAGTATGGCCTACCTGGTACCTACGACGCTCACTACCTTGCCCTGGCACAGGCTGAGGGAGCAGACCTCTGGACGGGCGATGAGCGGTTATACGATCAGGTTCGCGCCTCCCTGCCCTGGGTTCGCTGGCTGGGCGAGGCGCTCTGACGTGATTCTGTCGCCCGCCAGCATGGTCGTTCATTTTGTGGCAATCTGGTGCCAACCTGAATGATTGCTTTAGCGGATATCAGCTTCTCCTATCCAGGCAAACCGCCCCTGTTTCAACGCTTCTCCTGGCAGGTGCAGGACCGGGAAGCGTGGGCGGTCATCGGGCCGTCGGGCTGTGGCAAGACGACGCTGCTCTATCTGCTGGCTGGCCTGCGCCTGCCGTCGCGTGGACAAGTGCTCGTTGACGGCACGCCCGTAGTCAAGCCGCGCAAGTCCACCGGTCTGATCCTGCAAGACTACGGCTTGCTGCCGTGGGCGACGGTATGGGACAATGTGCTGCTCGGCCTGCGCATTCGGGGCATCCAGGGCGACGGCGCCCGCTCGGGCGTCCAGGGGTGGCTCGATCGCCTGGGCCTAACCGAGGTGCGCGACCACTACCCGGCGCAGATCTCCGGCGGCCAACGCCAGCGCGTGGCCATTGCCCGCACCCTCGTCCTCGATCCCGACCTGCTGCTCATGGACGAGCCTTTCTCCTCCCTCGATGCCCTGACCAGAGAGGGGATGCAGAACCTGCTCATCGAGCTGGGCCTGGCTTCCCGCATGACAACCATTCTCGTTACCCACAGCATCGAAGAAGCAGTGCTGTTGGGACGACGCATTCTCATCCTGCCTGGTGCACCGAATCGGGTGCCCATCATCATCGAGAACCCGGCAGCGGGACGGATTGAGTATCGCGGCGAGGATGGGTACTTGCAGATGTGCCGTCGGGTGCGTGCCAACGTGGAAGGACTGCCGCTGGAAAGGGCGGTGATGCCATGAGCCGTCGGGACATCGTGCTGGCTGTGATCGCTATCGTCGCCGTCTGGGCCGTGCTGGCGCTGGCCCTGCGAACATCCATTCTGCCGACGCCCTGGGCCGTCGCCGTAGCGCTGGTCACAGCCATGCCTAGGGGGCTGGCCTGGCATCTGGCCGTCAGCACCTTCCGCGTCGTGGTCAGCATCCTGGTGTCTGTGGCCTTGGCCGTACCCCTTGGCCTGGCCATGGGCCAGAGCCAACGCCTCAATCGCGTGACGGCTCCGTTCATCTACTTGACGTATCCGATTCCCAAGATCGTCTTCCTGCCCATTGTGCTCCTTGTGCTGGGCATCGGTGAAGTGTCGAAGATATTCATCATCTCGCTCATTCTCTTTTTCCAGGTGCTGGTGGTGGTGCGGGATGCAGCGAGTGGAGTACGCCCGGAGCTTGTGTCATCCGTGCGCTCGCTGGGGGCACGACGGCGACACGTTCTTCGTTATGTCTATCTGCCTGCCAGCCTGCCGGCCATCATCACTGCCCTACGCCTGAGCGCGGGAACGGCCATTGCCGTCCTCTTCTTCGCCGAGTCCTTCGCCACCCGGGCTGGCCTGGGCTACTACATCATGGTGGAGACCTGGGGCCGCCTCGCCTACGCCGAGATGTATGCGGGCGTGGCGGCCATGAGCCTGTTGGGCCTAACCCTCTACTTCGCCATGGACGTGCTTGATCGCCGCTGGTGCGCCTGGGTACAGGCGGGCCGGTAATCGCGAAAGGTAATCGCGAAAGACGCGAAAGGTAATCGCGAAAGACGCGAAAGACGCGAAAGACGCGAAAGACGCGAAAGAGGGGACCACGAAAGCCACGAAAGCCACGAGAGCTATGAGAGTCGCAGCCGGGATGGCCACGAGAGGCGCGAAAACGAACGCGAAAGACGCGAAAGACGCGAAAGGCACGAAGGGGGCGAGAATGCAGAGGCAAAGGGCATCTGATGGCTCGTGGAGCAGAGCACTGCCTGCCGCTTCCATCGCTGAACAGGGAGAGGATCAGGGTGAGGGGCGACGTTAGCAGCATTCCCGTGCGCCCACCTTATCCCGCACGCGTGATGAAGATCACAATCAGGCGTGCGCCGCACCTAGAGCTCGGGGTGGGGCACGGCAGGCCAGGGCAACCACCCGTGCTGAAAGAGCGAGGCCCCTTCGGGGCTGATTCGTAGCCCGCAGGGCTTGGTTCTCTCAGCCCGACGGCTCTAGCCTCGGGCCCAAGCGGCCCCTCTAGTCCCGAACAAGTGCAATGTGCGTTACTCTTCAAGACACAGACGCCCCACGGCGGCACACCGACTACGGGCCGCGGCATACCGACTACGGACTACCGACTACGGACTACGGAGGTGACCCATGCCTGGCATGGCACAGAACGCTGCGGAGCTGGTGGGCAGGACGCCCATGGTCTACCTCAACAGGGTGGCGGCAAAGGCCATGGGGCGCGTCGCCGTCAAGGTTGAGTATCTTACCCCCGGGGGGAGCGTCAAGGATCGCGTTGCGGTTGGCATGCTAAAGCAGGCAGAAGCCCAAGGACTAGTAGACGATGAGACGATCATCGTCGAATCCACCAGCGGCAACATGGGCATTTCCCTGGCCTTCGCCTGCGCCGCCCTGGGCAGGCGCCTCATCCTCACCATGCCGGAGACCCTGCAGAGCGAGCGCCCCGAACGGGTGGCCCTCCTGCGCACCATGGGCGCCGAGCTGGTTTTCACGCCCGCCAGCGAAGGAATGCGGGGGGCGACGCGCAGGGCCCAGGAGCTGGTGGCGACCCTGGCTAACGCCTGGATGCCCGATCCCTTCCGCAATCAGGCCAACGCTAAGGTGCACCGTGAGGGCACAGCGGCTGAGATCTGGGAAGATACGGGCGGGAAAGTGGATGTCTTCGTGGCAGGTACGGGCACCGGCGGAACCCTCAGCGGCGTGGCCGAAGGGCTAAAGGCGAAGAAGCCGGGGATCACCGTCGTCGCGGTGGAGCCGGCGGAGTCGCCAGTCCTGTCTGGCGGCAAGCCTGGGCCTCACAGGATCGCCGGCATCGGGCCCGGCTTCGTGCCCGCCGTGCTGCGGCGCGATCTCATAGACGAGGTGATCACGGTCTCTACCCCGCAAGCCTACGACATGAGCCGGCGGCTGATGCGGGAGGAGGGTCTGGTGGCCGGGGTCTCGTCCGGGGCCAACGTGTTTGCTGCCCTCAAGGTGGCGCAACGCCGCCAGAGCGAAGGCAAGCTCATTGTGACCATCCTGTGCGACCTAGCCGACCGGTACGCGCATGCCGGGCTGTTCCAGTAGAAGCGGAGATGGCTCTAACTCCAAAGACACCAAGCCACAAGGCACCAAGGCAGTTCTTCTTTGTGCCTCCACGTCTTTGCAGCAGGCAGGCTCTGCCATGGGGTGACGAGTGGCCGACATGCCATGAATGAGGTCTGGCGCCTCGTCTCGGGTCACACTTACGTGGTGGGTCCTTTGTGTCATGTCCATGCATGATTCAGGGTCTAGCGCATGCCTTATCCGGCCCTCGATGCCGCGGAGGCGTCGTTGTGGCATTAGTCATCATGCCTGCGGCACAACCGCGGCTGAAGACTATGTACTCGGGGGTCTCTACCGCGTGCACGGAGACACATTCTCATAGCAGCACTTTTCCATGCCCTGGTAGGGCACAACCGGGCATGAAAACGCGCCAGCAAGAAACCGCTCGCGTTCTTGGTGTCTTGGCGGTTCATCTTCAACCTGGAAGCGCAGTTGCGTCCTGCGCTCTGCCAAGCGTCACGCCGTCGGGCTTAGCGACCAATGCACGGATAAATAGTCCGCCGCACTCCGCGTGTGGTGAGATTGGGAGCGGAATTCCATTCCCGCGCACCGGTAGAGCGCATAACTCCGAGTGATAGGGCTGATTCGTTAATGTTCATGAGGCAGCGACATGCTCGGCGACAGCCGGGTGGGTGAGAAAAGCCTGGACCTTCCCGGGGCCCAGGTCGTTCGGTTGCCGCTTCTGGTAGTAGAGGCTGAACCGTTCGATCCACTGGACGCAGTGCTCCTCGGTGCGGGGCGAGTAACGCTCACGGCGGATTGTATCTCTGGCCCGATCCAGCGGCCTCTTGGGCGGGGGACTCAGTGGACAACCCGGTAACACATGCTTGACTTTTCATGTGTGCATAGTACAATGAGTTACGGTGGGGGTTCTGTGGCCACATGAGTGCGATCACTATTGGCATGAGAGCGCAGCCTGGTGGACGTGTAAGGTCCCCACGCCGAGCCTTATGCGGAATAGTGTCCGAACAAGACCCTGGAGGAAAGCGCCATGCGGAGTTCGACGCGTACGCGTTATGCGGAGTGGATTCTGCATAGTCAGTAGTCGGCCCGCTTGTTAGTTCTGAGAGCGACAATGCTAGGAATCTCTTGAATAGGCAGAACCCAGTGTGCCAAATAGGCGAGGCAAGGGAGAACACAAAATGCAAAGATGGGAATACAAGATACTCACTGCGGCATATCCGTGCGACGAAGATGGAATTCACATGGTCAAGTATATAGAAGGCCAAGTAGTACCCGACTGGAAACAGCGCCGTTGGTGGATTACCGAGGCTCTGAGTGAACTGGGGCAGGAAGGATGGGAACTTGTTCCAGCAATCTGGAGACAATAGGGCGAGTCGATGGCCGGAGTATCTGACCCTGTGTATATTCTGAAGCGACCTATTTCATGAGGTGACAAGCAACTTGGTCGCATCACGGTAGCCCATTATGCAGGTCCTCTGGTGTACGTAATTGCGGATTAGTCTGCCTGTAGTAATTGCCGAACAAAAAGGTAGAGGATGTTTATGACTCTGCAGAGCTGAGTAAGGAAGCTTTCGGTCACAGACAGGAGCGCTGAGAAACTACAAAGGTTGAAGGTTGTTTGGAGCCAATATCGGGTTTTGAAAGCAAAAGACGCTGGCCAACAACGCGTTGCAGGCGACGTTGCTCCGCTGCCCTCCGCAGCGCGCCTGAACCCGACCGTTAGCCGCGCGTTTGACGAGGAGAATTGGCATGCCAGTGATAGCACGCTTCTTTGGAATCGTCATCAAGATGTACTTCAGTCAGCGTGAACATGGTATCCCACACTTTCATGCCATCTATGGCGAGTACAACGCGGTCTTCGATATCCAAACCCTCGAAATGCTTGAGGGCGATTTGCCTGTCCGCGCCCAACGACTGGTCGTGGAGTGGGCTAGCCAATATCAACAAGAATTGCTACAGATGTGGAATAGGAATGAGTTCAAGCAACTGCCCGGATTGGAGTAAGTAAGATGGGGACTCCCAGAATAAGAGCGGTGACCCCTCTTGAAGGGAAACGCCTGCTGGTCACATTTGTCAACGGGGTTCAAAAGGTTTACGATTGCCAGAGAATCCTACACCTGGACCGTTTTCAGTTGTTGAGACACGAAGCCTTTTTCAAGGCAGTGACCGTTGATCCTGGCGGGTATGGCGTGTCCTGGAACGATGAAATGGATTTGAGCGAATACGAGCTATGGAACAATGGTGTCGAGGTTGACAGTGCGACGGAAGGGGCGGCTATGCAACAGGTAGAGCGCGGCTAACACGCGCATCCAGTCAACACGCTCCGCTTGGTGGGCTCGCTCCGCCTGCGGCTGAACGGCGGGCCGTCATGTGGCGCGTGGCCACCGGAATTGGCTTTGTCGGCATGCGTGCACGTTCAAGGCGCGTACTTGCCTGCGCGAACCGGCGCCTGAGACCAACGCTGTGCCTGGAAGCGCTCTGGCTTTGCCCATTCGCACCAGCCGTATGGCCAGCCCTTGCAGTCGGCCGCCTGCGGCGCGGGGCCAAGCAGCGCGGCATGTCGAAGACAGCGGCTGATCTACGTGCCGCTAGGCGGTGTTATGAAACAGTGATGGAAGAAACGACCTATATGAGAGGCAAGATCATCTTGAGTAAGACTAGCTGCTTCTGGCCGATTGCTCTTTTCCCACATTTCGAGAGGAGCCACACGTTAGTCTTCGCAGGGCGAGACTGGGCTAAAGATGTGAGGTTCAGCATTGGTTTCGCATGCCTTTGCCTCACCGAGACTGTTCTCTCTTGCAGGCTAGTTTTCCCACCTTTGCTTCTGTTCGAGATTGAGCCATCGAATGTCTTGGCCGTATCGAAGATTGAGGAGAAAGAAGGGCTCATAGATATCCGGTTCACTAACGCCAAGCTGGGTTGGTTAACAAGGTTTGCCCTTTCTGGCGATCCGGCTATTCCGAGGAACAGGGTGATATTGAATGTGGAAGATGATCTAGAAAGCGGGCTTCGGGAGTTGGGCAGGCTTTGCCCTCGGCGATACCCTGAAGGCATGGGAATGTGAGTGAATCGCCGCCTAACAATCCGCTCCAGCCGACCGCCTACGGTGGCGCGTGAGCTCAGTCGCCACGCCTACAAGGCGCTAACTTGTGGAGAGGTGCCATGAAGACACTCGCCCTGTGGTCCATAGCCTTGGAAGCGCTTCAGAGGCTTGGCAGGCAGTATGGCCCAGCAATGGATCAGACTGCTGCTGAGTTGAACGTGCCCCAATGGTATGGATGGCTATTGCCAGCCTTGACGCTTGAACCAGATCCCATCTCAGCAACGCGATTACGCATACGATCCCCCTACACATCGCCACGCTTGTACGACGAGCGATTGGCCAAGGCAGCAAAGCAAGGGTTTCTCACCCCAGTTGGAGAAGCAGGAAACGAATACCGCCTGACCGAGATAGGGAGACAGGCAGCACACCGTGTTATCGAAGCAGCGTATGCAAGAATGGCAGCCCTTGGGCCCATGCCTGCCACGGAATTGGAGCGGTTGGCACGCCTTCTCCATCGGCTCGTGATGTCTTGTCTGGCCGCACCGGAGCCGCCAGGCAAGTGGTGCATCTCTCACTCGCGACGAACCGACCCAGGTGACGATGCTTCAGCTGTAGTGCGCATTGACCAATACTTGAGCGATTTGGTTTCTTACCGCGATGATGCTCACCTGGCCGCTTGGCGACCTCACAGTATTGATGGACACGCCTGGGAAGCCCTCACCTACCTCTGGCGCAGAGAAGTCACAACGCTCGATGGGCTCTGCCAAAAACTAGAGCGCCGGGGATACTCGCGAGATGAGTACAGGCAAGCCTTAGAAGACCTGATAGGGCGCGGTTGGGTTACGCAAGAAGGGCAAGAATATCGAGTAACCGCCTTGGGAGAAGAAATTCGCCAGGCAGCCGAGGAAGCTACCGACCGTTACTTCTATGCCCCCTGGTCTTGCCTGAGCCAAGGAGAGACGGAAGACCTGGGCATTCTACTGACGCGCCTTCGCGATGGTTTGTGATTTGCAGGACCTAGTCCGACCAACACGCCATAGAGCCGCCGCTGCCTGCGGCGCTGGAAGGGCCGGCTGTTGGACGCCCACCCTGAACGCCGTAGGCACGAGGGCGGAAAGGGGGTGGACATGCCTCTCAGGCCTCCGAAATACGTTGACACAGTGCGGCGCTTTATCTACTGGCAGTACGCGCAGCTCATCGCCAAAGCTGCCGGCTTTGAGGGCAACTATGGCTTTGTCGTTTCTCGCTACAAGAAGCTCGAATCCGGCGAAATGAGCTGGTCTTCGTCAACACGGGACTACGAGAAGGAACTAGAACAAGGATGGAGTTCTTGACATCTATGACTTGGGAGTAGTCATCACTCACCTCATCTCCAAGATCTCGGAAGAGGTGCAGAGGGGGCAGGCTCCACCGCAACCAAAGAAACGTCCGCCCGCATAACCCGCCCTTCTAGGCGATCCGGCCCCATGGGAGGAGGCTCACGTACGCCCTTGCCCGATACGAGCAGCCTCTGCGCCGCCACGCTCTACGACGATGGGGCTGGTCCTGGCAGATTGCACGCCCTCGATGAGCCGCGAGGGAATCGTGCGGTTGGCGCGGACGCAGAAACAGCGGCAGCGCGGGCCGGAGCACGAACGCGCAGAGGTGAGAGAGGTCCCTACACGGCCCCTGGCAGCATCAACTTGAGCTGGCGAGCCGTATCAATGGCCTGGCCGCGATAGTGATTGTTGGCGAAGACGAAGAGGCGCTGGCTCTTCTCGGCTAGGCTCGTCAGCTTGGGCACCCACTCCTGGAGCTCTTCCGGCTTGTACGTGTAGTCGTAGCGCTCCCAGGCCTCCTTGTGATTCCACCACTTCTTAGCATTGCGCCCGTGAAAGCGCACATAGGTGACGTCGGACGTCGCCACGGCGACGGGTGGCATCAGACTCTGGAAACGCGGCTCGTCCACACAGCAAAAGCCTAGGCTGTGGCGGCGCAGGAAGTCAAAGGTCTCCTCATTGAGCCAATCGCGGTTGCGCAACTCGATGACCACGGCCAGGTCTCCCATGCGCTCGCGAAAGAGGGCCAGGTAGTCCCGGCTCTCGGGCGAGGCATGGAACGAGGATGGAAACTGGGCCAGAACACAGCCGAACTTACCCTGTTCAATGAGCGGCTTGAGGGCGGCCCTGAATTGGGGAAACACGGCGTCGTTGTCCTCGCGCTTGTGGGTCATGTCCTGGTTCGCCTTGACCGTGAACTGAAAGCCTTCCGGAGTCTTGTCGGCCATCCGGCCCAGGGAGAACGGCGTGGGCAGGGTGTAGAACGAGAAGTTGACTTCCAGCGCCATGAACTCCCGGGCGTAGAAGGCCAGCCAGTCCGTCTTCTTGAGCGTTTCTGGGTAGTATGGCCCCACCCAGTCATCGTAGCTGAATCCACTCGTACCAATGTAGATCATGGGACACCTCCCCTCAGACACCCCCAATCTCCGAGACTTCGGGGTCTGAACGCCTAGCCCCTGATGCCTTCACGCTTCTCCAAGAAGCGGCGCACGCGGCGGAAGACCTGATCCTCGTTGAGGGCATCCGTCTTCACGTACAGGTGGCAGGCGCCGCGCGCGTCAGCCAGACGGGCGTGCTCCTCAGCCAGATAGCCCTCGCCCCAGTCAATGTGTCGCCGTTTGCGGATCACAGGCAGTGACGCATCAAGATACACGAGCACGTCGGGGCTGCTCTGGCGCCAGAGGGTGGGCACATAGGAGTGCTCCTGCGACACGACGTTCGCGTCGTAGCCCAGCGCACGCAGCCTCTGCGCCAGGACCGACTTGCCTGACCCGCACACGCCAACGATAGCGATCCGCATACTGCGTCGCAACAAGACCCGTGAGGTCTGTGGCTTCATTACTCTTCAATGGGGAACGATACGTGCAGACGCCGCACCCCGTCTTCCCCTTCGCCCTCCACTGCGCTCAGAACAACAACGCTCATGTCGTCTGATGGTCTGCCCCGATCCAGGCTCACCGCACGGCTCAGGAACGCCTCGGCGATAGCCTCGGCGCTGCGCCCACCGCCGAGCACGTCGCTGGCCGCCGCCAGCAGGTCCATGCGCTGGCCGTATCGTTCGCCGGCATCGGCAATCCCATCGCTGAAGACGACAACTGTCAGGCCCGGCGCCAAGGGCAGTTCGGAGACGACGGGCTTGGTGCGCGGGTGGATGCCGATGGCCTGGCTCGCCTGCTCCAACAACTGGGGCGTCCCGCCAGCGGCGACGAGGGCGGGGCTATGGCCATTGCGAGACAAAACGATGGTCCGTGTCACCAGGTCAACCGAGATGATGGTCAGGTCGGCAGAGACCTTGCCTTGGCGGTAGGCATAGAGGAAATCGTGGGTTGCCCGGGCCACGGCGCCATCGCGCACGCCGTCGGCCAGCAGGGCAACGGCCTTCTTGGCCACCAGGTTGGAGAGAGACTTGGCCGCCTGGCCGCTGCCCTGGCCATCGGCAAGGACAAAGGACAGCCCACCGTGGGGACGCTCGATCATCTCCAGCGTGTCCCCACTCTCACGCGAGGCGTACTTGGCGACCTTGGCGACGGCCACGTCGAGACGCATGATCCGTACTCCGTTACCCGTACTCAGTAGTCCGTCAATGCCGGAGAACCAGCAAGCGGGCTACTGAATACGGACTACGGGCTACACGGTACTGTCTACTTGATCTCGGCGGTGGCGCCGGTGGCTTCGATCTTCTCTTTGAGAGCCTGTGCCTCAGCCTTGGCCACGTTTTCCTTGACGGGTTTGGGGCCAGCGGCCACGCTCTCGACGAGATCCTTGGCCTCCTTCAGGCCGAGAGCGGTGATCTCACGCACCACTTTGATGACGTTGATCTTGTTGGGGCCGATGTCCTTGATGAAGACGGTGAAC
>DAOUCN010000149.1:0-2970 GCA_034431995.1 Chloroflexota bacterium | reverse complement strand
CGTGGCAACCATTCGATCTGGACAAGGCAGTCTACCTTCTGGAAATCCGGATCGCCAGTAACAACTGCCGCGCCATACTCCTGGGCCAGCGAGGTCACGAATGCGTCCAGGAAGCCTGTGCCATGCTTGGCCTTGAGATCGGCCGCGGCCAGCACCCGAGCCTTTGTAAGATCGCAGACCCGCACCGGCATCCGTTCGATGTCTGCCATGGCTTGCTGTGCCAGGTGCGCGCCCCTTCGCCGCTGAATGACGTAGTAGACCTCGCCGCAGGTGATCAGGCGGGCGTAGATATAAGCGCCCGAGCCTGTTGCGGCCAGCAGTTGCGACACCCGTTGTTTGCCAGGCTCCTCGCTCAGGAAGTATGCCACGAAAGCATAGGCATCAAAGATGTAGCTTCTCGTGGTTCCGTTCAACGGATCGCTCCTTGGCGCGTTCTTTCAGCAAGAACTCGGTGGCAGGTTCCTCCCCGGGGCGCGTGGCATGGGGCTGCCACCACGCCTCGATCTCAGCAAGCACTGCACCGAGCCCTGGTGTCGGCTCAGCCCACTTAGCCACAGGTGCCGCGGTGGCCTGTACGCGTACCTTCAGTCCTATGGCGGCAGCGATGTCCCTTCCCACTGAGGCATACGAGCCTGCCGAATATCGCAAATCCTGGATGACATAGATCTGCTCAGTAGTCATTCTGATCGCCTCCGTTGTCTCTCCAAGTACGTCTTCAGGTTATCCCGCAGCACGTCTATGAACTCCTGCATCCGTTCTGGGGCTATCACCACCCGAGCCACACACTTGGCTTCGATGTGCCGTATTGTCTCCAGGGCAGCCCTTCTTTCCTCCGCTGAGCCCAGCAGGATCGGAAGCTGGATCTCGAAGAAGGAGACGATGAATTCTCGCTCCGTATGCTGCACCACGATGTTTGTGGCATAGGACGAGGTCAAGTCAGGGGGAATGCTCCAGACGATGGGCAGTCTCACACCTGTGTCTGCAACCGACTGATCCATTGGTGTCTTCATCTCCTACCAACCCATGTCCCGGCGCCTCGGCCCTGGCTACGCGTATCTCATCACGCAAGCGCAGGTGTGAATCGGCGCAGCTATAGACTACCACCCCCACAACCGCATGTCAAGCTATGGATGCTGGTGACTGGACACATCTTGCTCTGGCGGCTCGAAGTCACAGCAACCACCGCGCAAAGGCCACCTTCTTGGCCTCTAGTGGTCGCCGAAGGGCGACCTTGCGCGGGTGTAGGCGCGGTTTTCAACCGCTGACAGAGATGTGTCCAATCACCAGATGGATGAGAATGGCACAGACAACACAGTCCGCATGGGGCGATTTGGCGCCATGCTCTTCCACAAAGCAGCGTTCTTCCGCGCCCTGTCAGCGTTTGTCCGCGTTCTATTCACTGCCCCTTGAACAAGACCCTCCCGCGGGTTTCGATAAGCTCCAGGAGGGTTCGTGTTCCATCCGTGTCCCAATCCGTGGCCAGCATCCGTGTCATCCGCGTCCCAATAGGGACAGCATCCGTGGCCAGCTATGGCCCCTTGTAGACGAACTTGACGGCGTCGAAGCCGATGCGCTTGGTGTTGGCTGCCTCGCCGGTCACGTCCGTGAGCAAGACGCCCTCCCCGCTCTGGGCCGTGAATTGATATGTCCCCAGGCTCAGCCACTCGTTCTCATAGAGCAACTGGTTGATCACCTGAATGGATTGCTTCCCTCCGTAGGAGATGACGTACTGCGCCCTGGCGGTAGTGGCGTTCTTGGCCGGTATGAAGACGAAGACCTCATACTTGCCTGGGGCGGTGAGCTTGGGCGTCCAGCGTGCCCAGTTGTCCCCCGGCGGCCGCGAGTTGTAGGTGTAGTACATGTGGCCGCCGTAGCCGATGGCAGCGCCCTTCCAGTACCCGGCCGTTCCGCCGCGAGTGAAGTCGGGCGATAGGTCGTCCACCACCACCTCGGCAGCGGACGGTGGTGGCGTGGGCGCTGGCGTTGGCGACGGCGGGGCAGGCGCGGGCGTAGGTGGCAACGGCGTCGGCGAGGGCAACACGGCGATGGGGGGCCGCAGGGTGGCTGGCACGAAGTAACAGGGCTCGGTGTCCTCGACCGTGTTCTGGGTGAGACGCCGCTGGTCGCCGCCATCGCCGCGCATGGTGTAAATCTCGGCGGCAGAGGCGGTGGGCGCATCCCCCGTGTAGGCAACAAAGGCTAGGAGGAAGCGACCGAGGCCGCTGCGCCCGGCAAGGGGCGGTCCCCACGATGGATGCTCGGCGCCTTTGGGGAAGTTGGTAAGGCGGCGCTGGTCGCCTCCGTCCGGGCGCATGGTATAGACCTGGAACTGCCCGCTGCGGTTGGAGACGAAGGCGATAGCGCTGCCGTCGGGCGCCCAGGCCGGGTCGCGGTCGTCTCGCTTCTCCGACGTCAAGCGGGTCGCCTCGCCGCCACCGGCTGGCATGACGTAAACATCCAGGTTGCCGCCCCGGTTGGAGGTAAACGCCAGACGTGTGCCGTCGGGCGACCAGGCGGGCTGGCCGTCGAAGCCGCCGCTGTTGGTCAGGCGGGTCAGTCCGCTGCCATCGGCCCGCATGACGTAGATCTCATCGTTGCCGTCGCGGTTGGAGACAAAAGCCAGGAGCGCGCCATCGGGCGACCAGGCCGGGCCATAGTCATTGGCCGGGCTATTGGTCAGGCGGGTCAGGCCGCTGCCGTCGCTGCGGATCACATAGACCTCGTTGTTGCCGTCGCGATTCGAGACAAAGGCAAGGCGCGTGCCGTCGGGTGACCAGGCGGGCTGGCGATGGCGCGCATCCGCTATGGGCAGACGGCCCGTCTCTTTGGCATCAGACGTCATGAGCCAGATGTCCCAGTTGTGGTCGCGCGCGTGGGCCCAGGCGATGCGTGCGCGGTCGCTCGACGTGAGGTTGGAGACAGGCGCAGGGGGAGGGGGAGCAACCGTCTTGGTCGGCGTAGGCTGCGGTC
>DAOUCN010000148.1:0-5185 GCA_034431995.1 Chloroflexota bacterium | reverse complement strand
CTCATGGATTCACCCAGATCGGGTCATAGTCGTTGTAGCCGTTGTTGCTGTTGTTGCGAACCGCTGATCCGTCCACCTTAGCGACCCATATCTGCCTGCGTTGTGTGATGCGGTTGGACCAGAAGGCGATCTCTTTTCCATCTGGTGACCAGGTGGGATGTTTGTCCCATTCCCAGGTATTGAACGTTATGCGCTTGGTCCAGGTTCCCTTGATGTCGGAGACATAGATTTCGTCGTTGAGGTCAACGTTGCTGACGAAGGCCAGCTCGGCCTGGTTCGGAGCCCAGGCTGGATCATAGTTGTCGCCGTCGAGGGTGGTCACGCGGCGCACGAGGCGACCCTGGTTGTCGCGCAGGAAGATACTATTGCCGGAGCCAGCCCGTTCCACCGTCAGATACCACTGCTTGTCGTTGGACACAGACATTCGGTCATGGTAGTAATCATACGTCTGCTGTGCGCAGCGGGGCGAAGGCCCCAGGGGCACCTGATTGGAGCCGTCCGCGTCCATGACGTAGACGCGAATTGTGGCGTAGGAGCTCGTGCTGTCGCGGTCGGTCAAGAAGATGATCTTGCCCCGCAGGTCGGTTCGTTGCTCAGGCGGTAGGCAGGCCGGTTCCGGTGTTGGTCCGGGCGGGCGCAACCCTGTGCCTGGCGATGACGGGCTGCCCCCTGGCGGAGCAGTAGACATGGGAATAGGCGTGGGAAC
The DNA here is from genome assembly GCA_034431995.1 of Chloroflexota bacterium. GTDB lineage: Bacteria > Chloroflexota > DTOL01 > DTOL01 > DAOUCN01 > DAOUCN01. The sequence goes on along the minus strand of DAOUCN010000148.1, from coordinate 4,479 downwards.
CGGGACAGTGTTCGTCTTCGTCGGCGTCAGGGTGCGGGTGGGGGTAGATGTCTTGGTGGGTGTGGACGTACGCGTGTGGGTCAGTGTTGGCGTCGGTGTATGGGTATAGGTCGCCATGCGTGTGTATGTGGGTGCCAGGGTAGGCAGACTCCGGGGCGTGGCTGTGCCACTGACCGACGTGCTCTTGGCGGCAGGAGGCCGGGTGGGAGTCGTCGCCGTCTGCCCACAGGCGAGGGTAACAAGCAACAGCACACTGGCAGCCGCCAGGGCACCTGAACGCAAAGACTGGTGTTGCTGTGGCACCATGACAGGCCTCCGCCTCAGGCCAGACCGCCGCACTCAGAGGTGCAGCCGCTAGCGTACCACTTGCTATCCATGATGATTATAACACATACAGGCTCGCTGGACAACACATCCCTCGCCATGATAGACGATGCCGTGACCAAAATGATACTCCGCTCCCTCGGTCTGCGGGCTTTTGCCCCACAAAAAAAGAACGCGCCCACTCCGCAGACATCGAGCGCGGACGGGCGCTGACACGTCCAGCCTCTTCGGCAGCCTGGCAATCATATCGAGCCAGTCCTCCTGCGCTCGATGTAGACCCGTGGCTTTGCGTCTCCAGCTTTCGCCGGATTTGCCTTTGTCGGAGTGGTTATCCGCCTTTTTTGTAATTATACCACAGCCTGCTCAGCTATGTCAAGCTTTTTTGTCTACAAATTTTATGAGACAGCGGGTCATTAGCTGCCCGTGCCCCTGTGAGGCACAGCCGCAGATAAGGACGGCCTCGGGGGTCTTGGCGGGGCCATCTTATTGCTAGATGACGCTCTTGAGCCTATCAAAGGTAGCGTCCAGCAGTTCGGGGATAACCTTCGTCTCCGAGAAGATCGGCATGAAGTTGGTATCGCCTACCCAGCGCGGCACGATGTGCACGTGTACATGATCGCTGATGCCGGCACCAGCGGCTGCGCCCAGGTTCACGCCGATGTTGAAGCCCTCTGGTCGGTACGTCTGGCGCAGTGCTCTGATGCCTCGATTCACCAGCGCCATCAGGTGGCCCAGGCTGTCGGCGTCCAGGTCCTCCAGGCTGGGAACATGCTCATACGGCGCAACCATCAGATGGCCTGTGTTATACGGGAAGAGGTTGAGAATGATCAGACCCCTGTCGCCGCGCAACAGGACGTAGTTCTGGCGATCCCTGGTGGGGTCCCCTGCCCTCTTGTCGCAGAAAATGCATCCCTCTGTCTTGGGCGCGACCACGTACCGCAGCCTCCAGGGCGACCAGATTTGCTTCATGCGCTCACCCTCCCGAGAGTGTGCCCCACCGCTGGCCGATTATACACCTTTGGCGTGGGCCGTGCAAGACACGGAGTTCCGTGCTCGCTTTGCTGACGTTGTGGCGCGCGAGAGGCACGTGCTTGACAGGGGCGCGGGAACGTGGCATAATCAGGATGCAGAGTGGCATGGCCACTCTGTCCCTTTGCGACGCCTGTTTAATCATTCCATCTTGTGAGGTTATGCCATGCGTATCGGTGTCTTGACGGGCGGCGGTGACGTTCCCGGCCTGAATGCGGCCATCCGGGCCGTGGTGCGGCGGGCTGCCCAGTACGACTACGAGGTATTGGCCATCAGGAACGGCTGGGCCGGACTCATGGGCAAGGGAGACGTGTACCCCCTCACCGTGAGCTCGGTGAGAGGCATCCTCCCCATGGGCGGGACCATCATTGGTGCCTCACGCGCCAATCCCTTTCAGCGCAGCAAATCCGTTGATGCCGCTATCCGCATGCTGTCGGATTCGATGGAGCCCGACATTCAGGAGGCCGTCAACGCTCTGGAACGCTACCAGGCGGCCTATATCCAGCGCCACGCAGGTGACATCCTCAAGAACATCAGTGCCCACGCCCTGGACGCCCTGGTGGTGATCGGCGGCCGCGACACCCTGGATGTTGCCTCCAAGCTCTCCCAGATGGGCGTCAACCTCGTTGGCGTACCAAAGACCATGGACAACGACCTAGTGGAGACGGACTACTCCATCGGTTTCGACTCGGCTGTCACCCGGGTGATGCAGGCCCTGGACAATCTACACACCACGGCGGCAGCCCACCATCGGGTGATGGTGGTGGAGGTCATGGGGCGAGAAACCGGCTGGGTGGCCCTGGTGGGTGGACTGGCCGGCGGCGCAGACTTCATCATCATCCCGGAAGTCCCTACCACAGTCGCACAGGTCTGCGAGCACATCATCCGCCGCCACGAGGGCGGCAAGGCCTTCAGCATCGTTGTCGTGGCCGAGGGGGCGGAGATGCCCGACCTGGCCACCCGTGTCGTGGAGACGACGGATCCCTTTGGTCGGCCCCGCTATGATCGGCGAGGGGTGGCTGAGTCCCTGGCGACCGCCATCGAGCACAAGACCGGCTTCGAGACCCGCCATGTCGTGCTGGGCCATCTCCATCGCGGAGGATCGCCTAGCGTGTTCGACCGCGTCTTGGCATCGCGCCTGGGTGTGGCGGCCGTTGACATGGTCAAGAACTTCCAGTTCGGCCAGATGGCCACCCGCAAGAACAACCGCTTCCTGACGGTTCCCCTGGCCAAGGTCGCCGGGCGCATCCAGTTCGCCGACAAGCAATACTACGATCTTGCCACCATCTTCTTCGGCCAGCGCCGGCTCGATCCCGGAACCACGCTGGTCAAGCGCATCGGCGTGCTGACAGGCGGCGGCGACTGCCCCGGCCTCAACGCTGCCATCCGAGCGGTGAGTCGCCGTGCCTTTGAGTATGGCTGGGAAGTGATCGCCTTCAAGAACGGCTGGGCGGGGCTGCTCGGCGGAGGCGATGCCGAACCCCTGACGCCAGCCTCCGTCTCCGGCATCCTGACCAAGGGCGGCACGATCATCGGCACATCGCGCACCAACCCCATCAAGAAACAGGAACTGATGGAGCAAGTCAAGGCGAATCTGAAGAAGTACGGTATTGACGCCCTGGTGGCGATCGGTGGGGACGACACCCTCTCTGTTGCTGCCAAGCTCTTCGACCAGGGCATGGCTGTCGTCGGCGTGCCCAAGACAATGGACAACGACATCAACGAGACCGAATACACCATCGGCTTCGACTCCGCCGTCACCACCGTCGTTGATGCCCTGGACAAGCTGCACACGACGGCTGCGTCCCATCATCGCGTGGTGGTGGTGGAAGTCATGGGCCGCGATGCCGGTTGGGTGGCCGTCTTCGGCGGGCTTGCCGGCGGCGCCGACTTCATCTTCATCCCCGAGGCCGAGACAACCCTGGCCGAGTGTTGCGAACACCTGAATCGCCGCAGGGCGCAGGGCAAGCTGTCCTCCATTGTGGTCGTCTCCGAAGGGGCCAAGATCCCCGACATGGAGGAGAAGAGAGACCTGGGGCCGACCGATGCCTTTGGCCACGTGCGTCTGGACAAGCGTGGTCTGGGTGAGAAAGTGGCCGAGAAGATCGAGCAAGGCACGGGCATGGAGTGCCGCTACGTCGTACTGGGTCATCTCCAGCGCGGCGGATCGCCCACCGTCTTCGACCGCATCCTGGCTACTCGCACGGGCGTCGCTGCTGTTGAGCTGGTGCGCACGGGCCGCTTCGGCCTAATGCCGGCCCTGCAGGGCAACCAGATCGTGCCCGTGGAGCTGCGCAAGGCTGTCGGTGTCACCCAGCGTGTAGACCCGGAGCTGTATGAACTGGCCAAGGTCTTCTTCTAAACGCTGTCCATGACCCTCCCGCCCCACTGGCCAGGACGGGAGGGATTCCCTCGCCCTCAAGCGAACATGCAAAGCCGCGAACGAGTCCGACGCGCCTTGCGCTTCCGGCACCCTGATCGTGCACCGCGCGATCTGTGGCTACTGCCGGGCGTCCAGATGTTCCGCCAGGCTGAGGTGGCCGCTGTCGAAGCCCGTTTCCCCCTCGACATTGCGCGGCCTGTCTTCTGCTACGGCCAGGGCGAGCGCGCCCGGGGCACGCCCAACATGGCAGGCTCATACGTGGACGCTTGGGGCTGCCTGTGGCAGGTGGCAGAGGATGGCGTCATCGGCGAGGTCAAGGGACCTCCCCTGGCCGACTGGAAGGCCCTCGATAGCTATCGTCTACCCTACGAGGTGCTTGAGAACGCCGATCTTGGCGGCGTTGATGAGCAGTGCAGCCACAGAAGCGAGTTCATGCTCGTCGGCACTCTCATTCGCCCCTTCGAACGTATGCAGTTCCTGCGTGGCAGCGAGGGCCTGTACCTCGACCTGGCTGAAGGCCCCCAGCCTCTCTGGCGGCTGCGTGACATGCTCCACGACTTCAGCCTGCGCGAGCTTGAGCTGTGGTGCAAGACTGGGGTGGATGGCATCAGCTTCATGGACGATTGGGGCTCCCGCTCCAGCTTGCTCATCTCGCCCCACACCTGGCGCCAGGTCTTCAAGCCCCTCTACGCTGAGTACTGCCGGGTCATCCACGGCGCCGGCAAGTTTGCCTTCTTCCACTC
>DAOUCN010000147.1:0-5093 GCA_034431995.1 Chloroflexota bacterium | reverse complement strand
CCCCCCCCCCCCCCCCCCCCCACGAACGTGCTGTCTACTTCAGCCACCAACTCTCGGCGTTCCAGCCGTTGTTGTCCCAGGCGTTCTCGACCCAACCCTGAAGGCGATCGCGATAAGAGTCCAGGTCGAGGCGCTGGTACAGGTAGATCATGTTGGCCAGGTCGTAGGTCATTTGGGCAAGCTGACAATACAGGTCCCGGCGCTTGACCGGATCGGGTTCTGCCGCGGCCTTCTTGATGATCTCATCGGCCTTGGGATCGCTGAGGCGGGTGTAGTTCAGGCCGCCCTTGTTGCCCTCGTGGGGGATCATCCACGAGGCCCACAGGTTGGTCATCTGGCTGTGGGGGTCAATGCCGGCGTTGGTGGTGTACATGATGATGTCGAAGTTGCCGTGGCGGCGGGGTGAGCCTCCGTCCCAGGTGCCAATGACGACCGACGACGGTGCGTTCTCGATGTAGAACTCGACGCCGATGGCCTTCATATCCTCCACGATGAGCACCTGCGAGTCCTCGCGCAGCTTGTTGCCGGAGGTAGTGGAGTACTTCAGCCGAAGGCGGGTGCCGTCAGGGGCGACTTTGGCGCCCTTGGCGACGCGGATGCCATCAGGCCCGGGTACCCAACCCGCTTCCTCAAGGAGCTTCTTGGCCTTCTCCGGGTCGTAGGGATATGGCTTGATGTCCTTGCACTCGAAGAAGCCGGCATTGAGCTCGCTGGTGCCCGGTCTCGCCTTGCCGTACAGCAACTTATCAATGATGCGCTGCTTGTTGATGCCGTAGGCAATGGCCTGGCGCACTCTTACATCGCTCAGGATCAGGTGCGGCTTCTTGGGATCCGACGGGTCCTTGTTCTCAGCCATGTTCAGGAAGAGGCGCTCGCCGCCGATCTGCAGGGGCGATGAGATCTTGACACCTGTCATCTTCTCCAGTTGCGGGAAGTCGGCCTCGGTGTTGTTCCACATGATGTCCACTTCGCCACTCTGCAGGAGCTGCATGGCCACCTCGGACGACGGCACGATGCGGATCACAATCTGATCGAGATAGGGCTTGTCCTTTTCACGGTAGTTTGGGTTGCGGGACATAACGACATGGCTGTCGGCGACCCACTCGTCAATCTTGAAGGGGCCTGGGCCCAGGGGCTTGCGGTTGTAGGCCCAGTTCTTCATGTCCTTGGGATCGCCGCAGTAGTGCTTGGGCAAGATCAAGTCGCTGAAGAGCGTCAGGTAGGGGGCAAAGAACGTCTTGAACTTGATGACGACCGTATTGGCGTCGGGGCACTCGATCTTGTCCACATCCGAATAGCCGGTCGTGGAGACAATGCCGACGCCAGGCGTCATGATGGCTTCCTGCGTAAACTGCACGTCGGCGCATGTCAGCGGCGTGCCATCTGACCACTTGAGGCCGTCCTTGAGTTTGTAGGTGATGGTCTTGCCGTCGGCGCTGACACCGCCGTTCTGCACGGTGGGCACTTCCTTGGCGAGGTTAGGCACGCGCGCACCATCGGGCATGACCTTGGTGAAGCCTTCGACCACGAAGACATTGACCTCGTCCATGACCGTCTGAGTACCGAGAAGTGAGTTGAGAGTGACGGGGGACTGCCAGACGGCCATGGTGACCTTGCCGCCCTTCTTGGGGCCGGCCGGGACCGGAGTTGCCGTGGGAGGTGCAGCGGTGGGCGCCTTGGTCGGTGCCTTGGTGGGCGTGGCGGTGGGCGTAGGCCCGCAGGCGGAGAGGATCAGGGCCGCGATGATGAGCAGCGATGTGACGAACCAGAATCTGCGCGCTTTCATGGTCTCCTCCTAATCATCTAGGTTTCTTGTGCAACCATGGGCAGCAACCAGACTTCGTCCGATGGACAGCACTGCTGTTGGGCTCTTGGGCAGAACCACCTCCTTTCACGGCACCTCATTGCGGAACAAGAAGGCATGAGGCGCAGCATTACGCCGAACACTGGGGCAGGCATGCCACAGCTTCTGCGGGATTATACCACAACGACGCGAAATGTCAAATCATCTGCTCTGCTGATTGGATAGATCGCGCGTCCTGCCCTTGTATTTCTCCATCAGCATCAGCAATCCCTTACACTGGAAGATGGCCAGTAGGGTGAATAAGCCAAAGGGGACAGGCAGCAGGCCCAGCGGAAAGATGCTGAGACCAACGACTAGTAGGATACAGATGAACATGCTGATGCTGAATCCCAGATTGTCGAGGACCAAGAGCGCGGCGTTGCGAAAGAGCGTGGTGATCTTTGGCGTCTCCATCTCCATGAGCAGGGGAAAGGGAAAGATGAGCAGCAAGGTCCAGAAGACCACGACATAAATCCAGATGATGCCGATGACGTTCATGATGCTCGACGGGGAGGCAAGATAGAAGTTGACGTTGACGATCATGAGGAATGAAACGACGAGGATGACGAGCATCACTTGCCAGCCCTTGGTCAGGTAGCGCTTGAAGCCGACCCAGAACAGACCGAAAGTCACTGGCTCCTCCTTGGCCGCCTGGCTGGCCACGTAGAAGAGACCTCCAGTGGCCGGGCCCAGGGGCAGAATCAGGATGGACAGGAGCAGCCAGACGAGATTGACGCCAATGAAGACGAAGAGCTCGTAGTACCAGATGGAGAGGGACGCCCGCAGCAGACTGAGGGCTCGCAGCATATTGTTTCCTCTTCGCAGGCCTAGCAGCCTCGATCTTGCCAGTCGTGCATGATGCCCACTGCGAGGAAGTATAGCACATCTGTGGCTACTTGACAAAGGGCAGGCGGGGTGCTAATCTTGCGGCGAGGTGACGGGGGCGGATCGCCCCACATATGGCCAGAAAACGCGACTACTACGATGTGCTGGGTGTGGAGCGTGGCGCCAGCGAAGATGACATAAAGAAGGCATACCGCCGCCTGGCCCGCCAGTACCACCCGGACGTTAGCACAGCAGAAGGAGCGGAGGAGCGCTTCAAGGAGATCAACGAGGCCTACCAGGTGCTCAGCGATCCGGAGAAGCGTGCCGCCTACGACCGCTTCGGCCACGCCGCTGTGGACGGCAGCATGCCCGGCGGGATGGGCGGCTTTGAGGGCTTCCCCTTTGGGGACATCTTCGATGTCTTCTTTGGCACCACGCGGGCAGGAGGGCCGCCAGGGCCCGAGCGCGGCGCCGACCTGCGCTACCAGTTGACTCTGACGTTTGAGGAGGCGGTCTTCGGCTGCGAGAAAGAACTGGAGATCCCGCGTCTGGAGACGTGCCCCAGATGCGGCGGCAGCCGGGCCGAGCCGGGGACGACGCCGACTCGCTGCCCGTCCTGCCGGGGAAGCGGGCAGATGCGCACCGTTCGCCAGAACATCTTTGGCCAGTTCGTGGCCAGCACGACGTGTGACCGTTGCGGCGGCGAGGGGGTCGTCATTGATACCCCGTGTAGAGAGTGCCGCGGCCGCGGTCAGGTTCAGGTGACCCGGCGGGTGGTCGTTAGCGTGCCAGCGGGCGTGGACACGGGCACCCAGATTCGCCTGGCGGGCCAGGGCGAGGCCGGGTTGCGCGGGGGACCCACCGGCAACCTGTACGTTGTGGTCACCGTCCGTCCGCACCGCCATTTCAAGCGCCAGGAGCTGGACATCATCTATGATCTCGACATAGACATCGTCCAGGCCGCTCTGGGCGACGAGGTTGACATCCCCACCGCCGATGGCAAGGGGGCGAGGATCGCTATCCCGGCGGGAGCACAACATGGGGAGACAGTGGTTCTACGGGAAAAGGGTGTGCCCGACCTGCGCTCCGGCCGCCGTGGCGACCAGATCGTGCGCCTCCACGTCGTAGTGCCGAAGAGCCTGACCGACGAACAGCGGGGTCTGTTGCTGGCTCTGGCCGAGTCTTTTGGGAAGACTGTGCAGCCGCAAGATGGGAAGAGCATCCTGGGCAAGGTGCGGGACGCCCTGGGGGTCTAGGGGTGTACTGGCTGGAGGTGAGCGTCCGGGCCGACCGGGAGGCCGCCGAGGCCATCAGTGGCATCCTGGCAGAGGAGGCCTACGGGGGTATCGCCATTGACGAGGAGATCACGCCCGCGGCCGACGGGGATGGCTGGACATACACCTGCGGGCGGCCAGTAACCATCAAGGCATACCTGCCCATGGATGACGAGGCAGGCGAGAAGGTCCAACGGGTGCAGGCCGCTCTCGGTCATTTGGCTTTCCTCCGTCCCGTGGGCCCGCTGTCTGTGCGCCGGCTGGCCGAAGAGGACTGGGCCAACGCCTGGAAGGAGCACTATCACGTCCTCCATGTGGGCCGACGCCTGGTCATCGTCCCCTCCTGGCGAGAGTACGCGCCGCACCAAGACGAGGTGGTGATTCGTCTTGATCCGGGCATGGCTTTTGGCACAGGACTGCACCCGACGACGCGGGCCTGCCTGGAGCGCATCGAAGAGCTTACCGGTCCGTCGACATCTGTCCTTGACGTAGGGACTGGGTCTGGCATACTCGCCATTGCTGCTGCGCAACTTGGCGCGGCGCCCGTGTGGGCAGTGGATACTGACCCCGTGGCGGTCGCGTCGGCCCGGGCAAACGTGGCTCTCAATGGCCTGACGAGCGCCATCACGGTCAGGGAGGGAACCGTGCCCTTGCCCTTTGGTTTGGCCCCCGCGCCCTTCGATGTGGTTGTTGCCAACATCATCGCCCGCACCATTCTTGAGCTCTCCGCGCCGCTGGCGCAAGCTGTGCGTCCTGGTGGAACACTGGTGGCCTCCGGCCTCATCGCTGAGCACGCACAGGCGGTTGAAGAGCGTCTCTTGTCTATCGGTTTCCGTGTCCGGCAGAAGGATACGGACGGTGGCTGGACTACCCTGACGCTGAGAGCTGGTGATTGCTCCTCTGTCGCCTTCTAAGGAGCACACATGCACCGCTTTTTTGTCCCGGCTGACTGGCTCGGCAGCGGCCGCGTGAGTGTGAGCGGTCCCTTGGTGCACCGGATGCGGGATGTCCTGCGTCTGAGGGTGGGGGAACGAGTCGCCTTCCTGGACAACTCCGGCTGGGAATACGAGGCTGAGCTGACCAGCATTGGCAACGATGCAGTGGACGCTGTCGTCCGTCGCAAGAGCCTGGGAGTAGGAGAGCCGCGAACC
>DAOUCN010000146.1:0-3434 GCA_034431995.1 Chloroflexota bacterium | reverse complement strand
GTTCAACGAGTGTGACCTGTCCTTGAAGGATCTAGAGGCAATCCGCGTCGCGTTCTGCGGCGTCCTTCAGGGCGTGTATCACCCGCGCATCGCCTATCCAGCTCTGCTGGGAAGGCAGGCCAGCCCTCAGATCACCGTTCTGCCGATGCCACAAGCCAGTCCGCGTGCTGTCGAGGCGGCGCCTGCCTCCCGGGCCAGGCGCTGGCGCAAGCAGGGCAGCTAGGATGCTGGAGATCCAGCGCAGCCGGTTCTCGCGTCATGTAGACCGCACATACCTAGAAAGCCTGGCCGCCGCTGTTCTGATAGGCGAAGGCGTGCGCGAGCCGGTTGAGCTGAGCCTGGTTATCACGGACGATAAGGGCATCCGTGCCCTCAATCGCCAGTATCGCGGCATTGACGCTCCTACGGATGTGCTATCCTTTTCGCTGCTGCCACCCCGGGGCGAGCCAGTGCAGCCATCAGCAGACGGGGTGCTGCGCCTGGGCGACATCGTCATCTCCTACGAGCGTGTCCTGGCTCAGGCCGAGGAGTTCGGCCACTCGGCGCGTCAGGAGATGGGGCTCCTCTTCGTCCACGGGCTCCTGCACATCCTTGGCTACGACCACGAGCAGGAGGCAGCAGCGCGTGTCATGGAAGAGCGGGAAGAGGAATATCTGAGGAGGGTCGAATAGGCGTCAGAGCGTCAAAGCGTCAAGGCATCAAAACATCGAGGGGTAAGAAGACTCTTTGACACGTTGACGCCCTGACGCCTGGACGCCTTGACGCTTCGAGGAGGCGAACAGGTGAAAGGCTTGATTCTGAGCGGCGGCCAGGGCACACGCCTGCGCCCCCTGACCTACACGGGGGCCAAGCAGCTCGTCCCAGTGGCCAACAAACCGGTGCTCTTCTGGGCCATCGAAGACCTGGTGGAGGCAGGCATCACCGACCTGGGTATCGTCATCGGCGACACCGGCAACCAGATCAAGGCCGCCGTGGGTGACGGCTCTCGCTTCGGCGCCCGGGTCACCTATATCCAGCAGGAAGCTCCCCTGGGCATCGCCCACGGCATCAAGATCGCCCGTGACTTCCTGGGCGACGACCGCTTCGTCCTGTTTTTGGGTGACAACTTCATCCGGGATGGTGTGGTGCCCCTGGTGGAGAACTTCCGCAACAATAGCATGAACTGCCAGATCATTCTGCACCGCGTACCCAACCCGCAGGCCTTCGGCGTGGCCCTCATGGACAAAGGCCGGGTGGTGCGCCTGGTGGAGAAGCCCAAGGAGTTCATCAGTGATCTGGCCGTCATCGGCATCTACATGTTTGATCATCATGTCTTCGAGGCAGTAAACGCCATCAAGCCATCGGCACGGGGCGAGCTAGAGATCACGGAGACGATCCAGTACCTCATTGACCACGGCTATGACGTGCGCTCGCATCTCCTCACCGGCTGGTGGATTGACACCGGCAAGATGGAGGATATGCTGGACGCCAACCGGCTGATCCTGGACGTGATGGAGCCGCGCAACGAGGGCCAGGTGGACAGCGCCTCGCAGCTCGTTGGCCGCGTGATCGTCGAGAAGGATGCCCGCATCGTGAGCAGCACGGTACGCGGCCCCGCCATCATCGGGGAGCGCACCCTGATCGAGAACTCCTATATCGGGCCCTACACCTCGATCTATCACGACTGCGTCGTCTCCGGCAGCGAGATCGAGCACTCCATTGTCCTGGAGAACTGCAAGATCGTGAACATTGACCGCCGCATCGAGGATAGCCTGATCGGGCGCAACGTGGAGATCACCAAATCCCACGCCAAACCGCGCGCGTACCGCATGGTTGTGGGCGACTTCAGCAAGGTGGGGGTGTTGTGAGCGGCGAGCAGGAAGTAGCCGGTTCTGCCGACCTGAATACGGCGGGTGGGCAACTGGGAGGTGCCTGCATGAGCAAGGGGATGGCCGTCGTACCTCGCGTTCTTGCAGCAACGATCAGCGCGACGGGGGGATTGCTGCTCATCTCCTAAGGTCCCAACTCCTGTCGGCTTCAGGTTAGGAACTGAAGTGTGCGTTCGTTTGCCTCGCCTTTCTGTTGCTTATCATCGGAGCGCCCCCGAGCGGCGTCATTGTGGCCGAGATCTACTGGCCTTGCCCCGCGGAGACAGACCAAAACGATAGCGGGCATGTAGTCCTGTCATGGTGAGGCAAGCGAAGCACCTTGACTGCACCCAGGAGAGATGCCTCGTCGTAAAGCACGCTCCTCAGCATGACAGGCCAGGCAGCCGTCTGTCATGCTGAGCGGAGCGAAGCATCTCAACTGCGCCAAGGAGAGATGCTTCGTCGCAAAGGGCGCTCCTCAGCAGGACGGGACTCTGTGTAAGGGTGGCAAACACATCAGCGCAAGAAATCCCCGAAAGCGGGGAGGGGCTATTGGGGGCCGCCACACTGGTCGCTGTTCTCTCAATGGCACGGGAGCGGCGCAGGGCAACTCGCCGATTGACGTGGGCAACGTGACCCAGTACACCCTGTCTGGGGTTGCAGGCCGCACAGCCCATGTCACGGTTACCGCCTACGATACCCTGGGGCGTGAGAGCTGGTACTCGAACGAGGTCAAGGGCCCGTGGCGGGCTTTTCTGCCCTTGGTTCTGGGCAACCGATGAGCCTTATCAGCCGCGCAGGTGTCTCTCCCGCTCAGAACATCGCTGACCGGCAAGCAGATTGAGCGACGCCATGCCCTACCACGTTGACCAGAGTGGCAAGATCGAGAGCAAGGGCGACACCGTCCTGGCACTGTCCAACGCAAGGGAATACGCAATTCGCATCCCTGCTGAAGAGAAGATAGCTGCTACAAGCAGCATGGAGCAGCGATTCAGCGCACTCAGGCGCAGGTTGATCTACATCCGGTTGTTTGCTGCTGCCCTGTACCATCTGCTCAGGGAGTTACCGCAAGGCGAAACGGTTACCATCGACATCGAATACACCGGCCACAGCCAGGACATTAAGGCCATGTTGTTCAATTGGTTGCGGCAGGACGGACGCGATCTTGCCGCCGATGACATCGTGTTCTGGTCAATTGGAAAGAAGTCCAGAGCGCACAAGAAGGCACTGACTGTGTATCAGGCCGGGCGAAGGCCGACAGAATACTGAAGGCCGATGACCTCATCGGGAGGCTCATCGGCCCATAGAAAACAGAAGAGCGGGGAGGCTTATGCAGCCTATGCGCCAGGGAGAGAGCGTCCGGTCAAGGATAGCTGCGCCACTGGCCACCCGCTGTCCTACGATCATAAGATAGCACGTTTTCTGGCTATTGTCAAGCGTCTTGCGCCCTGCTTGCAGGGTCTTTTCGTTCTCGCTGTCATCCTGAGGAGCGCCCTTCAGCGACGAAGGATCTCGCTCGGCACGACTGAGATTCTTCGCTCGTTGGGGAGCACTCGCTCAGAATGACAACACAATGAAAAGGCCCTG
>DAOUCN010000145.1:0-15814 GCA_034431995.1 Chloroflexota bacterium | reverse complement strand
CCCTCACCCCTGCCCTCTCCCGGAGGGAGAGGGAGCCGGTGATTCCCTCTCCCCCTTAGGGGAGAGGGTTAGGGCGAGGGGGAGAGCAGCGTTAACCGCGCCCTCACCCCTGCCCTCTGCCGGAGGGAGAAGGAGCCGGTGATTCCCTCTCCCCGTTGGGGGAGAGGGCTAGGGTGAGGGGGAGAGCGTGCGGGCCGATTTCGATGTGGAGCGATAGGATGAATACCTTTGAGAAGTACAAGAAGTACGTCATCACGAGCTGCGTCAAGACGGTTGAGCCGATTGCCGTCGCGTCCGCCAAAGGCGCGGTCGTCACGGATATAGAGGGCCGCTCGTACATCGACTGCTTCGCCGGCATCGCCGTCATCAACGCAGGGCACCTGAACCCCGATGTCATCGCTGCGGCTAGGGCCCAGATGGATCGCCTGGTCCACTGCTGTTCCCTGGTTTATCATGTGCCTGTCGTAGCCGACCTGGCTGAGCTGCTGGCCGAGATTACGCCCGGAAGTCTACAGAAGACCTTCTTCAGCAATAGTGGTGCAGAAGCTGTAGAGGGAGCACTCCGCCTGGCCAAAGCCTTCACCGGCAAGGGTGAGATCATCGCCTTGCAGGCGTCCTTCCATGGCCGCACCGTGGGCACGCTCAGTGTCACCGGCAACGCCGCCCGCAAGACCCACAATCGCCCCTATCTCTCCGGCGTCGCCTTCGCGCCAGCTCCTTATTGCTACCGTTGCGCCTTGCGCCAGACCTATCCTGCGTGTGATCTGGCCTGCGCCGACTACGTTGACCTGGTATTCCGGTACCAGACGTCTGCCGACGTTGCCGCCTTCATCGCCGAGCCGGTCATGGGGGAGGGCGGCATCATCGTGCCGCCGCCGGGCTACTTCGAGCGGGTGCTGGGCATCCTCAGGAAGCATGGTGCCCTCTTCATCGCCGATGAGGTGCAGAGTGGGTTCGGCCGCACCGGTAAGCTCTTCGCCTGCGAACATCATGACGTCGTTCCGGACATCATGGCTATGGCCAAGGGCATCGCGGACGGTTTCCCCTTGGGCGCCTTTATCGCCCGGGAGGACATTGGCGATGCCTTCCGCCCCGGCGAGCACCTGTCCACCTTTGGTGGCAATCCCGTGTCCTGCGCCGCGGCGATCGCGAACATCGCCTACATGCGCCGCGCCGACCTGCCGGGCCGCTCGGCCCGCCTGGGCGAATGGACCAGGGCCAGGCTGCTGGAACTGAAAGAGAAGCACCCGCTTATCGGCGACGTGCGCGGCCGCGGTCTGATGGTTGGGGTCGAACTGGTCAGCGACCGCACAACAAAGCAACCGGCGGGAGCAGCGGCAAGTCGTGTGCGCGATGTCTGCCGGGCCCACGGCGTCCTTGTCGGCGTGGGTGGGCAGGACGCCAACGTAGTGCGCCTGCAGCCGCCCCTGGTTATCGAGCACGCTGAGCTCGAGACGGCGCTGAGGACGCTGGACGTTGCCCTCACAGATGCCGAGACATAGCATGGAGACAACCCTATGAAGGCGATCGTAAAGTACCAGGACGGCGATGGCTTTGTCGGTCTGCGTGATGTGCCGGAGCCAACGCCGGGACCAGGCCAGGTCAAGATCAGGGTCGAGGCGGCGGGCATCTGCGGCACCGATCTGCACATCTGGCACGGTGATGTGATGATTCCCGTCCGTCCGCCGGTGGTGCTCGGCCATGAGTTCTCCGGCGTGATCGTGGAGCTTGGGCCGGGCGTCAGACGATGGCAGGTGGGGCAGAGGGTAACCGCGGAGAACTCGCGCCAGGTGTGCGGCCAGTGCGACTACTGCATGACGGGAGATTATAATCTCTGTGAGAAGCGCCTAGCCACCGGCTACGCCTTCGATGGCGCTTTCGCTGCGTTCTGCGTCGCGCCTCAGGAGCGGGTGCACCTCCTGCCCGACAACGTAGACTTTCTGACCGGCGCCCTGTCTGATCCTTCAGCCTGCGCCTATCGTGGCGTGTGCGAGAAGGCCCAGGTGCAGCCGGGCGATGTCGTGCTCATCACAGGCGCTGGGCCGATGGGGCTGTTCAGCACCCAATACGCGAAGGTCAGCGGCGGTCTCGTGATCCTCACTGGCACGGACAAGGATGGGCCGCGGCTTGAGTTGGGCAAACGACTGGGAGCGGACTATATCTTCGATGTGACCACGGACGGTGTCGAGGAAAAGATCATGAACCTGACTGGGGGCAAAGGAGTAGACGTGGTCGTGGAGTGTTCTGGTGCGCCTGAAGCGGCCCGCCAGGGGCTGCGCCTGATACGCAAGCGAGGCAGGTACGCCCTGGTGGGCATCTTTGGCAGATCCCTCGACTTCTCTCTCGACCAGGTACTGTACAAGGAAGTTGAGATACGGGGCATGTTTAGCCACAAATACATGGCCTGGGAGAAGGCTATCGCCCTGGCCAGCCAGGGGAGAATCGTAGCAAAACCGCTGATCACCGATGTTCTCCCGCTGTCGCAGTGGGAGCGCGGCTTTCGCCGCTTCGAGAGCAAGGCGGCCCTCAAGGTCATCTTTGAGCCGCAACGGCAAGGATAGCGGACCTCAGCGTTTGTTTTCGCGTGGTCTTGATCAACGGCAGAGGCCGCAGGCCGCAGAGAGTAACAGATCACCTTTGGATGCATTTTTGCTGTGCCGGTGTTGCACGTGTGCACAGGGGACACGATGTCGAACAACAGGAGCACAATCATGATTGTGAAGGGCCCAGCAACGACTGCCGGCGAATGGGGACGCAACTCCCACGGGGGAAACGGCGAGTACTTCGTGCGCACACTGCTGACCACGGAGTTCAAGAGCACGCTCAAATACATCCGCGACCTGACCCTGAAGGCCGCCTCCTCGATAGGGGTTCATCCTCACCGCGACGATGAGGAGATTTACTTTGTCATATCGGGGCACGGTACGATGATCGTTGATGCCGAGGAGCAGGCGGTGGGGCCGGGCGATGTGGTGCTGACCTACGCAGGCAGCAGCCATGGGCTGCGTGCCGACCGCGGTGAGGAGCTACGCATCTTCGTGGCTTGTGCGGCGGTTCGTTAGCACTATGAACCTCCCGTGGGTTCGGAACCGCGGGAGGTTTGTGTCTCAACCCGCCCCCGGTCATGCTTACAGGGTGGGCAATATCCTCACCACTGCTTGACCATTTGCAGGTATTGCCAGCCTGCTCCCGCCTTCTTGTGTGTGGGCGTCGGCTGCGTCTTGGTGGCCGGTGGTGTGAGAGGACGTCATCAGAGAGCAGTCCCCCTTGCTTGAGATGCCGGAAGCCGCGTTCGCTGCTCTCAAGCAGAGAATCGTTGCGTCCTGGACTGATGTTCAGAACATCGCCGCCAGCGTGCCTCCGGCCAGTGAGTTGATCCGTTTCCTTGAACAGGCAGGTGCGCTGACGTCGCCGGAGGAGTTGGGACTGGGGGCTGAGGACGTGAGCCAGGCGCTCCAGAATGCGCACTATCTACGTCGCCGTCTCTCGATTCTCAAGCGGAGCACGCTGCTTGGCATCCACATGCTGGCGAGCGGCGCCTGCGCTCTGGTCACCACTCTTGGCCTCGGCACTCTCGTCTAGCACCAGCGTCCCACCGTGCTACAGAGCCGGAGTCGCAGTGATCTCGGCTTGTACCTGCCTGAAGACAACTGAGGCCAGCCAGGGCGAGTTGGACATGAAATGCTGGATGTCTTGTTCCGACACGGCAGCGGTGCGGGCAAGATTGACGAACGTGCGCTTGGCCTCCAGGCGTAACTGACCGCTTAGGTAGTGGAAGGCATGCTCACTCCCGTCACGCGTCTGTGTGCGGAAGCAGGACCGGAAGCCTTGCCAGAAGCTCCTGAGCCGTACCGCAAGATCGGAAACCAGGTCCGCCGACAATCCCCAGCGTAGGGGATCAGCGAGAGTTCCAGATGACGTTTCATTCTGTGTACTGTACCACAGATGCGTCATTCAGGCAAATGTGACTTTGTCAAGTTAGCGACCCGGTGGAGTGCGTACCAAGCACGGAGACATCCATGTCCACACCATGTTGTCGGACAGCGTGGGCAAACCTGCCTGGAGCTACGCCATCGGCCGAGATGTGATGGATCTGGACTTCATGGACGTGACCGATCATGACATGAGTTTTGCCAGAGATACCGGCATTGCGGGCTTTGGCGACGGGGACCGTCTACGTACCCGCGGCGGCATGTCTTTGAGCCACTGGCACGACGTGAAGCCCGTTATGCAGTCCTGGGGCCAAGGCACGTGGCGTTATGTCTGTGACGTCGCAGACCAGTTCGATGAGCCAGGCAGGTTCGTCACACTAAAGGGGTACGAACGGGGTCAGGGCAGGATTCAGCCGGACGGGACACAGCCAGGACATCGCAATGTGTACTACCGGCAGGATGGCCCGTTTCTTTCTTCGCAGGACGACGCGTACGGAACTCCAGAAAAGCTCTGGGCGCATCTGGTACCCGGCCAGGCAATGACCATACCCCACTCCCCTGCCTACACGCTGACGGCGACCGGCATAGACTGGCGCCACTACGATGAGCGCTTCGACCGTGCTGTTGAGGTCTTTTCTTCCCACGGGTGCAGCGAGTTCTACGGCAATCCCGTCCCTCTCAAGGAGAACCAGACGGACGCCGATTCGGGATATATGCGGAAGGCGCTTGCCCTCGGCTATCACCTGGGCATGGTTGCCAGTACAGATGGTCACGCGGGCATCTACGCCTGGACGGATCCCGGGCGGACGTTGCGCAAGGGCGCAATGGTGGCCGTCTGGGCCACGGAGCTGACACGGGAGGCTGTCTTCGACGCCATCGGGCATCGCCGCTGCTACGGCGTGGAAGGTGGGGCAAGGATCATTCTGCGCTTCACGGCCAACGGCCATGCTACGGGCTCCGAGATTGAAGCGTCCGGTGAGGTGCACATCTGGGTACAGGTACTGGCCGAGGATACCATCAAGAAATCGCTATCATTCGCGACGGCGAAGAGATCATGCACCGGAGCGCTGCGTCCTCCTACGTCGAGTTGGAGCAGGTTGACTGCAAACGGCTAGGGAAGGAACGCTACTACTACGTGCGCATCACCCAGGCTGATGGACGGCGAGATGGTCTGGGCCAGCCCGATCTGGGTTGCGGCTGAGGCCCGGCAGCGGGGAAGCCATCGGCTGAGAACGAAGTGGACTTGCCTCTCTGGTCAAACGGACGGCAAGAGAACATCTGACACCAGAGAACCCCCGCCTTGACAGCAGGGCGCGGGTAGGGTAGCATAGCAGGTGCGCGATACCCCAACATGCCATGCGGCTGCGTTCATGGCATCCACACCAGGAGGCACAGCAGTGAGCTTCACTTCGCCGCGCTGATCCCTCGCCCCGGTGCAGTCACTGGCGACCTGTGGGGTCCTCGCCTTATCTCTCTCCCTAATCGGGAGAAAGGGCTACTGACGTGGCGCCCTGGCCAGTATGGAAACGTGCCCTGCGTCGCGATAGGTTGTGCCCGGAACAACAGGGGAAGAGCCTATGAAACCGCGTGACTACACTCGTCTGTTGACGGAGCTTTCTGCCGAGTACGAGAAGCGCTTCCCGACCTCGGCGTCCCTCCACAAGCGTGCGGTGCTCTCTATGGTTGACGGCGGCAGCCATGCCGTGCGTTTGATGCAGCCCTTTCCGCCGCGCATCGTTTCTGCCCATGGTGCCTGGCTGACAGACGAGGACGGCCATGCCATTCTGGACTACTGGCAGGGGCACATGGCCAACATCCTCGGTCACAATCCGGATGTCATCACGTCTGCCTTGTCGAGGGCACTGGCCGAGGGCTTTGGCCTGCAGAGCGGTTTCACGGACAAGCTCCAGATCGAAGTCGCGGAATTGCTCTGTCAGCGAACGGGGGGCGAGCGGGCTCGCCTCACGACCAGCGGCACCCTGGCCACCATGTACGCCATCATGTTGGCCCGCGCCTTCACCGGGCGCAACCTGGTGCTGAAGGTGGGAGGCGGGTGGCACGGCGCCCAGCCCTGGGGACTCAAGGCTGTCAGCTTCCGAGCGGGTGCTCAAGGCGGCTTTGACCATATGGATAGCGAGGGGCTGCCCGCCGTCGTTGATGCAGAGACTCTGGTGACCCGTTTCAACGATCCTGACATGCTGCGCGACAACTTTCGTCGGCACGGTGACCACATCGCCTGCTTCATCACTGAGCCGTTCATGGGCGGCGGTGGTTTCATCCCGTCCACCCTGGACTACCTGCGCACGGCTCGCGAGGTGACGCAGCAGTACGGTGCGCTCCTCATCCTGGACGAGATCATCGCCGGCTTCCGTTTCCGGGCAGGAGACACCGGTGCCCTCTTCGGTGTGAAACCAGACCTGGCCGCCTTCGGCAAGATCATCGGCGGCGGCATGCCCGTGGCCGCCGTCGTCGGTCGGGCCGATGTGATGGCCCTGGTCGGACGAGCGGGCGGCAGCAGGGTACGCTTCTCAGGCGGAACATACTGCGCCCATCCCGCGTCGATGCTGGCGGCCAAGACGATGATGAGCTACCTGGTGGAGTACGAGCAGGAAGTCTACCCGCGCCTCGCGTATCTCGGCCAAGAGACCCGGCGGGCAGTAGAGACGGCGTTTGCCGAAGAAGGTATTCACGCCCGTTGCACGGGTGCCGGCCAAGTTGTTCTTCGGGACAGCTCGATGGTGATGGTTCACTTCCCCAACAGTGAGGGTCTTGCCCTGGACGCTCCTGATGTCGTCTTGAATCCGGCGCTGTGTGACACAACGCTGAGCCACAGCGTTGTGCCGGTGGCCCTGTTGCTGGAGGGCGTCCACTTCATGAATGGGCACGGCGCAGCGTCAACCGCCCACACGGAGGGGGATATCGGGCACCTGCGCCAGGCGTGTCAGAGCGTGGCGCGCCGCATCAAGAGATACGTGTAGGGGACCAGTTGTCTCTCGACTTCGGAAGTCGAGGCAGGCCGCAGAGAATAGCTGGACTGGGAGACGAAAACGGTGGCAGAGACAATACGAGTCGTCCAATACGGGCTTGGGCCCATCGGCTGTGCAGTGGCGCGCCACGTCGTTGAGCGCGATGGGCTGGAGCTGGTCGGTGCCGTTGACATTGACCCCGCAAAGGTAGGGAGAGACGCAGGGCTGGTGATCGGCCTGAGCCACCCTATAGGTTTCCCAGTGGTTGCGCGCTTGGCGGAGGCGATGGCGGCCACGGAAGCCGATGTTGCTGTGCACAGCACCAGCTCGTACTTCGAGTTGTTCAAGGATCAGATCCTGGAGATCCTGCAAGCTGGTCTGGATATTGTGTCCACCGCCGAGGAGCTGTCGTTCCCGTGGCTGAGCCATGACAGCGAGGCGAGGCAGATTGACGCCGCGGCCCGGCGAGCGGGCAAGACCGTCCTCGCGACAGGTGTGAATCCCGGCTTCCTCATGGATGCGCTGCCGCTCTTCTTGACGGCCATCTGCCAGCGGGTGGATCGGATTGACATTCGGCGGGCCATGAATGCGTCCCTGCGCCGCGGCCCGTTCCAGGCCAAGATCGGTTGTGGCATGAGCGTAGAGGAGTTCAGGGCCAAGATGTCCGCGGGGCGGATGGGCCACGTGGGTCTGGCCGAATCCATGGCCATGGTCTTCGACACAGTGGGCAAGAAACTGGTGCGCTACGAGACCAGCGTAGAGCCAGTCGTGGCCGAGAAGCCGGTCACCACCGCCTTCTTTGCCGTGCAGCCGGGCCAGGTCAGGGGACTGCGGCAGATCGCGCGGGGCTATACCGCCGAGGGGGAGTTCATGACCCTGACCTTCATCGCCGCGCTGGACGCTGAGGAAAACCAGGACACCATCAAGATCAGCGGCACGCCCGACCTGGAGGTACGGCTGAAGGGAACGAACGGGGACATTGCCACGGTAGCCATCGTCGTCAACGCCATCCGTCGGGTGCGAGAAGCTCCCCCAGGTCTGGTTACCATGCGTGATCTGCCCATCGTCACCTGGTGGTGAGACCTATGGATGTCTTCTGTCCAGAATGTGGGGAGAGGGCACGGCTTGCCACCGCGCGCTGGCGTTGCCGGTGTGGAGGCGCATGGGAGCCGGCGGAGCGTGGCGACTTTGAGTTGGGTCTGGTTGAGCAGCGCGATTTCTCCCTATGGCGCTATCTTAGGCTGTTCGGCCTGGACTTCGCCACGCCCGCTGTGCGGCTGGGCATGGGGTGGACGCCCCTGGTCAGGCTGGCATGGAATGGCCGCAGCATCGTGCTCAAGCTGGAGTACTTATCACCCACGTCCTCGTTCAAGGATCGGGGCACTGAGGTCATGATCAACATCCTGGCCCACGAAGGAGTGGCCCATGTCGTTGACGACTCCTCGGGGAATGCTGGCGCCTCGGTTGCCGCCTATGCTGCGGCTGCCGGCATGCGGGCGCACATCTTCGTGCCGGCTTACGCATCGTCCGCCAAGCAGGCACAGATCGCCGTCTACGGCGCGCAGGTCCATGCCGTGCCGGGCACGCGGGCCGACGCCAAGGCTGCCGCGCTGGAGGCAGTACGGGAGGGAGCGGTCTTGGCCTCCCATGCCTACCATCCTGGCTTCCTCTTGGGCCAACAATCGGTGGCGTGGGAGGTGTGGGAGCAGTTGGGAGGCTGCGTGCCGGACTGGTTCGTGGTGCCCGTGGGCCAGGGCGGCCACCTGCTGGGGGCCTGGCTGGGCTTCCGCCGCCTGGTAGCCGCCGGGCTGGCGGACAGGCTGCCGCGGCTGGTGGCTGTGCAACCTGCGCTGCTGGCGCCCGTCTGCAATGCATTTGACGCCGGGCGGGAAGTCGTGCCCCCGGTTCAGGCCAGCGCCCCTAGTGTGGCCGAGGGTCTGGCTATCGCCCAGCCGGTGCGGGGGCGGCGTCTCCTCCAGGCGATTCGGGATAGCCGCGGAAGATGCGTCACGGTGACCGAGGCGGCAATAGGTGAGGCGCAGCAGCGACTGGCCCGCCGCGGCCTGTACGTCGAGCCAACCAGTGCAACAGCCCTGGCTGCTCTCGACGCCCTGCTGCCGCAGATACCCAGCGACGAGACCGTCCTCGTTCCCCTCACCGGCAGCGGCCTGAAGGGAAGCCCACGCGTGTAAGCACGTTTCTATCCCAGGAAGAGATGCGCCTTCTGCCCGCGCACGCCTGCTCGCAGGCGGAACACCCCGCCGGCAAGGGGCTGAGCGGCTCTCTGCTCTTCGCTCAGCTTCGTCCAGGCGGATGTGATGTAGAGCTCATCCAGATCCGGGCCGCCGAAGGCGCAACTGGTAGGATACTCCACCGGCATCCGTAGCTCAAGCATCACCCGCCCTTCTGGATCGTAGCGCGTGACCTTCCAGCCCTGCCAGCGCGCGCTCCAGACACAGCCCTCAGCGTCAACGGCCAGACCGTCGGGCAGCCCCGGCTCGTGGTGCAACGAGACGAAGGGACGGCGATGAGCAATGCTCCCTGTCTCTACATCGAAGTCGTAGGCATAGATCACACGATGGCGGCTGTCCGTAAAGTACATCGTCTTGCCGTCCGGACTCCACCCCAAGCCGTTGGCGGTGGTGACGCCTGTCTCCATGGTATGAATGGAGCCATCGGGATCGAGGCGGTAGAGGGCGCTGGTGGCGCCCGGAGCCATCGTACCCGCCCAGAAGCGGCCACCGGCATCAACCGCACCATCGTTGAAGCGGGCGTCGGGTTTGCCAGCCTCTGGGTTGACCAGCGGAGTCACGGTCGCACTGCCCGGATGCCAGAGGGCCAGCCCGTCGGCGGTGGCCATGACGAAGCCTCCGCCCCGGCGTAGGCCCAACGCCGTGACACGCGCCCCCACATCGAACCGCTGGTAGCGATCCTGAGCGGGATAATAGCGATGGAAGACCGCCCCCGTGATGTCTACCCAGTACAGGGCCTGTTCGCGCCAGTCCCACAGCGGTCCTTCGCCAAGCTCGCTGCGGAGAGGCAGAATAGGCTCAATCTCCATGATCAATTCTCCTTCGTTGTCTACTGGCGCGACAACACCTGGCTATAGAAGCGCAGGTAGTCCACAGAGTGCTCATGCCAGTAGTAGTAGTCGTGGGCACCGGGATAAACCTGGAAGACATGGTCAACCCCTCGCGCCATGAGGAGTTGATGGAGCATCTCGACCCGCTCCAGGAAGGGGTCCTCTTGGGCGGTGTCTATCCAAATGCGTAGCCGTCGCACGCCGGGCGCGGTGGCCGCCAGCCTGATGGGATCCTTCTGCGCGTATTCCTCACCTCTCCCCAAGAAGGGGAGCGAGCCATCGTCGGGCCGCAGGCTGGGGCTATGCGCCCCCGCGACGGCGAACACATCGGGCCGGGTAAAGGCGTGGTGAAGCGCTCCCCAGCCTCCCATGGACAGCCCGCCGATGGCGCGCGCTGCGGGCGATTGCAGGGTGAGATAGGTGGCGTCAATATGCGTGACCAGGTCCCGCACGACGTACTCACCCCAGCGGGGACCGTCGTCGGCGTGGTTGGTCCAGTAGCCCTTGTCGCCCTGTGGCAGAACGATGATCAAGGGCACGATGTTGCCTGTACGGATCTCCTGGTCAGCCGTGTCTATTAGACCGTAGGCGGGCCACTCGTCCCTGTGCCCCCCGCGCCCATGGAGCATGTACAGCACGGGGTAGCGGCGTTCGGCGGAGCCGTAGTCAGGAGGCAAGTAGATCAAGTAGGGCATATCGGCATCGAGCTCTGGACTATAGAACGTGTGTTCCTGCAACGTGCCCTTGAGCGGCCCTACATACCCCCGCAGGCGCGTCTGGAAGTCTGGTTCGCGGGTGGTGGTGGGGATCAGGCCAGTCGTGTCGTAGGACGGGGTGGGGGTGGCAGCCACGGGTGTTGTCTGTCCTGCCGGGGCCGAACCCGCCGGGCCAGGTGTAGCCGGTGCCACTGGGCGAGAGGCCGGCGGCTTCACTGCCGACTCGGTCAACGGCGTGCCGAAGCGGTTGGGTACTCTGGCCCCTGTTGTCGCCCCTGGTTCCACTGGCGGTGGAGTAAGGCCCGGGTGATAGGGGTATGGGACCCAGCGCAGCCCGATGAGCACAAGCAGGGCAAGAGCCGCCGGGCTTGCATACCACAGCCGGCGTGTCTTGTCTGTGGGAGCAAGGACCTGCCATCGCACCAGCACCCAAATGAGCAGAACGCTGGCAATCTGGATTACGGCATTGAGCCACTGGGGGCCGGGATAGGCTAGTCTGAGGGGAGCGATGGCGATGGCGATGACGCCGGTGATCAAGACATGCACCGTGTAGGCGTAGAGGGCATGCTGACCAAGGGGCAGAAAGAGCCAGCCGACCAGGCGGCGTACCGGACGCCAGAAGTGCGTGGTCATCACAAATAGGAACGTGAAGGTTATGGCTGAGGCCAGCAGCCTGCCAGGACGCAGATCAACCTTGGCGAAGAGGTAGTCCTGCACCCAGAGGCGGAGATCGTGCAAGAGATTGGTGCCCGTAGCAATCGTGGCAGGCATGAGGGCAGTCGGCGGGTCAATGATGAAATAGAGGGCGATCAGGCCAGCCGTGCCCAGGCCCGTGGCGAAGAGGGCGATGCGCGTTGCCCGGCAGCCCAAGGCCGGTATCCGCTCCTGATGATAGCCCATGACCAGCCCAGAGAAGAAGAGGACCTGCCAGGCCGAGAAGTGGAAGAGGTAGTTCCCTGCAATGGGCCACGGCAGGGCCGTGTAGTCAGGGAAGAACTGGAAAAGCCCCCACAGCAGCCAGGAAGCGGCCAGCACATGCCACGACCTCCCACGCGTCATGATGACGAACGCCAACGGTACCAGCACAAACAGCACCGTATACAGCAGCATGACGTCTACCAGGTAGTACGTGCGATGGAGCGTCAGAATGCTGACCACGAGCCTGAGGGGATTGGAGAGATCCACCCCTTGCGCCCAGGGCAGATACAGGATTTCGGAGACGGGGAGGAACAGGAGAGTCAGCCCGATGGTGAGCAGGTAGAGGCTTGCCGCCCGGCTCAAGAGCTTGTGCAGGGAGGTTCCCAGATCGCCCCGGTCAATGAGACGACGGTAGACGAGGCCGGTGACGAGACCAGACGTAAGGATGAATCCCTCGGCAGCAGAGGCGTAGAAGCGGTTGCCTCCCGTCAACAAGTAGAGAGGCGACTGACCGCGCACGTGATCAACGATCATGGCCACCACGAAGTAGCCGCGCAGGAGGTCAATGCGCAGGTCGCGCCCCTTCTGGCCCAGGTACTCGGGAACCGGCATACGGCCGGCCTCGACGATACCGCGCTCAGAGAGCATCCTCCGCCCGCCACCTCCGGGCGGCAGCGTTACGTCATCAAGACACTCTTCCCATGGCTGCTCTTCGGCAGCCGTCGGCTGTGCGGCGTCCTGCGTGGCTGCCGCTTGCTGGGCGTGAGCGACCTCAACCGTCTGCTCTGCATGTGCCACGTCTCACCTCACGTTGACCTGCAGGCTGCGCTCTGCAAGTGCATCATGCCAGGTGTGGCGGACGAACGCGGCCGCGGCTCTCACGCCGCGCTCGCCCTGATTGCTCCCTTCCTCCATGCAGATCCAGCCATCGAAGCCTGCCTGCTGCAATTCGGCAAAGGTGTCACGAAAAGGCACCAGTCCCGTACCCAGAAGAACGTGGCGCAATTGGCCCCTCTCACCGGTGTCCGCAGCGTGGACTGTCTTCACACGCTGGATTACCTGCCTGAGCACAGGCAGTGGGTCATCGCCGTAGGCGAGGGTGTTGGCGGTATCCCAGTTGATGCCCAAGCCGACCTTGGCTGTCGCCTCTGCGATGGCCAGGAAATGCTTGGTCGGGAAGGAGAAGTCGGGGTATGTCCAGATGCCGGGTCGGGCGTGGTTCTCAAAGACGAGGGTGACTCCAGACCCCCTCGTTTCTTCTACTGCCCCTATCAGCCCCTCGCTGGCCCAGGCGAGGCCATCGGCGAAGCTCACCTCAGGATAGCCCTGCCCCGCCGTCACCCGCACATAGGAAGCTCCCAGAGCCGCAGCTACGTCAACGTTCTGGCGAAGGGCGACGGCCTGGCGCAGCCGCTCTGCAGGGTCGGGATGGGTGAAGTCGGGATAGGTAGTCACCATGACCAGGTGTAGCCCGCTGTCTTCGATGGAACGCCGCATCGCCTGAAGATACGAAGTCGTCCGCTTCTGCAAGAAGAGAATACTGATGTCAATACCGTCGAGACCGACGCGCGCCCCCATCTCCGCCCACTGGCCGACGGTCATGGTGCCACCGATGATCTGGGCAAAGAAGGAAACGGGCAGACAACTGAGTTTCATAGGCATTTCCCGTCAGCCCGCAGCAGCGTGCTGCCTAGCCAGGGCTTCGAGTATGCGCCGTTCATCCCCGGCCGGGCTAAGGATGAACAGCGCCCGCAGCGTCTCCGTGCCGTCGTTGACATAACCGTGTGGGATTCCGGGTGGACCGAAGACAACCATGTCCGGCTCTACCTCGTAGGTGTCGTCGCCTATGCGCGCCTTGCCGCGCCCAGAGATGATGTACCATACCTCTTCGGCGGTCTCGTGGCTGTGGAGGCCGCTGGTCTTGCCGGGAGCGAGGCTCATCAGCCCAATGGCTACGCTGCGTATGGCGTGGAGTTGGGGAGACAGGAGGACTTTGAGCTCGCGATCATAGGGCGGGTCTGTCATCCAGCCCTCTACATCAGCAATCCTAACGACCTTGCCTGCTGGCATCACATTTCCTCCACCTGAGAGTGCTTGGGGCCGGTGAGCACGCCACTCGTCCCCACGAAGCCGGGAGTCCGCGCGGTGCAATCCCTCCTGCGTCTGTCCGAGGCCTCGCGCCACAAGGCGTCCCTACCCGCCGGAGGCGAGGGCGACCATGACGCGAAAGGCTCGATAGGCCGTCGTCATGTCCTCTGCTACCCATTCTACAGTCCGTGCTTCGGGCCGACGGCTTCCCGGCAGCATGCTGGCCAGGTCGGCGTAGCTGGCGCGAGGGAAGAGCACTGTCACCGTGATCGGGGGCGGAATGATAAAAGGCTTCGCGGCGAGACGGGCGGCTCGCTGTGCTGCCTGGCGTATGCGCTGCTGGGCAACCGTTGGGGCCAGGCACTGGGCCGACGTGCGGGACAGGGCCTCTTTGACGGCCACGGTCTCGATCTCGCCCAGGAGCGAGCGCGCCTGTTCTGTGGTCGCCCGGTCGCCGGTCACCAGGGTGACGGGTACGCCGAAGCCGCCGGCCAGAGCAGCGTTGAGGCCCATCTCGCCCACGGCCTGACCGTTGAGGCGCAGGTCGTACACTACACGCCCGCTGTAGGTATGCTCCAGGATCGCCTGGGGCGTGCCGGACATACTGTGGTAGCCGACCATGAACACCGCGTTCACGTCTGGGCCGATGCCCTGCATCATGCTGAAGGGCCTGGGTGCACCAGAGACGAGTTGCGCTGCCGGGTGCAGTTCCTCGATCAGGATGTTGGTCATGTCGCCATGGCTGTCGGCGACAATGATGCGCTCGGCGCCGGCGTCCAGCGCGCCTTCGATGGCCGCGTTGGTCTCCGCCGTCATCAAGCGACGGAAGCGGTCGTAGTCCTTGTGATTGGACGTGAGGGCGTCGCCCGATACGACGCCGGAGATGCCTTCCATGTCCACTGAAACAAGCACATGCATCTGTTTCTCCTTGGCGAACGCGGGGTGGCAATGTCGTGGCCCATTGTATTGCCCCCGGCTCGTGCTGTCAATAGGCTCTGGTCGGGATCCGTGCATGACTCTGGGGCGGGCCGATTCACCGCGGAGACCCAGAGGCCGGAGACGAAGAATAGACATGAACTCTGCGTTCTCTGGGCCTCTGCGATGCACCAAACTCTTCGCTGGCAACTGTCGGGCCTTTTCTGCACGGATGTGAAGCAAGGCCCTGTTGACTGCCAAAACGGCGGGGTTGTATAATCGAGTCAATCTGTTTGAGGAAGGATTGGCGATGAAGGACATAGACACCTATCCCATGATCAGCGTGGAAGAGGCTCAGGAGCGCGTTCTGAGCTACTTTCACCCCTTGGAGCCTGAGTCGGTGCCCATTCTCGACGCCCTGGACCGGGTGCTGGCTGGCGATGTTGAGTCCCCGCTGACGGTTCCGCCCCACGACAACACGGCTATGGACGGCTATGCCGTGATGGCAGCCGATACCGCCGGCGCCAGCCCGGAGCGGCCCCGCACGCTACGCGTCGTTTTTGACCTGGCTGCAGGGCACACGACCGCGAGGCGTGTCACGCCGGGCACGGCGATCCGCATCATGACGGGCGCACGCATACCCGCCGGCGCTGATGCAGTGGTGCCCTTCGAGGAGACCGACGAAGCGACCGCCCCAGAGGGCGCACCTCGTGAGGTCGTGCAGGTGTATAGCGAAGTCCAGCCGGGCGCCAATGTGCGGCGAGCGGGGGAAGATGTACGTCAGGGAGAGGTGGTCCTGGCCACGGGGACGGTGCTGAGGCCGGCGGAGATTGGTGTTCTGGCGTCGCTGGGGCTGACCGAGGTGCGTGTCATCAGGCGACCACGGGTGGCCATCCTGGCTACCGGCGACGAGCTGGCCGAGCCGGGCCAGCCGCTGGCGCCGGGGCAGATCTACAACTCAAACAACTATACGGTGGCGGCTGCCGTGAAACGGGCGGGCGGGATACCGCTCATCTTGGGCATCGCCCGCGACCGCTTGGACGATATCACCAGCAAGATCCATGCGGCCCTCGACGCCGAGGCGGACTTTCTGCTCACCAGCGCAGGCGTGTCGGTGGGCGAGTTCGACCTGGTGAAGCGGGTGCTGGCGGCGGAGGGCGAGATCGGCTTCTGGCGGGTGCGCATGAAGCCGGGCAA
>DAOUCN010000144.1:0-2404 GCA_034431995.1 Chloroflexota bacterium | reverse complement strand
CCTGGAACGCGATGCCATCGCTGCGGGCCGCTCAGCCGATGGGCCGACAGTCACGCGCACCTACGTACACCCAGAAACGAACCAGCCGCTCACGAGAATCAAAGTCGGCGACGCCGTGAAGGTGGTGCTGACGGTGACTGTGCCCAGCGAGCTGTGGTACGTGGTCATCGAAGACCCCTTGCCGGCAGGTATGGAGGCCGTGAACCAGACCCTGCGCACGTCGTCCATCAGGGACGGGCGGGCCACGTCATACTGGATGCACCCGGAGTACCGCGACGAGAAGACCGCCTTCTTCGCATACTACTTGTGGAAGGGCGCACACACGTACACGTACACGCTGCGGGCAACGACGCCCGGCACTTTCCGCACCCTGCCCACCGAGGTCTATCCCATGTACGTGCCGGAGACGTGGGGGCGGAGCGGGAGCGCGGTTGTGCAGATCAGTAGTCGGTAGTAGTCAGATTCCGGATACGGGATACAGGATACGGGATACCGGATGCGGGATGCAGCCTATAGGATGCCAGATGCAGGATACAGGATACAGGATGCAGGATACCGGATACCTTGACTCCTGGACGCTCTGACGCCTTGACGCTCTGACGCCTTGACGCTCTGACGCCTTGACGCCTTGACACCTTGATGCCCTGACGCCTTGACAACGATGGCACAACAACACACCACACACCCAGTCCGCGGCTTCGGCGTCGTAGATGGTCTCGTCCTGATCTTGATGGTCATTTGGGGCGTGAACTACGTGATCGTCAAGCAGAGCTTGGCCGAGATGCTGCCATTGACCTTCAATGGCTTGCGCTTCTTGATCGCGTCCCTTCTCCTGCTCCTGTCACTACGGCTTGTGCACGAGGACTGGCGGCTCGAGCGCTCCGACATCCCCCGCATTGCCTTCTTGGGGCTGGTGGGCGTCAGCGCCTACCAGGTCCTGTTCATCATTGGCCTGAACCTCAGCACTGCCACCAATGTATCCCTTGCCATCGCCACCTCGCCGAGCATGGTGGTGGCGCTGAGCATACTTCTCGGCATGGAGCGCGCCAGGGGGAGCACGTGGCTGGGGGTGGCCCTCGCGTTTGGGGGGCTGGTTCTTGTCATCGGCGGCAAGCCCAATGGATTGCATTTCTATATGACGACCCTGCCTGGCGACCTGATGGCTCTTGGCTCTGCGGCGACATGGGCAGTGTACACGGTTTCTGCCCAACCCCTCTTTCGTCGCTATTCCCCGTTCAAGATTGCCACCATGGCCATCACGGCAGGTGCAGGCCCACTGCTTGTGGTTGCCTTGCCGGAGCTGGCCAGGCAGGACTGGGGCCGGGTGACGGCCCTCGGCTGGGGAGGGCTGGCCTTCTCGGCGGTTTTGTCCATTGCCTTGGGCTACGTCATCTTCTATGTGGGGGTGAAGGCCCTGGGTGGGCCGCGAACAGCGATCTACACGAACCTGACGCCGGTGGTGGCCGTGCTCACCGCGGTTCTCATCTTGGGTGAACAGATGAATGGCCTGCAGGTTATGGGGGCGGCGGTTGTGCTCATCGGGGTGTACCTGACACGACGGTAGCAGGGCGGGCATGCTGCCCGCCGCCGGTGGGAGGAGAGCATGTAGGGCGGGCATGTTGCCCGCCGCCAGTGGGAGGAGAGCATGTAGGGCGGGCATGCTGCCCGCCACGCAGGAGGCGCTGTACACCGATGCCGAACTTCAGGAGATACTATCTGCCAGACGCGATCGTCTTCATCACTGCCGTGCTGCGAGACCGGCGTCCCCTCTTCGCGGATGAAGCCAACGTGCTGCTGCTGTTCGACACCATGCGCGCCGTGCAGAAGGTTCATGGCTTCCATCTTCTGGCGTACGTCATCCTGCCAGACCACCTGCATTGGCTGATGCAGACCGAACCCACGACCAACTTCTCCATTGTGATGAAGTCCATCAAATGGAACTATACGAGAAACTACAAGGTGGCTCAGGGGATTCGTGACCAATGCGTCCTATGGCAGAGTCGGTTCTGGGATCATGTGATCAGAGACGAAGCTGACCTGGCCCGGCACATGGACTACATCCACTACAACCCCGTGAAGCACGGGCATGTTTCAGCGCCTACGGCATGGCCGCATTCGACGCTTGATCATTGGACGAGGCTCGGGTACTATCCGGCTGACTGGGGTTCTGAGCTTGCGGATGATGCTCGTAGGATGGAACTCGAATAGGATCAAGGTGTCGGGCACGATGCCCGACCTACGGGCAGAGCGAACGGTGGCGTCGGGCACGATGCCCGACCTACGGGCGGAGCGAACGGGGCCGGCGGGCACGATGCCCGACCTACGGGCAGAGCGAACGGTGGCGTCGGGCACGATGCCCGACCTACGGGCGGAGCGAACGGGGGCGGCGGGCACGATGCCCGAC
>DAOUCN010000143.1:0-3007 GCA_034431995.1 Chloroflexota bacterium | reverse complement strand
GGGTTACCCTCCCGGAGGTTCGCAACCTCCGGGAGGGTCTAAGCCCTACCCCCACCCCGCCGCCCATCCCCAACCTGCCCGACATCCAGGTCGCCTATCTCAGCCGCGAGCCCCTCTATCCCGCCTACTGCGTTGAGTACGTGGACGGCTGGACGCCCACCCTGTGCCCTGGCAGCGAGAACGACAGGCACTGGCCCGATGCGGGCGAGTCGGTCACGTTCACGGCGCATCTCGCCAATCGGGGGCCTCAGGCGACAGGACCTTTCACGTACCGTTGGCGCGTGGACGGCGGCGACGTGCTCTCCGGCACGATCGCGGGCCTGACGCCTGGCGAGTGGATCACCGTGACCCTGGGCTGGGCGTGGGACCAGAAGCGCCACTGGGTTGCCTTGGATGCCGATCCCGCCAACGCGATTGCGGAGGTCAGCGAGTGGAATAACACTCTGGAAGAAGCGACGGATGCCCTGTATCTCGATATCCGGGTGCACCCCTACATCTACGACGCCTTCTCCCGCCGTCCCAATCTGCGTGGGTCCTACGCCTTCGAGGACTGGCTGCAAGGGCAGATCGCCCAGATGAACCTGCGCTTCGCCCAGGCGGTGTATCCAGAAGCCCCCCAAGGCATCCTGGATCGGGTGCGGATCAACTCTATCCGTGTGCTGACGGATGTCTACCAGTTACTGCCAAACTACGACGGCGGCTGGCAGTTCGCCGTCGGGCCAGACGATCCGGACACCCCAGAGGACGAGAGCCAGCAGGGGGCCGAGGACTACGCGGCGGCCATGGCCACGGGAATAGATTGGGGACTGATTCACGAGCTGACGCACCAACTCGGCTTCATTGACCTGTATCAGGTCAATGTCGCGGCGGAGAGCAATCTGTTGCTAGGCAAGGACGGTCTGCCCTTGCTTTCGGCGCACCTGTGGCGCAACGGCGACCTGATGGGCGGCGGCGATACGTGGCCATACAACGACGGCACGTACTACTCCAGCTATACGGCCGCGGCCATCAACCGCAACTATGGCCACCGGCGCGGCTACTATGGCGAGTTCATGTTCGACGTGCCGTTGACGAACGTCCTGGTGCTGCGCGACAACGCCGGCGCACCGCTGGCTGGGGCACAGGTCGAGGTCTTCCAGGTCTTCTGGAACGGCCTGCCGTCTCTGCCTGTGATCACCGGCACCAGCGATGCCGGCGGCGTGTTCGTGCTGCCTAACCGGCCGGTCAACATGGAGATCACAACTGCCACGGGTCACACCCTGCGCCCGAATCCCTTTGGACAGATTGACGTGGTGGGCAGGAACGCCGTGTTCATGCTGCGCCTGAGCAGGGGCGGCCACGAGGACTACACCTGGACCACCATCATGGACTTTAACCTGGCCTACTGGGCGGGGTTCACGCAGACCTATGCCATTACGCTGGACACGCACCTGCCTGCGCCGGACGCGCCGCCAGCGCCACCAACGACGACCGGGCGCGTCCAGGGGGGCGTGGTTGATCTTCACTGGGGGGCACAGCAAGGGGCGGCAGGATATCGAGTGTATGCCTCGGAAGAGCCGTATGATCGGTGGCGTCAGGTCGGCCTGATGGGGGTCCCCGCTGTTGCATCGGCAACTATGGAAAGCCGCCCTATGGATGTGGGGTGGGTTTTCACACCTAACGCTGTACACGCATCAGATCGCCCCTCACCTGGCCTCTCCCCGGTGGAGAGCGGAACGCAGACTCCCTCTCCCTCCCAGGGAGAGGGAGGGGTGAGGGTAGATGGTAGCACAGAAGCATCGCGCACCAAGGCGACGACAGGCAGCATCCTGACAGAAACCGCCTTCACTGTTGCCCTCTCCCGCAGCACCCGCTTCGCGGTGACGGTTGTGGACGCTCAGGGGCGGGA
This sequence comes from Chloroflexota bacterium, assembly GCA_034431995.1. Classification (GTDB taxonomy): domain Bacteria; phylum Chloroflexota; class DTOL01; order DTOL01; family DAOUCN01; genus DAOUCN01. Next base: position 1,119 of record DAOUCN010000143.1, on the reverse strand, counting down.
GAGCGGCTTCGGCCCCGTTTTCCGTGCCTTCTATTGGGTGCAGCCCAACGATGCTGTGTACCATTCCGGCCTGGAGAACTGGCTGGTACTGGACGGGCACGGCGGCAACCTGGTCGGCCTGTTGCCCGATGGGCGGGTGATCGGCAATCGCATCAGCCCCCATTGGGCCTTCGTCGGCGGGCGCGCCATGAGCCGCATAGCGGCGGGGCACATCGCCGTGGTCCAGGACGGCGCGGCGACCACGCTCAGCAGCAAGCTGAGGCGCATCGGTTACATTGGACGTGCGGAACGGGAAGCGCCGCGCATAGCGGGCGGGTCGGGGATATTGCTGGCGGGGGAGGAGTTCACCGTCACGCTTCGTCCCCAGCAAGACGACGAAACGATGCTGTTGGCCCATTTCGACGGTGATCTCACGGCTAGCGGCGCTCAGCCCATTGCCGCCCACAACGTGACCTTCACCACAGGAGTCTACGGCCAGGCAGTAGAGATGGGGGCCGGCTCGGTGCTTGTCTACACGGGCGCGGGTCATTTCGTTCAGGAGGAGGGTGGGCTGGGCTTCTGGGTGCAGCCGCAGTGGGATGGGACGATGCGGCCAGATCGCGTATTCTTCAGCGCAGGCGACGGGGTCACGTATCTCTTTCAAGTGGGAGCGGCGGAAGGATACGTGTATGCCTACATCACGAACTTCGACGGCTATCACCAGGCGAGCGTATGGGGTGAGATCGTCAGGTGGCAGATAGGCGAGTGGCACCATATCGGCGTGGCCTGGCTGCCCCACTGGCTGGAACTGTACGTAGACGGCGAACTGGCCGATGTGGTATCATTGCGGCGCCCGATCACGGGGACGCTGGACGCGCTGCACGTTGGGACGGGCGTGGATGGCACCGCCCCGGCCCTGGCCGCTCTTGACGAGGTGTGGGTGAGCGGCATGGCCCGGGTGGGCAATAGCGATCGGGTGCGCCTGCTGGTGAGCCAGGAGATGAGCGGGCAGATCAAGATCATGGATTTGTTGGGGAATGCGGTGGAGGCAGGGGGTGGGACGGGCGTGTGGAAGGACCCGCGGCTGATCAGGCCGCGGGGCTTGGCGGCGCTGCCTCGCGGGCGGCTGGCTGTGGCTGA
>DAOUCN010000142.1:0-6799 GCA_034431995.1 Chloroflexota bacterium | reverse complement strand
TGCGTTTCAATCCCCACCCGGCCCGAAAGCCGGGTGCGACGTACGTCGAGACGCTGTCTGCCATAGCCGCGGATCTGTTTCAATCCCCACCCGGCCCGAAAGCCGGGTGCGACTCCAGTCCTCTTTGCCCGATCTGGGCGGCCGTGGCGGTGTTTCAATCCCCACCCGGCCCGAAAGCCGGGTGCGACTTTGGCGCTTGACGTGAAGGTCACGCACCATGTCAAGTTTCAATCCCCACCCGGCCCGAAAGCCGGGTGCGACTCCAGTTGCGAGTGTCCCGACTTCACGGCCACCCACGGGTTTCAATCCCCACCCGGCCCGAAAGCCGGGTGCGACCCTGGCCGTGTGGATCATCGAGCAGACGCGCAAGGGTTTCAATCCCCACCCGGCCCGAAAGCCGGGTGCGACCAGCGACGGCCCCAGACACGGCAGACGCGCGGGCGAGTTTCAATCCCCACCCGGCCCGAAAGCCGGGTGCGACGGCGCCCGTGCCCCCTAGGGCGGCCTTTTTCGCCGCTTTTCGCTCTCTGCACACCCCTCAAGGGCACCCCAGAGGCTTCTTTGGCGTTACTGGCGCCCCGTAACGCCTGTTTCCACCTCCTTTCGCTCCCCGCACAGCCCTGTTTGGCCCTTTGCGCAGCCCAATTCTGCACGGATCCCCCCGCTTTTTCCCACCGCCGAGGGTCCGCGCACCGTTACAGAACCAGCGGCTCGTGTATGTCGTGCGCCAGGGCGCGCCCCAGCGCCTCCACGCGCTTCTCGCGTGGCTCCGGCAGATAGTAGATGCGCAGGCTGTCCTCTTTTTCGTCCATGGCCTTGCGCAGCTTCTGCTTCAGCCGCTCCAGTTGCAGCGGGCTGACCGTACACTCAAACACCGACTTCTGCACCCGCTGCCCGAAGCCCTGGCAGACCTTGGCCACCCGGCGCAGCCGCCGTCTGCCTGCCGCTGTCTCCGTCGTCACGTCATACGTCACCAGGATCTCCATACGCTCGTCCTTCGTCCTCACTGCTATGGCGAAAACGAACCGCCAAGACGCCAAAACGCCACGGTTCTCGTGTTGGCGCATTTTCATGCCTGGTTGCGCACTATCAGGACATGGACAAGTCCGTCGTCCCTAGCGGTAGAGGAACGGTGGGTAGGTCTCCAGCTCCCCCCGCAGATGGCGGGCCAGCAGCCGGGCCTGGACATGGGGCACCAGGCCCAGCGGTACGCCCTGCTTCAGCACCCGATGCTGCACCTCGTCTTCCTTCCGCTTCTGGTAGGCCGTGATGACCGTGCGCCGTCCGTCGTCGGTCATGCGCACGGCGCCATCGGGCATGGTCTCGAAGTCGCTTTCCTTCACCTGCTGGCGGTTGACCAGGGTGAGGGCCAGGCGATCGGCCAACACCGGACGGAACTCCTCCATCAGGTCTAGCGCCAGGGCCGGGCGTCCCGGGCGCAGGGCATGGAGATAGCCCACCTGGGGATCCAGCCCCACGCCCTCCAGGGCCGAGGCGCACTCCGAGCGCACCAGTGCATACAAGAAGGATAGGATGCAGTTGGTGGGATCACGCGGTGGGCGGCGAGTGCGGCCATCTATGGCGAAGCTCTCGCTGTCGCCACGCACCATGTGGCCGAACACCTCGAAGTAGGCGCGGGCGGCCTCGCCCTCGGCGCCTCGCAGCTCGTTCAGGTCCTGGATGGAGGGCAGGCGGGCCAGGATCAGGGCCAGATGATTGGCCACCGCGCTCAGGGCGCGGGCCCCTGGCGGATCGGCGATCTCCCGGGCCGCCCGCATCACGACCTGTCGGCTGTTCTGGATCTTGGCAGCCACGAACTGGCGGGCAAGGTTAAGGGTTCGTGCTGCGTCATCCAGGGCCAGATGTTGGGCCCGCCGCAGCAGGACGTTGCCTCGCGTTGGGCCCTCGACGCGTGCCCGGAAGTGGCCATTGCGGTCCAGCCAGACCAGGCTGCGGCCATCCATGGCGCAGCGGTGCACCAGGAACGGCGTGACGGTCACCTGGCCGAAGACGACGATGCCTCCCAGACGCAGGAGGGGGACCCGCAGCTTGGTCTCTTTCTCGACCACCACGCGCACCGTGTCGCTCTCCAGATGCAACACGGCCCCCTGCGCCTGGACGTAGAGCACATTCAACAGTTCATGCATGGCGCGTACCTCTGATGCGGGATGCCCGACACGTGATACGTGTTCCGCGTTGCGTGACCCGAAAGTCGATCCCCGATACCGGAAACCCGCGGTGTAGTGCTCCGTCAATAGCCATTCATTAGGATGGGCCTTCGGATGATGAAGCATCCACCCTCACCCCACCCCTCTCCCTGGCAGGTAGAGGGCGCCGCTTCCTCCCTCGCCCCAGCGGGGAGAGGGGCAGGGTGAGGGGCCAAGCACCGTGCACCCTGCGGCCGCGCTTGCGAGACACTGACGGACAAAGGCTGACAGGCGACTAGGCGGACACTACGGTTGTTCGCCCGCCGCGTCTTCCTCGCGCTCATAGATGCAGAAGAGGGTGCTTTGCAGGCCGCGCAGGCGGGCCGGCTCGGCCAGCACGGCCGGCATGCAGACCTCGATCAAGGAGCAGGTTGGGCAGCGGCCGTCGTTGACGGGCGGAGGCATGGCCTGGGAGCGCAGGAGAGCATGCACCTGGGTGATCACCTGCCGCGTTCGCCCCCTCAGGTTCTCATTGAGCAGCACCTCGTGCCGGCTGCGGGTGGCGAAGTAGTAGATGGCCCCGCGCGGCACGGGCACGCCCATCATCTCCTCCAGGCAGAGGGCCTGGGCACAGAGCTGGAGATCGGCGTGGATGCCGTGCCGCCGTCCAGGCTTGTACTCCACAGGATACGGCCCCTCGGGGCGCAGCTCCACAGCATCGGCCTTGCCCGTCAGTCCCAACTTCTTTGACCAGAGGGGCATGCCCCGCACAGTACGCACGCCCTCCTCCGCCGAGTCCTCTCCCTCATCCACCCGCTCGTGCACCTCCCGCGAGCGGATGGTGAAGACGTTCTCCTCGAAGGTCTGCTCGATGTAGATGAGGGCGCACTGGCGCGGGCAGTACGAGTAGTGCTCGACGGCGCTGACGGGCACAAGGATGCCCTCGTCGCCCTCGTCCCAAGCGGCCGCTGGCTGCTCGTGCATCGCCGCGATCTCCAGGGAGTTCGTGACGCTATCTTTCTCCATACCGATCCCTTCGTGGGCTGCTGCCGCCCGCGATAGCCCGCCCGAGGCTGAAGCCGTCGGGCTACGGAGACGAAGCCCTCACGGGCTGGCTCGGAGCCCCACATGGGGCTTTGTGTCTGTAGCCAGGAGCTGGAAGCTCCTGGCCTTGTCAGCCAACCAACCGCGTCAATGAAACGCCCTCGGGCAGAGCAGCCTCATGCACCTCGACCTGGTAGTCGGCGAAGGAACGGGGTGCGGCGACGCCTGCCTTGGGCGTTACCCGTATGCGCTCGAACAACTGGTGGGCGGGGGCGTTGCCCAGGGGGCTGGCATGGCTGAAGACGTAGAGGCCGCGGCAGGCCATCATGCCGCGCGAGGCCGAGCGGTCCAGGTCCCACATGGATTGGAGAGCCTGCCAGACCAGGGCCAGGTCGTCGGCGGTGGCACCGGTGCTTTTGGCGAAGTGGGGGTTGAAGAAGCCGTGGGCGCGGTACAGGCCATAGGGCACGAGAGCCTTGCGGCCCATCTCCGTCTGCTTGCCTGCCCGGGCCTCTGTCTCGCCCTCGGCGACCACCACCAGGGCGTCTTCCTCTCGGGTCACCGCGACGCGCGTGATGGACACATCCAGCGGCACGATGGGGTCCAGGGAGCGGGCGAAGGTGAACTGGATGGGCCCGCGCACCTGGCCGCAGTTGACGCCTGTGGTCATCACGGCGCCGAACATGCGGATGTCGAAGAAGTTGGCGCACATCCACTCGCGGGCCTTGGTTACGTCATCACGGGCCTGCTTGGCGCCGGTAGAGGTTAGTCCCAGAGCGTCGTAGGCGCGCCTGTGGATGGCATTGAGAGCATCACCGCCGCTCTGCACATAGATCTTGAAGCGGTCCACGTCGCCTTTGGCCACCAGCACCCAGTCGCGGATCTTGCGCTTCAGGCAGACATCCGTCACCAGGCCGTGCATGGTCTCGGGGTCGACGCGGGGCAGGTTGCCGGCATCGGGGTCGCCGTTGGGGTTGCCGTCGCTCACGTCGAAGAGCAGGACGGCATCGTGGCGCTTGGTCACGTCGGTGTAGATGGGGCTAGTCATTTTGTGTCTCCTCCTCTGTGATCTCGATTTCGGTCTCCGCGGGGGCGCCGGCCCGCTTGCGGGCGGCCGCCTCGCGCGCCTGTGCCCGGTCGTGGGCGCGTTGGTGGTAATAGCCAAGAGCGAAAAGGCCCTGTTCCTCCAGGGTCAGGATGCGGGGGAAGCCGGAAAGCCCAGACTGAACATCCTCTAGGCGGGTTTGCAGCGCACGATAGACGCCTGGCTTGTCGCGTTGCAGCTTGGCCAGGTGGGGCTGGACGCCGCGCAGGAGTCGGCCGAAGACCGAGGCCGGGGCCGAGGACGCGGTGCCATAGAAGCGGTCCACGATACTGGACTTGGCCCCCGGTATGGCCGCCATCTGCGCCTCTTCCAGCACGGCCAGCAAGCGCCCACACAGATAGGCTGGGTTCGGGTTGTTGAAGTCGAGCTGTGTCATGGCATCCTCCATTCTACGTCTGATGATGGTGTCGCTCTCCTGACTGCACAGCACCAGCTTGATGAGAGCCGCACGCTGAAACGTAACAGGCTGTCTACCCTGCTCGGCGCGATTGCGCCCTAGCGCCTGCCATAGAAGCCAGGAGGGCAGGGGCGCTCCCGTCAAAGCAGAGCGCCAGAGAGCACGGGGGACAGGAGTGGCCAGGTCCTTGGCCACGTCGCGCACGGTGGCGGCGGCCAGGGCGTAGATGCCGAGCGGCCTCGGTTCCTCGCCGTAGGCACTGACCATGCGCTGTCGCTGGAACCAATCTGCCAGATGGCGCTTGGCATCCGCAACCGTGGTGTCTATCCAATCACGGACAACGGCTCGGCCGCCGCTGCCCGAGAGGACGGCGGCGTAGAAGGCCGTCTGGTCCACGTCGGGCATGTCCTTGCCGGAACGGGCCGCCTCTACCAGGGCACGCACCTGGTCTGCCTGTGGGGCATCCAGCCAGTCGCGTAGAGAGAAGGGGTGTTGCTCCCGAGTCCAGAACACTAGAGCCGCCCCAGCCAGGATGAGGTGATGCCTGCGGTCAGCCAGCAGGTGGTTGATGCCGCGAGTGAAGCCCTCACCGCAGGCTGCGCAGGTGGGGGCGATCAGGGAAGCCTCCAGACCATAGGACTCGAAGGCTTCCGCGTTGGCCGAGATGATAGAGGTGCCTGTGGTCTGGCCGCCGGGGACGCCTTTCACTTTGGTCTGCAAGCGGGACAGCACGGGACGGGTCTCGCCACACACGATGCACTGCATTATCGGCACCGGTCCCTGGCCGCTGGCGTCTGGGGCATTTTCGGCAGCCCAGAAAGCCTGCACTGCTGGCAGGTCTACGACAAAGGTTCCACCAACCACAAACGTCATGCTGGCCCCTGCGTCGAAGTCCGGCGGCAGGCGGAGCTGGGCCAGGGGATCATTGACGAGGAACCGGTGCACGGCCCACACGGCGGGTTCCCCTGTCGCCTCTGCGCAGCGTTTGACTTGAGCAAGGTACGCCTCATGGCATTCAGACACGCGTTGTGGATTTGCGCCCTCGCCGACTAGACCGAGCGTATATCCGGCGGCATCCGACAACAGCAGGGGCCGGATACCAGACGACCGCTGCACGCGTGGCACCAGACGGCGCTGGCCTCGCTGCACGGCCTTGCTGGAACGATCAGCGGTGTCAATCGGCTCCCGACTGAGCAAGCGGCCCTGGCCGTCCAGGGCGATGTGGTAGCGGATGGGCGCCTCGCTGTACAGGGTGGGCGGCAGGTCTAGGCGCTTGCTGTACTCGATGAGACGTTGCAGGAACATCTAGCCCTCCTTCCCCGCTGCCAACGGCGGGAAGCGCAGGACGCCATGCTCCAGGCGGGCCCGGAAGAAGCGCGGCGTCCCCCGGCCGCTCCCGTCGGGCAGATACTCCAGGTCAAGCAGCATGGGGCCCAGGTCATCGTCCACGGGGATGGGCGTCTCGCTGCCGTCAGGTTCGGCGAAGGCGGCGCTGAACTCGCGGCAGCCCAGATAGGGCGTGGCGAAACATCGCCCGTCCCGCACGCGGCGGCGGAACTGGTCGCGGAACTTGGCCGGGTCGTCTGTCACGCCGGGCCTCGGCTCCGCCTGGGCCTGGATGACGTAGGCCACGTCGCGCAGGGCAAGGGTGTGGCGCTGGGTGCGATCGTCCGCCGCGTCATAGGGCGGGCCACCCTCCAGCCGCCGCCTGGCCGCCGCCAGGTTGGCCCGGCTGTTCACCTCATTGCGCAGGATGGAGAAGTAGCGGATGGGCTTCAGCACCCACACCTCCTCCACGCACCACACAAACTCTGGCTTCCAGAAGATGGCCTCCAGGATGCCCCTGGCGGCCGAGGCAGTTGGTGCCGGGTAGCTCACCCGCTCTACCTTCATCTCAGGTCGGGTGAAGCAGGCAAACTCGCCCCACACCTTGACGGTCAGGGGTGGATAACGTGCGTTCATAGACTCCTCCTTTCGCCGCTAACGGCGATACATTGAATCCAGGCAATAGCCATCCCGCCTAAGGCTCACGAATGAACGAATGACGCGGGTTCGATTCCTGAAATCGTGGGCCCCATTCGCGGACGCCCAGACTCCCCCTTCCAC
>DAOUCN010000141.1:0-4397 GCA_034431995.1 Chloroflexota bacterium | reverse complement strand
TTCGAGCCGATCGCCGACAACCCCACCATCGCTGCCATACGCGTGAGCGCCATCGTCGCGCCCACGCCCACGCCGACACCCACCGAGACGCCAGAGCCAACGGAGACGCCCACGACCACGCCGTCCCCAACGCCCAGCGATACCCCAACCCCTGTGCCCACCAACACGCCCATGCCCACCTCTGCCCGCCAAATCGGCGTCTTCCCCCAGGCCGAGGCGGCTGTGCGGGCGCGCGATGGCTCGGTGACCGTGCATATCCCCGCCGGGGCCGTCAGCGAAACGGTGAACCTGGTGCTGATACCGGAGCCGCGCGAGCGCGCCCTCGACCTGAATCCCGGCTTCCGCCTGGGGAGCGCGGTCTTCTCCCTGGCGCTCTTCGCTGCCGACGGTCAGCCTATCTCGACCACGACCCTCTTGCAGCAGCCGCTGACGCTGACGGTGCGCTACACGGACGACGACCTGGACTGGGCACAGAAGCTGCCGACCCGTCTGGTGTTGGGGCAATACCGGCCCGAGGCCGATCAGTGGATGGCTCTGGAGACGCTGCCCGACGCCGCCGCGCGTACCCTGACGGCGCGCACGCGCCGCCTGGGCCTCTTTGCCCTGATGATACACTACGCGCCGCCGTTGGCTACGGGGGGCACGACATCGAACCCGGGGATCAGCCCCCTGGCCGCGGCCGGCGGGGGCGGGCTGGCGGTCCTTGTGCTGGTGGTGCTCATCTGGCTGGTCGCTCGGGCACGGCGGCCGGAAACCCGGCGCGAGCCAATCGTGCAGGCAGCCACCTACACACCCAGCCAGGACACGTAGAGGCGAGATGCCAAGATTAGGGGATCAGGGGATGAAGACACATCCCCAAATCCCCCAATCCCGGCCAAGTGCAGCAACAGACTTCCGAAGTCTGTGGAAACTTCGGAAGTCTCTTTATTCCTGTGTCCCGCTCACGATGATGGGCAGATAGAGGTCGAACCGCTGCGGGGTGGATGTGGGCGTTGGCGTGGCCGTGGGCGGCGGGGTGGGCGTGGCCGTAGGTACGGGCGTGTCCGTGGCCGTGGCGGTAGGCGTGGGCGTCAGCGCCTGGCGGGTGACCTGGAGCGAGTAGGCGAACTGACAGCCCCAGACCTCGCCCGGTTGATACTGGAGCACGCGAGCGTAGTACGTGCCAGGGAATGCGAACTGGAAGTCAATGCGTGAGCCAGGGCCGCTCACCGGGTCCTCATCGTTCCACGCCAGCAGCGTCAGCCCATCCTGATCGTACAGCTCCAGGATCGTATCGTTGTCAATGCCGCCCTGGAGGCCGAAGACACGGATGGTGTAGACATAGCCGGGCATGCCGGAGAACTTCACCCAGTCCTGGTCCAGGGGCATGTGGTGGTTGTGCTGTTGCGGATCGCCATTGACGACGATGCTGCGGGCCTGGAAGGCGCTGTTGTCCGGCTCGTAGATGTCAGCGCAACTGGTGGCGGTGGGTGTTGGCGTCTGAGTCATGGTAGCCGTGGGCGCGGGCGTCTCGGTGGCTGTGGGCGTTCCGGTGCGTGTCGGCGTCTCGGTCATGGTGCTCGTTGCCGTTCTGGTGGGCGTTGCCGTGTTGGTGCCAGTGGCGGATGGCGTGGGCGTGAGAGTGTCCGTTGGTGTAGCGGTTGGTAGAGGCGTCGAGGTCTCCGTTGGTTCGGGCGTTTCTGTGGGCGACGGCGTCTTGGTGGGCGGGAAGGTCGGCGTTTCCGTCGGCGTGAAGGTGGGCGTGCTGGTTGGGGTGGCCGTGGCGGTAGCCGTGGCCGTGTTGGTTGGCGTAGGCGTGGGCGTCGGCTCAGCCCAAATGATGGTCAGCTTGGGACGCGTTGTCGTGGTCAGCCAGAAGTAGGACGAGTCAATCACGTACTCGACGCTGCCGCTCTGGTTGGTGAGCTTCAGAAGAAGGCCGCGGTTCGAGCCGGGATCGGCTACCCAGTCCTGGACCAGCGAGGTCACGTCGAGGTCCACCCACTCGTTACAGGGACTGGGGATGGGGCAGGAGGGCAGGCGGATGGTCGCCGCTGGCTCCTGTGCCCGATCGTCCGGGCCCGAGGCTCCGGGTTCGTCCCACGGCACGCCCGAATACGCCTGCATCCAGGTAGCTTGGGACGGAATCCAGGCCTGGTTCATGGCGAAGACATTGAGGTCTGCGGTATTGCTGTTGGTGGCCGAGTAGACATAGAGGCTCAGGATGCTGGGCCCGATGAGGGCATCAGACGGAATGTAGGGCTCTAGCTCGAACCGGAGCAGCCCCTCTTTTTCGAGGTGGTTGTCGCCATATTGCGCCTCTCGTGGGCGCAGCCAGAGGTACGATCCGCCGTGGTGGGTCGTATTCGGCTCTTGGCGGTAGATGTATGTATCCTCGGCCCCGGTGTAGCTCGAGCTTGGGTAGGCCTCCCGCTGGAAGGTCGTGCGTTGCTCGTTGACGAAGGTGGGCGTGGGCGTGATGGTGCGCGTATTGGTGATGGTCGGAGTGCGGGTAGAGGTGCGGGTGCGGGTCGGCGTGGGCGTGATGGTGCTGGTGGCTGTGCGGGGGGAGGTATGGGTGCGGGTGGGCGTGGCCGTGGGAATGGCGTCAATGGGCGTCACCCGCAGGGCATTGATGAGGGCGGTGTCCTTGTCGGGCAGGGCCTCGAAGCGGATGGTGAGCGCGCCGTCGGCGACGTTGACGTAGCGGAACAGGTCGAGGGCAGTAAAGGCGCCGCCGGCCGAACCCAAGATGTCCAGGTTATCAATGGCCAGGGCGTTCTCCAGGTACACGTCGAAGAGGCGCCGGCCCGCTACGGTCCAGTAGAGCTCGGCGAATTTGAACTCCACCTGGTAGAGGTGATTGGGCAGCGGGATGGTGCAGACGATGGCCGCGCTGTAACGAGCATCCCGGTAGAGGGCATCGTCGTCGGTGCCGGCGATGGGGTTGGCGACAGATTTGACGGCGCCGGAGCCGCAGTAGATGCCGTCGTCGGCCAGCCACAGGAAACCCTGGCTGTCGGTGAATGCTGGCCCGCCCACATTCAGGCGCAGGGCGTCGGTGGGGTCGGCGGCTGCCGCCCGGCCCGTGACCACTAGGCCAATGACCAACAGAACCACCAGCAGCGGGACCGCGGCTATCCTCAGAGTCCTTCTCGCCTGTACGCTCATTCCTCCACCTCCATTACACGTGATGGCTTGCGCGCGGCAATCGGGCAGGGCGCGAGCCCTCCCATCATGTACAAGACGATGGACAGGCGTTCCCGTTTGGGTGTAAATGACACTGGTGGCAGCCACCACCAGGACACAGAGGCACGAACAATACTCTGGTGTCTTCGTGTTTGTATGTGATGAGCGCCGACACCTTGACCGTGCGATGAAAATGGTCTATCATGTATACATGGAAATGGGTCAGGAGGTGTCGCAATGACACTATCACGGACGCTCAAGAGATGCAAGGCTGTTCTGCAACGTCACTACGGCCAGCGGATGAAGGGGCTTGTGCTGTATGGATCAGCGGCGCGTGGCCGGTCTGTTCCCGGCAGCGACATTGACATGTTGGTCTTGCTCAGCCAGCCCCTCGACTACTCCATGGAGCTTCGCCAGATTATTGATCTGCTGTACCCCATGCAACTGGAGTCGGACCACCTCCTGTCGGCCAAACCGGCGGCATTCGAGGACTATCAGCGCGGGCGTATCCTGCTCTACCGGAATGCTGCACGCGAAGGGGTGCTGTTGTGACGCAAGAGCATGGCGATGAGATTGCGGCCAACCTTGATCGCGCTGCCCAGTCCATCCAGGCTGCGCGGCAACTGGCTGACGGCGGCTACTAGGATTTTGCCGCCTCACGCGCCTACTACGCAGCCTTCTATGCTGCTACGGCAGTCCTGCTCGTCGAAGGATACGAGATGAGCAAGCATAGCGGTGTGATTGCTGCCATCCATCAGAAGCTTGTCAGGACAGGCAGACTGTCCCCTGATCTGGGCAAGGCCCTCAACTGGCTCTTCGAGCTACGAGATGTGGGCGACTATGGAGTCATCGCACACGTGTCTCGTCAGGAAGCCGAGAAGGCTATCCAGGCTGCACAGGCTTTCGTGGCTGCGGTCAGAAAGCTGATTGACACCGACAACCGGTGATAAGCATCGGTGTCTCAGGGCCAATGCTCCTACGAGCACCTGGACAGATAGAGAACGCAGGGCGGGAAAAGACAAGGCTCTGCGTTCTCTGCGCGCTTTGCGGCGTCTGCAGCGCCTACCCACCCGGCGCCATGTCCTTGAGGATGAGGGGCAGGTAGAGCCAGGTGTGGCGGGTAGGCGTGGCCGTCGGCGTATCGGTCGGCGTTGCCGTAGGCGTCTCCGTCGGCGTTTCGGTCGGCGTTGCCGTTGGCGTTTCCGTCGGCGTTTCGGTTGGCGTTGCCG
>DAOUCN010000140.1:0-2561 GCA_034431995.1 Chloroflexota bacterium | reverse complement strand
GCAGTGACCTGTGCAAGCGGAGTGGATGTGGGCGCGACGGGGGACGGCGGGCGCGTCTGGGTAGGCGCAACAGCCGACGGACGCGGCGTCGAGGTGGCGGTACGCACGGTGCGGACGCGGGTAGGACTGGGCGTCACCGTTGGTGTCCGCGCTGGCCCGCAGGCAGCGACCAGCGCCCCGATCAGACCAACCGCTACCAGCCGTCCCAGTGCTCTGTTGGCAGCCACCGCATGCATGTCTTCCATACCCTCATTCCTTTAGGCACCCACGTGTTGACAGCGAACCCGCCAGCATCTAGATCTCTTTGCAGTGCAAAACCCCCGGGGATTGGGCGGATACGAGATTGGCCCCTACCAAAGGCCCGGCGTCACGTAGGGTGCCAACCTTGCTTGCCAGTCTGCAGACAGGCGTTCGCCCTTCGCGGAGTTTCGCCCCAGAAACGAGACCTACACACTGACAATCTGCTTGAACTCTTTAACCGCCTGGTCGAGAGCGGCCATCGTCTCATCTGTGATACGTTTCTTGTCCGCAATATCCCTCAAGATCTCCGGATGGGTGGATTCCATGAAGCGATGGAAGGCTTCCTCCCAGGCACGTACCTTTTCCACCGGCACATCATCCACAAAGCCGTTGGTGGCCGCATAGATAATGGCACATTGCTTTTCCACTGGCATGGGCATGTACTGGGGCTGCTTGAGAACTTCAGTCAGGCGCACACCGCGGTCCAGTTGCATGCGGGTGGCCTTGTCCAGGTCGCTGCCAAACTGGGCGAAGGCAGCCAGGTCCCGGAACTGGGCCAGGTCTAGCTTGAGCTTGCCGGCCACCTGGCGCATGGCACGTATCTGGGCATTACCCCCTACACGGGAGACCGAGATGCCAACGTTCAGCGCTGGACGGATACCAGCGTAGAACAGGTCTGGCTCTAAATAGATCTGGCCGTCGGTGATGGAGATGACGTTAGTAGGGATATAGGCAGACACGTCACCCAGTTGCGTCTCCACAATAGGCAGGGCAGTCAGCGAGCCGCCGCCGTGCTCCTTGCTCATCTTGGCCGACCGCTCCAGCAGGCGGGAGTGCAGGTAGAAGATGTCGCCGGGATAGGCCTCGCGTCCGGGCGGACGGCGCAGGAGCAGCGACACTTGGCGGTAGGCCCAGGCGTGCTTGGACAGGTCATCGTACACGATGAGGGCATCCTCGCCCTGCTCCATGACCTCTTCGCCCATCGCGCAGCCGGCATAGGGGGCGATGTACTGGAGGGCGGCGGTACTGGACGCTGAGGCTACCACCACAATCGTGTGGTCCATGGCCCCGTAGCGCTCCAGGGTGGCCACCGCCTGCGCGATCTTGGCCATCTTCTGCCCGATCGCCACGTAGATGCACACCATGTCTCCGGCCTTCTGGTTGATGATGGTATCAATGGCGATGGCTGTCTTGCCGGTGTTGCGGTCGCCGATGATGAGCTCGCGCTGGCCGCGGCCGATAGGAATCATCGAGTCAATGGCTTTGATGCCAGTTTGTACCGGCGTGTCTACCGGGGCACGGGTGACGACGCGGGGAGCGATGCGCTCGATGGGACGGAAACGGGTGGTCTGGACAGGCCCCTTGCCATCCAGGGGGCGGCCCATGGGGTCCACCACGCGCCCGATGAGGGCATCGCCCACGGGCACTTCCACGATGCGGCCTGTCGCCTTGACCAGGTCGCCCTCGTTGATGTCCGTATACTCGCCCAGGATGATGACCCCCACGGAGTCTTCCTCCAGGTTCAGGGCCATGCCGTAGACGCCGCCAGGGAATTCAACCAGCTCACTGGCCATGACCCCGGCCAGACCGGAGATGCGAGCAATACCATCGCCCACCTCGACCACGGTGCCCACATCTACGGCTGTCACAGGGGCCTGGAACTGCTCGATTTGTTGGCGAATGTGTGCGGTAATGTCTTCGACGCGGATCGCCATACCTAACCTCCAAAGGAACACGTCCCGGTACAGGCGTACAATTCTGCGCCCCGCGTACGGGCGTACAATTGTACGCCCCTACCCGGATAACTGCTCGCGCAGGGTTGCCAGTTTGCCAGCCAGGCTGCCGTCAATCACCTGATCGCCCACGCGCACCACGACCCCGCCGATCAGAGACGGGTCAACCTCGTATTCCGCCTGCAGCTCGCTGCCGAAGCGGCGCGCCAGTTGCTGCTCAAGTTGCCTACGCTCGTCCGCGGTCAAAGGGACAGCGCTCCTGACATGGGCGAGCAGGTAGCGGCTGCGGCGCGTGATCAGGGACTCAAACTCGCTCAAGATGCCGTCGAGTTGATGCACATCACCTTCGCCCGCCAGAGTGTGGACAAAGACGGCCACTGGTGGCGTAACATCACTCAGGATGGGCCGTAAGCGTTCCTTTTTCTCGCTCCAGGACACGTCGGGATCATCCAGGAGAGGAGTCATCCCCTGCTCGTGAATGCGGCGGTTGACCAGGCGCAACCCCTTCAGCCAGGGCTCTGCTGCCACCTCGATCAGCGCCTCGGCATAGGCGTGGGGATTTCTTCTCTGTGCCATGCATACCTCATT
>DAOUCN010000139.1:0-3222 GCA_034431995.1 Chloroflexota bacterium | reverse complement strand
GTCTACTTCAAGGGCATCGTGCGCACAGACCAGGACGGCCAGTACAGCCAGCCGCCAGCGGGCACCGATGTCTTCGTAGAAGTGGCCAACTGGCACAACCAAATCCTGTACAAGAAGGTACTCAAGACCACGGCCTTTGGCTCGATCAGCGACAGCTTTGTCATCAATCAAGAGGCCAAGCTGGGGGATTATCAGATTCGCGTCGAGGTGGGCAAGGAGCCGACGGAGGAGACGCGCTGGCGCTACCAGGCTAGCTTCCGCGTCGAGGAATACCGTAAGCCGGAGTACGCGGTGACGGTGCGCACCGACAAGGCGAGCTATGTCAATGGCGAGACCATCAACGCCACGGTCAATGCCAGCTACTACTTCGGCGCGCCCGCGCCCAATGCCAAGGTGCGCTACACGGTGTACACCAACGACTACTGGTTCTCCTGGTCTCAGGATGAGGACTTCGACTTCGGCCTGGGCACGGGCGAATACCCCACCCAATACTACTACTATGGCGATCAGGTCCTGAGCCGCGAGGCGACCACGGACGCCAACGGCAACCTGCGCCTGACCCTGCCAGCCGACATCAGCAAAGAAGAGCGCAGCCAGGTCTACATCGTTGAGGCCACGGTGATGGACTCCTCGAACCAGCCGGTGAGCGGCCAGGCCACGGTGATTGTGCACCGCGGCATGTTCTACATTGGGGCGCAGCCCGATAGCTGGATCGCCACCGTTGGCAAGGCCACGAGCTTCAAGATACAGACGGTGGACACGACTGGCCAGACTGCTGCCGGCATCTCCCTGCGCTATGTCCTGAATCGGGTGGAGTGGAAGTACACTTCTGCAACCACTATCAAGGGCAAGGTGGGCCAGTGGCAGGAGATCACCACCACCATCTTGAGCGGCGTCCTGACCACCGGCGGCAACGGCAGCGCCATCCTGCCCTTCACACCGCAGACGGGCGGCTCCTACCGCCTGAGCCTAGAGGGGAAAGATGCGCGGGGCAACCGCATCTTGGGTCAGGCATGGGTGTGGGTCAGCGATCGAGCCTACGCCAACTGGCGCTTCGAGAACAACGATCGCATCGAGCTCAAGGCCGACAAGCGGCGCTACAAGCCGGGTGAGATCGCCCGCGTCCTTGTCCCATCGCCCTATCGGGACGCCACCGCCCTCGTCACCATCGAGCGCGGGCGCATCATCAGCCACAAGCTCATGCAGGTGGGTAGCAGCACGGTTCTGGAGGTGCCCATCGAGAAGAGCTACTTCCCCAACGTCTATGTGGCCGTTGTTCTCGTGCCCCGCGACGCCGCGCCCGGCCTCAAGGTTGGCTACGCCGAGCTGCGGGTGGATTCCGACGAGAACAACCTGAAGGTGAGCGTGACGGCGGACAAGGCGACCTATCGCCCGCGCGAGACAGCGACGTACACCATCAAGACCACAGACAGTGCGGGCAAGCCTGTGAGCGCAGAACTGAGCCTGGGCGTGGTGGACGCGGCGTTGCTGGCGTTGGCCCAGGACCGCAGCCGCGACATCGTGGACGCCTTCTATGGCCGCCGCAACCTGAGCGTGCAGGTGGGCGGCAACCTGGCCATTCTCCTGGAGCGCATCAACGAGCGGCAGGACTGGGGCGGCGATGGCGCCCCGGCAGCCGCGGCCGACCAGGCGCGCAAGCTGTTCCCCGACACAGCCTACTGGAATCCCACCATCACCACCGATGCCACGGGGATGGCCCAGGTCAAGGTTGTGCTCCCCGACAATCTGACGACCTGGCGCGCCGCCGCTAAGGGCATCACCGCCGACACGAAGGTGGGAGCAGCCACTGGCGACATCGTGGTCAGCAAGGACCTGATTGTGCGGCCGGTGCTGCCGCGCTTCTTTTTGACGGGGGACAGAGCCACGGTGGCCGCTATCGTCCACAACTACACGGGCAGAGACGCCGATGTCTCTGTCTCTCTGGCCGTGGACGGGGCAACTATCGGTCCGCCCTCTGCCAGCGCCGAGAAGCGCGTGCGCGTCGCCAACGGCGCAGCGGCCAAGGTCGAGTGGCCGCTGACCGTAGGCAAGGCGAACGCGACGACGTTCGTGTTCCGAGCTTCTGCCGGACAAGTCTCTGATGCCGTGGAGATGACCCTGCCCGTCCTGCCCTTCGGCGAGCGGATGGTGGAGACCTTCGCCGGGCAGACGAACGATGTGGCCGTGCGCACGCTCTCCCTGCCCAAGGAAGCCATGTTCCCGACCCTGCGCATCGAGACGGCAGCCTCCCTGGCCGCGGGCTTGATCGAGAGCCTTGATTACCTCACCGGCTACCCCTATGGTTGCATCGAGCAGATCATGAGCCGCTTCCTGCCCGATGTCCTGGTGCAGCAGACCCTGGACAAGCTGGGCCTGGAGAACAAGAAGCTGCGGGAAGACCTGCCGAAACAAGTTGAGGACGGACTGACCCGCATCTACGGTTTCCAGCAGTACGACGGGGGCTGGGGCTGGTGGGAGGCCGACCAGAGCGACCCACGCATTACCGCCTATGTTGTCTACGGCTTGAACGAGGCCAAAAGGGCGGGCTTTGCGGTTGACCAGAACGTCCTCAAGCGTGGGGCCATGTCCCTGCGAGATCCGCTGGTCAAGACGACAGATGCCAACCTCAAGGCGTACATCGTGTACGTGCTTTCGGAGTACGGCCAAGGGGACATCTCCCTGGCCCGCTCCCTCTTCGACCGCCAGACCGATCTCACGCTGGAATCGAAGGCGTACCTGGCCCAGGCCCTAAAGCTGGTGAACTCGCCCGCCGAGGCCAAGGCCCTGGCCGATGACCTGGCAGCGCGGGCCATCCAGACCACGGTCTATGCTCACTGGGAGGAGACCGTTCAGCAAGACCGCTATATGACCAGCAATGGCCGCACGACCGCAGCGGTGCTCCAGGCCCTCGTGCGCATAGACCCCGCCAATCCGGTGATTCCGAGAGCCGTGCGTTGGCTGATGGACAGCCGCAAGGGCGGCTTCTGGCGCACGACCCAGGAGACGGCGGCTACTATCATCGCCTTGTCTGAGTACCTGGCCCGCACGGGCGAGCTAGACTTCCAGTACGGGTACACGGTCACGGTGAACGGGCGGCAGGTGACGGAGAAGCAAGTCACGCGGCAGACCCTGGCCGAGCGGGAGGTCACGAAGATCAATGACCCCATGCCAGGGAGCAACGAAATCCGCTTCAGCAAGCAGGGGCAGGGCACGCTCTACTTC
>DAOUCN010000138.1:0-7257 GCA_034431995.1 Chloroflexota bacterium | reverse complement strand
GGGCAAGGCCGCCCGCAACTGAGCCTGCTTCGACGCCATCGTGCGCAGCCTGCGGGAGCTGGAGAACGACGAGACGCTGTTGGTGCAGTCGGGCAAGCCCGTGGGCATCTTCAAGTCGCATCCCGACGCCCCTCGCGTGCTCATCGCCAACGCCAATCTGGTGCCCGCCTGGGCCACGCAGGAGCAGTTCGATGAGCTTGACCGCCAGGGCCTGACCATGTACGGCCAGATGACGGCGGGAAGCTGGATCTACATTGGCACGCAGGGCATTCTGCAAGGCACCTACGAGACCCTTGCCGCCGCTGCGGAGAAGCACTTCCATGCCAGCCTTAAGGGCCGACTTGTCCTTAGCGCGGGACTGGGCGGCATGGGCGGGGCGCAGCCTTTGGCCGTGACCATGAACGAGGGCGTGGCCCTCCTGGTCGAGGTGGACGAACGGCGCATCCGGCGGCGGCTGGACACGAAGTACCTGGACACCTGGACCACCGACCTGGACGAGGCCCTGGGCATGGCGCAGAGGGCCAAGAGTCGAGGCGAGGCCCTGTCCATCGGCGTCCTGGGCAATGCCGCCGAGGTATTTCCGGAGCTGGCGCGGCGAGGCATCGTGCCCGATGTGGTCACCGATCAGACGCCTGCCCACGATCCCCTGAGCTATGTGCCCGCGGGCCTGTCGGTGGCTGCCTCCGAAGAGCTGCGCCAGGTGAATCCCGCCGAACACAGCCGCCTGGCCCGGGAGAGCATGGCCATGCACGTGCAGGCGATGCTGGAGTTCCACCGGCAGGGAGCGGTGGTCTTCGACTATGGGAACAATCTGCGCCAGCAGGCGTTCAACCAGGGTGTGCGCGATGCCTTCGCTTACCCGGGGTTCGTGCCCGCCTATATTCGTCCCCTCTTCTGCCAGGGCAAGGGGCCGTTCCGCTGGGTGGCCCTCTCCGGCGACCCGCAGGACATCTACCGCACCGACGAGGTGGTCATGCGTGAGTTCGCCTATGATACGCACCTGGTGCGCTGGATCAAGATGGCGCAGCAGCGAGTAGCCTTCCAGGGGCTGCCGGCGCGCATCTGCTGGCTGGGCTATGGCGAACGGGCGCGCTTCGGTCTCCTGATCAACGAGATGGTGGGGCGGGGCGAGATCAAGGCGTCCATCGTCATCGGCCGCGATCATCTGGATGGCGGCTCGGTGGCCTCGCCCAACCGCGAGACCGAGAAGATGCGCGACGGCTCCGATGCCATTGCCGACTGGCCGCTGCTCAATGCCTTGATCAACGCCGTTGGCGGGGCGACGTGGGTGTCCATTCATCATGGCGGCGGTGTGGGCATCGGCTACTCGATTCACGCCGGGCAGGTGATCGTGGCCGACGGCACGCCCGCCGCAGCTAGGCGATTGGAGCGCGTGCTGACTACCGACCCTGGCATGGCCATTCTGCGGCACACCGATGCGGGCTATCCGGAGGCGATGGCCGCCGCGCGGCGGCACGGGGTGAAGATACCGATGATGGGGTAGGGCGGCGGGGTGGCCCGGCGTCAGAGCGTCAAGGCGTCGGGGCGTCAAAGCGTCAAAGCGTCAAGGCGTCAAGGCGTCAAGGTGTGAAGGTGTCAAGGTATCAGAGCGTCAAGGTTTCCGGGTGTGAAAGCCCCCCACGTGCGTTGCACTGTTCCTCGAGAGGGAGGACAAGAGAGATGACGGATGGCTATCGGCAGGAAGTCCTGAACGAAGACACTCGCATTATGGCTCAATTCGACCCCGGGGCTACTCGTACTGCTTGTGCACCGGGAGGAGACGGAAGGCGCGTGGGGGAAGTTCAAGAAACCCACATTGGAGAAGATGCCGGTTCTCGATGTAACTGCGCTATCCCCTGGTCAGCTTGAGGCACTGGCGTCGGCTTTCGACCGGCTGTCTGGGGAGGGATTGTTGCCGTTCCCTGAGATGGCCAACGATCCTGTACGGGCGGAGATAGACAGGAGCGTGTGTGAGGTGCTGCGGCTGCCGGACATCTCGGTTCTCAGGAGGGTGCTTGCGCAGGAGCCAGTGGTATGCATGAAACGGCTCGGGCAGTAACACGGGTGCTCTGAATCGGACATCGCGAAGCCCAGCCTGGCCGTGGAGTCCTGACGCTAAAGCGATCGGGCTGAGAGAGCGAAGCCCCCTGGGGCTGACCACCGCTGCATCGCGAGCGCGGATCGGCCCCAAGGGGGCTTTGCCCTTTCAGCACGGGCGCTTCTAGCGCCGTGCATGCCGGGTAGCGACGAGCAGGAAGTCAGTTCACACCAAACGTCACAATCTTCCGCCGTTTGGACGGACAAGCTGGGGATTGCGGCTCGACCACGGGATGTCGGAGGCCGGCGTCACAGACAACCTTCACGCCAATTCCTCGCTGATCGTCTCTTCATCCACAACGGGGCGCAGGCCGCGCGCGACGGCAAACTGCGTCATCTCGCGCAAGGACACGCCGGCCAGACGGGCTGCTTTCCAGAGAGACATATGTCCCTGTTTGAAGAGGGTTAGGGCCTGCTCCACCCTAACTTCACGCAGGCCGATGCGCAGCAGTTCCTCCAGGCTGTCGCGGTAAGGCTCCAACTGGGCGGAAAGGTCATCCGGAACAGATACAGTCACAGTACGCATTGTGTCCTCCTCGCTGGCAACCCAGCACCCGTATCATAGCACGGTCTCGGGGCGATGACAAGGGGAAGGCAGACGCACCATTCTGCCTCCCCTTGTGTTATAATAGCAGCGGACGCCTGTTCTACCCGTTTCTCGCGCCTTTGGCGACTGCTCGTGCGTATGTGGTGGGAGAAGCAACATGCCCGGTGTGATTGATGAGATCAAGGAACGGATCAACATCGTGGATGTGGTAAGCCAGAAGGTCACGCTCAAGAAGTCGGGGCGCAGCTTCAAGGCCCTCTGCCCATTCCACACGGAAAAGACCGCGTCGTTCTATGTGTTCCCCGAGAGCGGCACCTTCAAGTGCTTTGGCTGCGGGGCCGGCGGCGACATCTTTGGCTTTGTCATGCGTACCGAGAACATGGACTTCGGGGAGGCCCTGCGCCTGCTGGCCGAGCGCGCGGGCGTCAGCCTGCGCCCCCAGGCCGAGGTGGCCGCCGAGGACCAGGCCCGCGCCCACCTGCGGGAGGTGCTGGGCGCGGCCGCGGCCTACTTCCACAATCTGCTGCTGCGCTCGCCGCAAGCCGAGACGGCGCGGGCCTATCTGGAAAAACGCGGGCTTGCCCCCGCCACCATCGAGGGCTGGCAACTGGGCTACGCCCTGGACAGTTGGGACGCCCTGGACGGCTACATGCGCAGCCGCGGTTTCACGGCCCAGGACTTGCAGGAGGCGGGCCTTGTCGTGGAAAGGGAGGGAGGCGGCCACTACGACCGCTTCCGTCATCGCATCATGTTCCCTATCCGCGACCAGCGGGGCAATCTCACGGGTTTTGGGGCCCGTGCTCTGGGCGACGAGCTGCCGAAGTACCTGAACTCGCCGCAGACGCTCCTCTTCGACAAGAGCGGCAGCCTCTACGGCATCGAGCGGGCGAGGGACGGCATCCGCCGGTCGGGGCAGGCTGTGATCGTTGAAGGCTACATGGATGTTTTGATTGCGCATCAAGCGGGTATAACTAATGTGGTGGCCTCTCTCGGCACGGCGCTCACTGCCAAGCAGATCGCTATCCTGAAGAAGCTGGGCAAGTGCCTGGTGCTGGCGCTCGACGCCGATGCCGCAGGCGACGAGGCTACACTACGGGGACTGGAGGTGGCGCGCGACGCGCTCGATCGCGAGGCTGTGCCGGTGCCGACCTGGCGCGGCCTGATCCGCTTCGAGCACGTCCTGCAAACGGAGATCCGTATCCTGGCCCTGCCCAGGGGCAAGGACCCAGACGAGGTGATCCTGGAAGATCAGGGGCAGTGGGCGCGGCTGGTGGACGAGGCCCTGCCCGTCGTGGACTTTTCCTTCAAGGCGGTCACCGACCGGCTGGATCTGCGCAACCCGCGCGACAAGGCAGCGGCGGTTGACCGCCTGCTCCCCATCATCGGCGAGATCATCAATGACATTGTGCGTACTCACTATCTCCAGAAGCTGGCGGCCCTGGTGCAGGTGGACGAGCGGACGCTGGCCAGTCGCCTTGCGGTTGTGCGCCGGCCTGCAGCCCGGCCCCCAGTCAGAGAGGACGAGCTGACCACAGCCCAGCCGCGACCGAGGCCCGCGGCCCCGCGCCGTTCTTTTGATGATTACTGCCTGGCCCTGCTCCTGTACGAGCCAGCCCTGTACTGGCGCACCCAGGAACTGAACCTGAGCGGCGAGGACTTTCCCAGCACAGAGAACCGGGCGATCTTCCTGGCGTACCAGGCTTTCATGCAAGCGCACGACGCCTTTGACCTGGCGGCCTTCCGCCAGGGCCTGGATCCCGTCCTGCACCCTCGTCTGGATGCCCTGGTGGTGATGGGAGGGCGTGAGCCCTCGGCCACCGGAGAAGACATGGAGAACGCTCTCGTCGTCAGCATCCTGAGGGGCCGGGAGCGGAGACTGAAGGCGGAGCTGAGCGAGCTGTCCTTCCTGATTCGCAGCGCACAGGAGGAGGGCGATGCCGTTGCGCTGCTGAACCTGACCAGCCGGGTGGACGCCCTGCGCGACGACGTGGGACGAATCCACCGGGCACTGAATGAACGTACTCTCTTGTGGCGAAGCAGAGGAGAAACATAGATGGACGAGGCAATGGACTCGGAAAAGAGCAATCAGTTGAATGTAGAAAGCTTGCTGGCCCGGGGCAAAGAGCAAGGCTATGTGAGCGAAGATGACATCCTGGCCGTCATGCCCGAGCCCGAGGAACGTATCGAAGCAGTGGACGACGTTTTCACCGCCCTCTATGGGATGGGCATCGAGGTGCGGGCCGCTACCGAAGGAGAGGAGCCTGGCGAGGGGAAGGCGCTGGAAGAAGAGAGCCTGCCCACCACCAGCGAATCTCTCCTGGCATTGGCCGAACCGGGCATCGGTGAGTTGGCAGAAATCGAAGAAGAAGGCGTTGAGGTCGCACCCGAGATTGACGAGCACGAGATCGTGGACGATTCGGTGCGCATGTATCTGCGCGAGATCGGGCGCGTGCCCCTCCTCACCTGGGAGGGCGAGAAACACCTGGCCATGCAGATGGAGGAAGGCAAACTACTGGAGGAGATCCGCGATCACCTGGAGCGACGCCTGAGCCGTGAGGCCACGCCCGTGGAGATCGTGGTGGAAATCTACCGCAGGCTGAACAGAGACTGGGAGATCGTCGAGAAGATCTGCCAGCATCTCGGTCTCGCCTTCAGCCAGCCCGCCCAGATGATCCGCGAGATGCGCACCAACTTCGAGGTAGATACGGAGATCATGCGGGCGGTAGGGTCTGATCTCGGCAAGGAAGACCCCAAGGACATTGCCGAGCTGGAGCGCAAGCAGGTCAAGATCTCCGTGGAGGCGCGCCTGATGCCCGACGAAGCCTTGGTCCTGATTGATCGCCTGAGCCGCCAGACGGGAGCGCTGCCCACGCCGGAGGAGGTGCGGGACACCATCGGCGACTACAGCGAGGTTCTGCGGCGTCGCCTGGAGCGCACCGCCGAGGACGCCGACGCTGCCCGCCGCCACCTGACCGAGGCTAACCTGCGCCTGGTGGTCAGCGTGGCCAAGAAGTACATCGGGCGTGGCATGTCGCTCCTGGACCTGATCCAAGAAGGGAATATCGGTCTCATCCGGGCCGTGGAGAAGTTCGAGTACCGCAAGGGGTTCAAGTTCTCTACCTATGCCACCTGGTGGATTCGCCAGGCGATCACCCGGGCCATCGCCGACCAGGCGCGCACCATCCGCATCCCGGTGCACATGGTTGAGACCATCAATCGCCTGATCCGCGTCTCCCGTCGCCTGCTCCAGGACTTGGGGCGCGAGCCAACAGCCGACGAGATCGCCCTGGAGATGGAAGGGCTGCTGCCCCGGGAGATACAAGACAGGATCCGTAGCTCGCCAGAGACCATCTTGCCCACGGCCCCGGGCTACGATCCCGACATCAGGGCGGAACTGGAGCGGGCGGCAGCCAAGGTGCGGGAGATCATCAAGGTCTCGCAAGAACCGGTCTCTCTGGAGACCCCCATCGGCGAGGAAGAAGACAGCCACCTGGGCGATTTCATCGAGGATCAGGCCGCTCTGGCCCCAGCCGACGCCGCGTCGCATCAACTCCTGAAGGAGCAGGTGGAAGACGTGCTGGGCAGCCTCACCAGCCGCGAGCGCAAGGTGCTGATCCTGCGCTTCGGCTTGGACGATGGTCGGGCGCGCACACTGGAAGAAGTAGGGCGGGAGTTCGGCGTCACGCGCGAGCGCATCCGCCAGATCGAGGCCAAGGCCCTGCGCAAGCTGCGCCACCCCAGCCGCTCGAAGAAGTTGAAGGATTATCTGGAGTAGGGCGAACGTACCACGTTGCACCGGCGGCAGCCTAACGGGTTTGCACCCCTCCCGGAGGTTCCGGAACCTCTGGGAGGGGTGTAACTTCTGAGCCGCAAATACTTGAAATCAGACAATATTAGTGGTATAATCGGCGTTGGGCGACGCACGTGCAGTCGCCCATGGAGGAATCGTTATGCTGTTGCGGCGCATTCTCTATCACGTGGGTCGGTACAAGGGCGTCTTCAGCCGGAGCACGCTGACGGCCGTGCTCTTCCTGCTTGGCGTGGTCTTTTTTTCCGGCCTGGTGAGCGTGTCGTTCTTTGAGCATGGACAGGCCGCGGGGCTCGATCATCCTGGCGACGTGGCCTGGTGGATCATCACCACCCTGACCGGCATCGGCAGCTCCTCCGCCGTGCCCAAGACCCTGGGCGGGCGTGTCGTCGCCAGTGGTCTCATGATCTTCGGCGTCGCTCTCGTGGGCAGCTTCATCGGTTCCGTCGTCTCGGTCGTGGTAGACATCGTACTTAAGGAGGGACAGGGCATGGGCACACCGGGCTACAAAGGACATATTCTCATCTGCGGCTGGAATCCCACCGCCAGAGCCATCATAGACCAGCTCAAGGAATCTCGCAACCGGCGCCCGATCGTGGTGTTAGCCGACATGGAGCGCAGGCCGATTCACGACACATCCCTGTATTTCGTGCGCGGGGATCCCGCTTCCAGCGAGGACCTGAAACGTGCCGGAATCATGGATGCCAGCGCCGCCATCATCTTTCCCCACGGCAACGATGCTAGTGCCGATTCGCGCTCTCTCCTGATCGCCCTGGCCATCGAGTCTCTCAACCCCAATGTGTAC
>DAOUCN010000137.1:0-4035 GCA_034431995.1 Chloroflexota bacterium | reverse complement strand
GTGCCCAGGGGGACGACGGCGCGGGCGTACTCCTGGACGGGGACCATGGAGCTTTCGATGTGCACGTGGCCGTCAATGAAGCCCGGGCAGGCGTATTTGCCGGTCAGGTCAATCTCGTCTTTGCCGTGGTACTCGCCCAGGCCAACGATAGTATGCCCGTGAATGGCGATGTCCGTAGTGTAGACTTCCTCCGAGAATACATTGACCAAATTGCAGTTCTTGAGCACCAGGTCAGCAGGAACGAGCCCCCGCGCCGCTGCGATTATCTCCCTCAGCCCCATCGCTTTCCTCCGGCATGGAACACAGACCAAAGCGCAAAGTACGCAGATCATCGCAGAAAGTTCATCGTCGTTTCCGCGTCAATCCGCGCCTTTCTGCGTTTATCCGCGTTCTATCAAAAGTACGCCGATTGCCTCATTGTGTGTTGTCATTCAGCTTCCGTGGCGGCTCCTGGGCCATGGCGCTGCTGGATAGATCGCCCAAGGCCACCGAGCGTTGGTAGGCGGCCCACACCGCCTTCGACAGCACCGTGCGCAGGCTCCCCTTCTCCAACTGATAGAGAGCCTCCGCGCTGGTGCCGCCCGGCGAGGTGACCATGTTCCGCAGCTCTGCCATGTGTTTGCCCGACTGCTCGGCAAAGATAGCCGACCCCAGCACCGTCTGGATCACCAGATCCTTGGCCATCACCCGCGAGAAGCCGAGGTGCACGGCGGCGTCAATGAGGGCTTCCATCACCAGGAAGACATACGTCGGGCCGGTGCCGCTGACGGCGGTGGCCATGTCCAGGAACTTCTCATCCTCGACGTAGACCTCCTTGCCCAAGGCCTGTAGGATGGCGCGCGCCTGGCTTCGCTGCATTTCGTTGACCTCCGGCGTGGCTGTCCACACGGTCATGCCCTCGCCCACCTGCGCGGGCGTGTTGGGCATGGAGCGCACGACGGCGGGATGGCCCAGGGCGTTCGCGATGGCGCTGGTGCGCGCCCCGGCCACAATCGAGAGAACGAGGGCATCCGGACGCACAGAGCCGCGCAGCTCGCGCAGCACGCCCGGCAGCACCTGGGGCTTGACCGACAGGATAACGATCTGCCCGGCGCTGGCCGCCTCGCGGTTGTTCGGCGTCACGCGCAGGCCCAACTGTGCGGCCAGCTCCTGCCGCCGCCGCTCGACCGGCTCGCTACCGATGATCTGCCCCGCCGTGATCATCTTCTTGCCCAGCAGCCCTCTGATGATCGCCTCAGCCATCACGCCGGTGCCGATGATGCCGAGGGTTGTACCGTGCAGTGTTGTCATGTACAACTCCTTCTAAGCCCTCGTCTGCCCCGTGCCCTCGATCACCCACTTGTACGTGGTCAGCTCGCGCAGGCCCATGGGGCCACGAGCGTGCAGCTTCTGCGTCGAGATGCCCACCTCCGCTCCCAGACCGAACTCGCCGCCGTCGGTGAACTGGGTGCTGGCGTTCGAGTAGACGGCGGCAGCGTCCACCTCATGCAGGAAGCGCCGCGCCGCCCTCTCGTCGTCGGTGACGATGGCCTCCGAGTGACCGGAGCCGTAGCGGACGATGTGTTCCAGCGCTTCGTCCAGGCTCCCCACCACCACGACCAGCGCAATCAGAGCCAGGAACTCCTTGCCGTAGTCGTCGCTGGCCGCCGGGCCCCAGGCCGGCTTGTGTTCGATCTCGCCAGCGTGGGCTTGCAGGATGGCCAGCGACTCTGCATCGCAGCGCATCTCCACGCCCGCCTGCCCCCAGCGGTCGGCGATCAGGGGCAGGAAGATGGGGGCAATGTCGCGGTGCACCAGCAGCGTATCCAGGGCGTTGCAGATCGTGGGACGTCGGACTTTAGCGTTGAAAACGACGCGGGCGGCCATCTCCGGATCGGCGGACTTGTCCACGTAGGTGTGGCAGACGCCGGCGCCAGTCTCGATGACGGGGATCGTGGCGTTCTCGGCCACGAAGCGAATCAGTCCCGCCCCACCGCGGGGCACGATCACGTCAATGTAGCCTCGCAGCTTGAGCATGCGCCCGACTACCTCACGCTCGGTGGACGTGATCAGTTGCACCGCGTCCAGGGGCAGCTTGCTCGCCTTCAGGCCCGCGCCGATGGCATCCACGATGGCCGTATTGCTCCTGAGCGCCTCGCTGCCGCCGCGCAGGACGACAGCGTTGCCCGCCTTCAGGCAGAGGGCAGCCACGTCGCTGGTGACATTGGGCCGCGCCTCGTAGACAATGCCCACCACGCCCAGGGGCACGCGCCGCTTGCTGATGCGCAAGCCGTTGGGGCGCACTGTTTGATCGTAGACTTCGCCCACCGGGTCAGGCAGCCCGGCCACCGACCGCACATCGCGGGCCATCGCCTCCAGCCGCGCCGGATTCAGCAGCAGGCGGTCGAGCATGGCCGCTGGCGTCCCTGCATCCTTCGCTGCCGCCACATCGTCTGCGTTCGCCGCCAGGATGGCATCCTTGTGCGCCAGCAGGGCATCGGCGACGGCATGCAAGCCCGCGTTCTTCTCGTCCGTCGTGGCCAGCGCCAGCCGCCGGGCCGCGGCACGGGCTGCCGCTGCCTTCGAAAGCAACTCGTCCATTGAATATCTCCCATTGGCATCCGTAGGGGCGAACCTTGGCTGCCCTCGCCAGATGGGCGTTCGCCCCGGACACGATGTGTTCACGCTGGGCAGCGAGCCAGGAGCGAGTACCTGTCTGCCGACAGGCAGGCGAGATTCGCCCCCCACGAGGCCATCCACGAATGGAGTCACGAATACTCGAATCGCACCGCCCGCCAGATTCGCGTATTCGTGCAGCATTCGTGGACGGCGACCCGTGGCCGTCTCACCGCACGCCCCACAAGCGCACGGTGCCGTCTGCACTTCCCACTACAAGCGTCTCTCCGTTGGGCGAGAGATCCACGCTCAGCGCCGAGCCCGTGTCGCCAGAGAACGTCTGCACCAGCGTCCCGCTGCCCACGTCCCGCAGCTCGACGAAGGGCCCGTTCATCCCCACGGCCACTATCGTCCCATCGGGGGACAGGGCCACGCTGAAGATTCACACCCTGTCTCCGGGCAAGGTGAAGAGATCCCTCTGACTCCACACCAGCATCGGCAGCGGCCTAGGCGTCGGCGTGGCAGAGACATGCGTCGCTGTTGGGGGTGGCGGCGTGGCCGTCGGCGGCACGGGTGTGGCTGTTGGCGCTGGCGGTATAGCAGTTGGTGGTACAGACGTGTGGGTAGCGGTCGGCGGTACGGGCGTCGCCGTCGGAAGTGGCGTTGGCGTCGCCGTAGGCCCGCAGGCAGCAAGAGCGATCACCGCTGCCAGCGACAGGACAACCAGCCGGGACAGGGTAGCATTGAGATTGGCCTGCATGTTGGTATCCTCCTCGTCATACATGCGCCCCGCAACACGAACCGCCCGTCGCGTTTTCCGTGTGTCTTGCTTCCGTGTTATCCGTGTCCGCAATCCGTGAACAGCAATCCGTGACCGTTCACACCAGCACCAAGTTGTTTCTATGCACCGCCTCTTCGCCGTACTCATAGCCCAGGACCGGCTCGATCTCCGCCGAGTGCAAGCCGCGAATGCGAGAGAGATCAGCGGAGCTGTAGTTGGCCACGCCGCAGGCCAGGCGCTTGCCAAGAGAGTCCTTGACGGCAATTGTGTCGCCGCGCTCGAAGTGACCATGCACGGCTGTGATGCCAGCCGGCAGCAGGCTCTTGCCGCCGCGCAGAATGGCCACCGCTGCCCCATTATCCACCGTCACCTCGCCGCGGCTGGCCAAGCCCGATATGATCCAGCGCTTGCGGCTCTCCACCTTGCTCTCCGACGGGATGAAGCGCGTGCCCAGGGCTTCGCCGTTCACCAGGCGCTCCAGGACACCAGGGGCGCGGCCATCGGCGATCACCACCGTCGTGCCCGACTCCATGGCTAGCCGGGCCGCCTGAATCTTGGTCGCCATGCCGCCCACGCCGCGATCGCTGCCAGCCTTGCCTGCCAGGGCTTCGATGGTTTCGTCTATGGCCCGCACTTCGGGGATCAAGATAGCATGGGGG
>DAOUCN010000136.1:0-2617 GCA_034431995.1 Chloroflexota bacterium | reverse complement strand
GGAAGGCCGCCTCGACCGTCTGGAGCTCGAGCGCACCTTTCGGTTCGACCAGGCCCATGCCGACGCCGGCCGGACTTGTCAGCAGGAACCGAACCGCCTCGACGCTGTCCACATAGTGATACTGCTGCGAGAGAGCGGTGAGCGTCTCCCAGATCAGGCGCAAGAAGCCGCTGGTGATCAGCGCCAGCAGGACCGTCACCGCCAGCACCACCGCGTAGGCGTACCTTCGGGGCGACGCCTGGACAGGGAGACCGCCGCGCCGCCGACCTACCAGCCACAGCGCGCCCAGGCACGCCAGCGAGGCCAGCAGCCCTACGAAGGCGGACCTGGAGTAGGAGACGGCCAGTCAGGCAGCGAAAAGAACGGCCGATGCACCCGCCAGGAGCCGAAGCCGTGGGCCCGCGATCGACACCACGTGCAGCGCGAGCAGGAACAGCAGCACCATGTCCAGGCCGAGCTCGTTAGGGCCGCTCACCGTTGAGGCCGGGCGCAGGTAGGTCCGGCCGCCGATGCCGACCTCGGGCACAACGAGCTGGCCGTCCTGGCGCACGTAGCCTTCGGCCCGATAGACCTCGGCATCCCAGGTGAATGCCTGGACCAGAGCGAAGGCGGCCACGATGGCACCGGCGATAAGCCAGAGCGTGAGGAGAATTCGCAGCTCCTTGCGCGAAGGCAAGAAGACGCGAGCCACTGCGAACACCACCAGTGGTTGGAGATAGCCGCGCAGGGAGGTGATGGCTGCGCCCAGGTTGGGCGAAAGGACAGTGGCCAGGCCGCTGACAAGCAGGACCAGAGCCAGGAGGACATCGACGGCGTCAGGCCTGGGGACACCCCCTCTCGCCCGCCAGGACTCTGCCAGGCGGAATGCGGCCAGCATTCCGAGGACGAGAAGCAGGACAAACCACCAGCGGGCAAGCGCATTCACGGTCTGCCACGGGAGGTCGGTATGGGCATTGAGCCAGCGCTGGCTGAAGTCCCGGAATGGGAGCAACACCACGAGCGCCGCGAGGAGAGGAAAGGGATGCCTCCGGCCAACCAAGAGGCAGGCAATCCCGACGATCAGCGCAACGACGATCGTCAACACGTCGATGTCCACGTCTCCTCGTTTTCAGGTTCACGATGCCGACACGGCTATCCGGGTGCTCCCATAGCCCTTCGTCGCTGCCCCGGCGCCTGGACCTCCGATGGCAGCCCGGTGGGCCCTTTGTCGAAGAAATTGTACCCGGAAAGACTGGAATGATCGCCCTCGCTCAGCCGCCATCGGGGGTCGCGCAGTGGGCGGCTGCCTCAGTCGTTTCAGGCGCAACCAGTTGCGGCGATGCGATTGAGTGAAATGTGGCTTGATTCGTGCTATAGTTTAAGGTACAAGCCCTGCGGCGGGAATGCAGCCAGCCGGCCTGGGGCATAGGGCTTGCCATGGCCACAGCCAGCGCCCTGCAAAGATTAATCCCCAAGGCTCGAGCAGACGAATCTGTGCTGGCCGTCCTGCTCTATGGGAGTGCCGGTCGTGGAGAGGCTGTGCCGGCCTCGGATGTGGACGTCTGCCTCGTCCTCTGGCCGTACGGCGGAGAGCCGGCCACCAGCAAGGGCCTGGAGTACTTGCCAGAGTTTGACCTGGACCTGCACGTGTTTCAGGGCCTCCCCCTGCCGATCCGGCGTCGGGTACTCAAAGAGGGGCGTGTCTTGCTTTCGAAGGACGACGATGCGCTGAACGGTCTCGCAGTCCGCGCAGTCCAGGCGTTCGAGGATTTCGAGCATCTCCATTACGCCTATCCGGAGGCCGTGCTCGATGCTGGACCGTGAGCGCACTCTGGCCAAGCTAGACGAACTCGTGGGATATCTGAAGGAGCTGCAGCAAGTTCCCTTGGGCGGCCTGGATGAGCACTTGCAGAAGGTGGAGAAGCGGCGCGCCTGCGAGCGGCTGCTGCAGATCGCCATCGGGAGCATGATCGGCATCTGCGGCCTGTTGGTAGCCGACTTACGCCTGGGACTCCCCGCTGAAGAAAACGACTCGTTTGAGAAGCTCGATCGAGGAGGCATCCTCTCCGCATCATTCACGGGACGACTCCGCCAAACGCCCGGAATCCGGGATATGCTGGTGCACGAGTACCCGCGTGCCGACGGCTGCATCGTCTTCGAGGCAACTGGTGCCAAGCTGGCGGATTTCCAGGAATTCGGGCAGGCGGTTCGGGAACCATTGAGGAAGGAGACCGGTTGAGCCAGCATGCTCATGCCCTGGAGGCTCAGCTCGATGCGAGGACCCTCAAACAGCAGTAAGGCGACTCGGGACACCCATCTGCCGGATGCCACAAAGTGGCAGGAGCGCGGAGCGAAGTCCCCTCTGTTTCGTGAATCGCGAGCGATTGTTCGTTCACTGCAAACCGCGCCGGCGGCGCATGCAAGAGCTCTGCCTCAACCCAGATCCATGGAACGCGAGACCATCCCGAAGCGCAGACAAGTACTCGCCTTGCTCCCAGGCCTAGTTTGTCCTATACCGGATAGGTGTTGACACTTTGATGGCGCTGTCGCTTGTCACGTCTTCCTCCGTGGGCGAAGAAGATCTCGCCGGGGGTTCGGCCTTGCGTCCGGTAGCCTTGGTGCGAACGTCGGTGGTTGT
>DAOUCN010000135.1:0-1538 GCA_034431995.1 Chloroflexota bacterium | reverse complement strand
CAGCGGCACAGTGACAAGGACGCCAACGCGCACGGCAACACCCACGAACACACCCATCGGCGAAGACTTGGTCTGCAACACAACTGTCAGGGGCGACACCCGCGGCAAGACGAGCAACTTTGTGAACTACAACTGCGGAGGGGGCAGCGAAACGGGCCCAGAGATGGTCTACCGCCTGGCTACCGACATCGTCACAACCATCACCGCCCGCATCTTGTCCTACGAACCAGACGGCGCCGGCAATCCAGACATCTTCATTCTGACCCATTACAGCAACGCCGCCTGCGTGAATGGTGGCTACGCTGATGGCAGCTCGCCCGTCAACGTGGCGACGTACAGCGACGCGCCTCCCGGCGTGACCTACATCGTCGTTGACGGCTGGCAAGGCTGGGCCGAACGCTTCACGTTGGAGGTGTCGTGCTCCGGTCTCGCCTCGCCCACGCCGACGCCGACCAGCACGATCCCGCCTGGCCACCCGACATGGCTGTTCCTGCCCGTTGTTCTCGGGCAATACGAGTGAGTCGGCATCGCCTGCCCGCCTACCATGGCGTGGCCGACCCGCGGCCCAGGCCATGAGTTGTCCGCACATTAAAAAGCTGTAATCAACTCCCGCCCCGATTTTCATGCATTTGTCATATTGCGCCCGTATAATGTTGTGGAGGGCAGGAACACAGGCCCTATCTCTCGAGAGGGAAACGGCGCATGATCAACTGGGAGGTCCGCACCGTTCAGAGCGAGTTGGGTCTACCTGCAAGCACAGCGACACGGCCACTGGCACAGACCAAAGAGGGGGTCCGCAGCCTAGACCTCTATCCTGTTCTGAAGCGTCTCCTCGATGTCGTGATCGCTTCTGTCCTGCTACTCGTCCTCGCGCCCGTCATGGCAGCAGTGGCCATTGCCATTCGCCTGGACACCCCTGGCCCCATCGTCTTTCGGCAGGCTCGTGTGGGTAAGAACCGGCGCACGTTCACGTTCTACAAGTTCCGCTCCATGTACCACAACGCCGATCATACCGCCCACCGGGAGTTCGTCACCAATCTGATCAACGGCAATGGCGTGACACACAATGGCCAGACGGTCTACAAGCTGACAGGCGATAGGCGCATCACCCGGGTGGGAGCGTTCATCCGCAAGACAAGCCTCGATGAACTGCCACAGCTCGTGAACGTGCTCAAGGGCGAGATGAGTCTGGTTGGGCCTCGTCCCCCCATCCCATACGAGGTGGCTGCCTACAAGGAGTGGCACAAGCGCCGCCTCGACGTCCCACCAGGCCTCACCGGTCTGTGGCAGGTGCGAGCGCGCAGCGCCGTCTCCTTCGACGAGATGGTGATGATGGACATCGAGTACGTCAGCCGACGCTCTCTGCTGCTCGACCTTGAGATTCTGGCTCGCACCGTCCCGGCGGTTGTGAGCGGTCGCGGCGCTGCCTAGACGGACCTCCCTGAACCACCGACGACAATTCAGCTCTTCCCAGCGAGAGGCCTTTCTTGCGTCATGACACATGAGCCAGAAAGGCTCTCATTTTGTCTACCCATGCG
>DAOUCN010000134.1:0-2482 GCA_034431995.1 Chloroflexota bacterium | reverse complement strand
GGCCAGGCCGCTGAGGAGGCCATCGCCATTGCCAGGACGCATCCCACCCTGGCGGTGGGCCTGCACGTCGTTGTCGTTGCCGGGCGGGCCGCGAGTCCGCCATCGGCGATCCCCCACCTGGTCAACGCTGCTGGCGACTTCCCCAGCGATCCCGTGATGACTGGCCTCCGCTATGCCTTCAGCCCGGCGGCGAAATGTGAACTCGCCAGAGAGATACGCACCCAGTTCGAGCTATTTGCTGCCACTGGTCTCCCCCTGGCCCACGTGGATGGCCACGTGCACATGCACCTCCATCCCACAGTCCTGGGGATCATCTTGCCTCTGGCTGCCGACCATGGGGCCAGGCGCATTCGTATCCCTCGCGACGACATAGGCGTGACGCTAGCCATAGACAAGAGCAACCTGATGACGAAGATTATGACAGCCGCTGTATATGCTCCCCTCAACCGGTGGTGTCTGCATCGGGTGGCCGACAGCCAACTGGCTGTTACCGACCGCGTCTACGGTCTGCTTCAGTCGGGCGACATGCACGAGAGGTATGTGTTGCACATCCTGCGCAGCCTGTCGGTGGCCACTGCCGAGCTCTATTTCCATCCCGCCCTGGCTCCGTGCTTCGAGAAGGGCGGCCCCAATCCCGGCGACCTGAATACTCTCCTCAGCCCCGAAGTGGCTGCCATCGTGGCGCAGCGCGGGGTTCGTCCCGTTGCCGCGCTCTGGGGTGATGGAACTGGAGGCGGCGGCACATGAGTCTTGTCACGATGCTCGTCCTGCTCACCGTTGTCAGTTGGCTGTTCTGGCTCGTCGCCTGCGGGTGTGTGCGCTTTTTTTCCCGCCAGTCGCATCGCCCCAGTGAGTACGCACCCCCTGTCTCGATCCTCAAGCCTGTCTGCGGCGTTGACTACGACGCCTATCGGAACTTTGCGAGCTTTTGCCAACAGGACTACCCCGCCTTTGAGCTCCTCTTCGGCGTCCAGGACGCCAATGATCCGAGCCTGCCTATCCTGGATCGCCTGCGTCGCGACTTCCCTCACATCCCGATCCAGGTAGTGAGAAGTGAGCCTCTGGGCACAAATGCGAAAGTCTCGAATCTCCATGCCCTGGCGTCGGCTGCCCAGTACGACGTACTGGTGATGAGCGACAGCGACATGCGCGTCTCGCCGGACTATCTGCGCAAGGTGGTCGCTCCCCTGGCAGACGAGGGAGTGGGATTGGTTACCTGCCTCTATCGCGGGCATGAGGCCACGAGCTGGGCCGCGCGCTTCGGAGCGTTGTACTTCTCCACGACGTACATGCCCTCTGCTCTCGTTGCTGCGCTGCTCCTGCACATGCCGGTCGCCTTCGGCTCCACGATTGTGGTGCGGCGCAGGGAACTGGACCGTATCGGTGGCTTCCAGGCCATTGCCGATCATCTAGCCGACGACTACGAGCTGGCGGCACGCATCAGCGCTTTGGGCCGGAAGGTTGTCGTCGCTCCCTACGTGGTGGCGAACATGCTGGGCCCCGAAAGCTGGCGTCAGGTCTGGCAGAGGGAACTGCGCTGGGTGCGCTGTATCCGCGCCAGTCGCCCGCTGGAATACCCGGGGCTTCTTCTGACCTTCAGCCTCCCCCTGGCTATCGCCACCGCCATAGCCAGCGAGTTCGATGTTCTTGGCCGCAACATCGTGGTCGCCACGCTCTTCGTCCGCTGGCTGGTCGGCTGGCTCATCGCAGCGTACACGGACGACGCCTTCACCCGCTCGCTTCTGCCCTGGCTGCCTCTGCGCGACCTGATGACGTTTGCGATGTGGTTCAGGGGACTCATCGGCCGCAGTGTTCAATGGCGCGGCGCTCTCTTCGACGTGGACCATGACGGCCTGCTTGCGCCGCTGCCTGGCGGCACTGCCGAGCAAAGGGCCGGAGACGTGCGGGAGATGGGCTTACCCACCTCCTCACGGCGCAATCACTCACCGTAGGCTTCGGCCACGGGGAGCCAAGGATACACATGAAAGCGGAAATCATCTCGGTGGGTACAGAGCTTCTCCTGGGCCAGATCACCGACACCAATGCCGCCTACCTGGCAGGCGAACTGCCTGCCCTCGGTATTGACCTCTACTTCATCTCACAAGTCGGCGATAACCTGGGGCGCCTGGTGGCCACGTTGCGGAGAGCGTGGGAACGCTCCGACCTGATCCTGACCACGGGTGGGCTTGGCCCAACGGAAGATGATGTGACAAGAGAGGCAATTGCGGCGCTACTGGGCGAGGACATGCTGGTACAACCGCAGCTTGAGGAGCATCTGCGCCGCTACTTCGCGCTGCGCGGCCGCGCTATGACCGCCAGCAACCTCAAGCAAGCCACTCTTATCCCCTCTGCCACGGTCCTGGCCAACCCCGTCGGCACGGCGCCCGGCTGGTGGGTCGAGCGCGACGGCAAGATCATCGTCGCCATGCCCGGCCCCCCGACGGAATTGCACCGAATGTGGGAGCAGGAGGTCGCGCCCGAA
>DAOUCN010000133.1:0-5158 GCA_034431995.1 Chloroflexota bacterium | reverse complement strand
AGAAGCTGCTGCACATGGAGGAGCGCCTGCACGAGCGCATCGTTGGTCAGGACGAGGCCATCGTCAGTGTGTCGGACGCTATCCGCCGCAGCCGCTCGGGTCTGGGCGACCCCAGGCGACCCATCGGCAGCTTCATCTTCCTGGGGCCGACTGGCGTCGGCAAGACCGAGCTGGCCAAGGCCCTGGCGTGGTACCTGTTTGACGACGAGGACAACCTGGTTCGGATTGATATGAGCGAGTATGGCGAGCGCCACACCGTCGCCCGCCTGATCGGCGCCCCGCCCGGCTACGTGGGCTATGAGGAGGGCGGTCAACTGACCGAGGCGATCCGCCGCCGGCCCTATGCCGTTGTGCTTTTTGACGAGATCGAGAAGGCCCACCCGGACGTGTGGAACGCCCTCCTGCAGATCCTCGACGAAGGGCGCTTGACCGACGGGCACGGCCGCACCGTGGATTTCCGCAACACCGTTATCATCATGACATCCAACGTGGGCACACAGTACATCACGGAAAACCGTGGTTCCCTGGGCTTCCGGGTGGAGGATTCGACCAGGGGCCAGCGGGAGAAGACGCGCAAGGACATCGAAGCAGAACTGCGCCGCACCTTCCGCCCTGAGTTCCTGAACCGCATTGATGACACCATCATCTTCCAGTCGTTGACGCGGGATGAGGTGCTGCGCATCGTGGACCTGGAAGTCAGTAAGGTCGCGCAGCGCATGGGCGAGAAGAGGGTGTCCATTGAGCTGACTGAGGCGGCCCGTGCCTGGCTGGGCGACCAGGGCTATGATCCCCAGTTCGGGGCGCGGCCCTTGAAGCGAGCCATCCAGCGCCACCTGGAGAACCCCCTGGCCAAGCGCCTGATTGGCGGCGAGTTCACCGAGGGCGATACCATCATGGTGGACGTGGCCGACGATGAGTTGGCCTTCAGCAGGAGAGAAGTCCCTGTGTTGGCAGGGATGGCGGTGGCCTAGAGGCGGCCTGCCGGGTCGTTTGTGGTGTAGACCCTCCCGCCCTGACGTGCTGGGGCGGGAGGTCTTTTTCTACATGGCCTGGGCCGCAGCGACGACTTCCACCGACTTGCGGGCCTCGGCAATCGTGCAGCGGATGGGCTTGTCCTTTTGCCGTATCTTCCTGGTTTCTCGGCACGCATCCCTCGTCACACGGAGAGCCTGAAGACCCTGAGCGCAGTCCCGCTGAAGACCTGCTCAAGCTCAGAGTCGCTCAGTCCGGCGGCACGATACTTGGCCAGCTCTACGGGCAGGTTTTCGGGCTGGTCAGATCCCATCATGATGCGGTCGGCGCCGAGTTCCGCAGCCAGCATCTTTACGTGGCCTGGCCCGCACCACGACGGCTCCAGGTAGATGTTCGAGCAGATGGTGGCGGCTACCAGGGCCTCTTGAACAAACATGCCGTAGCCGGCATGGGCGAGGATGATGGGCAGCGTGGGGTACTTGCGGGCCGGGATGATGCATAGGGATGGCAGGGCATTGGGTACGCCGAGGCCGGTGTGCACGATCACGGGGACGCCAAGGTCGTGGGCGGTCTGGAAGATAAGATCGGCCTTTGGCGCCATAGGCGACACCTGGTGGCACGGGGGATGGAACTTGACGGCCACGAAGCGAAGCTCGCGCATACAACGCTCGATCTCACGCCGATATGTCGCGGCAGGCATAATGGGGCTCAGGCTCGCCACGCCCCTGAGCCGGTCGGGGTGGCGGGCCACGGCGGCAGCCACGTCATCGTGGGCCTGGAAGGGGTTGTCCATGACCGGGTGAGGCAGGACGAGCGAGACGGTCACGCCGTAGCGATCCATGGTCTCGATCAACTGGCTCTCCGTGACAGTGAAGCTGGAGATGGCCGAAGCGCCGAGATGGGTATGGGTGTCAATGATCATTGAGTCGCTCCCTGGGTACGATGTGATGTGGACCCCATTCTACTTCGCTCGGCGCGCGATGTCAAACAGGTGTTTGGAATTGCTGTATCAGCATGAACCCTCTTGACAAATGGCCGAAGTGGGTGTATGATGGAAACACTGTTTCCGCATTTCGTTAACACCGTTTCCAGGGCCATAGGCATCGCATGTCACCCTGACGTAGGAGTGTGTCCATGAGCATTACGTCTGTACAGCGAGCCCTCGTCATCCTCAAGCACATGTCGGTCGCCCCCGATGGCGTGGGGGTGCGCGAGCTGGCGCGCACCCTCGGCTACAGCCCCGCGGTTGTGCAGAAGAGCATCCAGGCCCTGGTTACGCAAGGATTCGCCCAGCAGGACCCCGACACAGAGCGCTACCACCTTGGCCCTGCCGCTCTGCAGGTCGGCCTGGCTGGCCTGGCGCGCCTGGAAGTGCGCCAGGTGGCTCGCCCATACCTGGAGGCACTGGTCGAATCTACCGGCGAGACGGCGCTGCTCGGTGTGCAGCGGGGCGACGGCGCCGTCTACATTGACAAGGTGCGTAGTCCCCTTGAGTTCCGCCTGGATCCTCCCGTTGGCTCAGCGCGGCCTTTCAACTGCACGGCGGTGGGCAAAGTGCTCCTGGCCTATCTCCCTGACAGTGAGGTAGAACGGCTGGCGCGGGAGGGTGCCTTTGTCCGAGCCACACCGAACTCGATCACGGACCTGACGCTCTTGAAGCTTGAGCTGGCCAGGGTGCGCGAACGGGGCCTGGCTCTTGACCTGGAGGAATACCTGTCTGGGGCAATGTGCCTGGCTGCACCCGTGCGCAACAACGACGGTGTCGTCGTGGCAGCCATTGCCCTGGCTGGCCCCGCGCAGCGCATGGTGCAGGAGCAGGAGGATCTCGCGCGCAGGCTCCTGACCTGCAGCAACGACATTTCGGCAGCTCTTGGCCACCGCAACTAGACCAGACTCCCCAGCAAGGCAGGACAACGTGAAGGTATACATGTCTGTAGACCTGGAAGGTATTACCGGCGTCGTCGGCAGCTATCAGATCTTGCAAGCCACCGGCGCCCTGCCCGAGGTGCGGGAGCTGGTGACCGCTGACGTCAATGCCGCCATCGCAGGCGCCAAGGAAGCCGGCGCAACCACCATCTGGGTCAACGAAAATCACTCTGGCCGCGATCTTCTGATTGAAAAGATAGACCCAATGGCGGAGGTTCTCATCGGCAAGCCCAAGCCGCTGATGACCCTCGATGGGCTCGACGAATCGTTCACTTGCGTCTTCATGATCGGCATTCATGCCCTGGCAGGAACAACGGGGGCTGTCCTTGACCACACCTGGACGACTAAGTGCGTGCAAGCTCTGCGGGTCAACGGCATCGAGATGGGTGAATTGGGGCTGAATGCCCTTCTGGCTGGCCACTTTGGCGTCCCCATTGCCCTGGTGACCGGTGACGCGCAGGTAGTTGAGGAGGCACGCAACCTGCTGGGCGACGTGGAGGGCGTGGCGGTCAAAGTTGGTCTGGATCGCTACTCCGCCCGCTGCCTGCATCCGGCAAAGGCCAGGGATGCCATCCGCGCGGGGGCGGCAAAGGCGCTGCGCGAGATTCATCGCTTCAAGGCCTTCACGATGCCACGTCCCATGAAGATGGAGATTGACTACGCCAACTCGGCCTTCGCCGCTCGGGCGTCGTGGATTCCGACAGCAGTGAGGGAAGGCCCCCGTACGGTGTCGTTCGTGGTGCCGGACTTTGTCGCCGGCGCCAAGACGTTCTTCGTGGCGGCGGCGCTGCCGCGAACGATTGATGATCCTATCTACTAGATAGCGAGGTCACGGCAGAACGTGCAGATTGCAGGGTCGTCGGACTCGAAGCTGAAGGAACTTGAGGAGAGAGCACTCCTCATCCGCAGGCTAAGCATCGCCATGATGGCCCACGCCAAGATCGGCCACGTGGGCGGTTCTCTCTCAGAAGCCGATTTGCTAGCCGCCCTCTATTTCCACTTCCTGCGCCTCGACCCGGCCAATCCGCAATGGGAGGACCGTGACCGCTTTGTGCTGTCCAAGGGCCATGCCTGTGCTGCCCACTATGTGGCGCTGGCCCTGCGCGGCTTCTTCCCTGTGGCCGAGTTGTGCACCTTCGGCAGCCTTGACGCCCGGCTTCAGGGTCATCCTGGCCCAAAGGTGCCTGGTGTGGAAATCCCGACCGGGTCACTAGGCCAGGGGTTGTCGGTGGCGGTGGGCATGGCCTGGGCGGGCCGGTATCTGGCGAAGGACTACCGAGTGTGGGCGCTGCTCGGCGACGGCGAGAGCAACAGCGGGCAAATCTGGGAAGCGGCCATGGCCGCAGGGCATCACCGTCTGGGCAACCTGACGGCCATTCTAGACTACAACAAGGTTCAGGCCAAGGGCCGATGTGCCGAGGTTATGAACATCGAGCCGATCGTTGATAAATGGCGCGCTTTCAACTGGCGCGTGTGGCAGATTGATGGCCACAATATGAGGGAGATCGTGGCCGGGCTTGAGACTGCCAGGTCATATACTGATGGGCCTGGCATGGTCATCGCACATACCGTGAAGGGGAAGGGCGTCTCGTTCATGGAAGACACGTGCGCATGGCACACCGGCGCGCCGAGTCCCGAGGATGCTGCCCGCGCCCTTGCCGAGTTGGGCATAGAGGACGCGGCGGCCTTCGAGCGCGAGATGTGCGGCGGGGGAGCGGACAGATGACTCCGAAGGGGGCCGCTGGCACCGCGACGGGGCCGCGTCCAGAGCAGAACATGCGCGAGGCTTTCGCAGAAGAACTGGTAGGCCTGGGCCATGCCGACCCGCGCATTGTGGTGCTGGACGCAGACCTGAGCTCGTCCATGGGGACTGAGAGCTTCGCGCAGGAGTTCCCTGATCGCTTCGTTCAGTGCGGGATAGCGGAGCAAAACATGGCCGGCATGGCTGCCGGCATCGCCACCACCCGGCGGCTCATCCCCATAGTCACGACCTTCGGCGTCTTTGCCTCCAAGCGCATCTACGACCAGGTGAGCATCAGCATCGCTTATCCGAACCTCAATGTGAAGATCATCGGTGGCTCCTCGGGATTGACGTCGGCGCCTGGCGGAGCGTCCCACCAGGCCCTCGAAGACCTGGCGCTCATGAGAGCAATGCCCAACATGACCGTCATTGACCCGGCGGACAACGTTGAGGTGCGCACCGTTGCAGAGAGCATGATCGCGAGCTACGAGGGGCCGGTGTATGTGCGCATCATGAGGG
>DAOUCN010000132.1:0-4323 GCA_034431995.1 Chloroflexota bacterium | reverse complement strand
GTGCTGAACAGACCCTGGCGGGTTTCCTTCGACTGCTCAACGACCTGGTGGCTCTGCGCGAAACGGATACGGTGGCAGGGTTGATCAACCATGTATTGGACAAGACCGGCTATGCGGCGTACGTCCAGGACGGGACAGAGGAGGGGCGGGAGCGCTGGCAGAACGTGCAGGAATTGGTAAGCGTGGGTGCCCAGTTCGACGAGGAGGTCGGCGAGGGTGGGCTGGCTGGCTTTCTCGAGACGGTGGCCCTGGTCTCGGATGTGGACAACTACGAGGAGAAGGTGGATGCGGTCACCCTGCTCACACTGCACTCGGCCAAGGGGCTGGAGTTCCCGGTCGTGTTTATGGTGGGCATGGAAGAGGGACTGCTGCCCCACGCAAATACCCTGGATGAGCCAGATGAACTGGAGGAAGAACGCAGACTGTGCTATGTTGGCATCACCCGGGCCATGAAGCGGCTCTACCTGGTGCGGGCCTTCCGGCGCACTGTCTTCGGCAATAGCCAGGCCCGTGATCCCTCTCGGTTCTTGTCCGACATCCCACCTCAGCTTGTCGTTGGCCGCCAGACCTTCGGCGGCAGGCAGATACCCCTGGCTCTAGGCAGGAGCGGGCCAAGTGCTCCCGTGACCAGGCAGCCTCAGAGTCAGCAGGAGCGAGGAATGGCAGACTCGCCCGCTCCCCAGCAGCCGCCCCAGGGTCTCTTCAAGACAGGCGAGCGGGTGAGACACCCGATCTTTGGAGAGGGCATCGTCGTGGCCCTGACGGCGGAGAAGAACGATGTCTTTCTCACCGTAGCTTTCCAGGGCAAGGCGGGGCTGAAGAAGCTATCGTTGGCCTTCGCGCCGCTGGAGCGTATGGCAGACTAGCTGCCTCGGGTGCGGCCAAGGCTGACACGTGTCGCGCGTCTCCTCGTCGCCTGACAATCCGCACGCCAAAGTTCGACGCGTGCGCGGTGTCTGGGGCATGTCTGCCGCCTGGCTCGACAGGCTGGGGCCTGTCGTGTATGGAAACCCGACTGGCAGGCCGTAGGGCAGATTTCGATATCTGCCACTGCGCTACGTCACAACTAGCTCCAGAGCCTGTCCGGCGTTGAGCGCGATCTCTGTGTCCAACTGCACCAGCAGCCGTCTGTCGGCGACTGCTGCCCGAACCGCCAGCGGCCCGGTAGGCCCCGTGGCGATCACCCGGGGCGATGCGATAGCCTCGGGTAGTGTCACCTCGAGACTCCGCAGCGGCAGCCTACCGTAGCGCACCTCGAGGACATGCGTCATCGTCTTGCTTCGCCACGTCTGGCTATAGCTGCCCCATGCGCTCCCCGTGCTGAAGAAACAGCAGAAGCTATCGGCGTTGACACGAGGGTCAAACGATAGTCTGCCAGCCGGAGCGCTGTAGCGATAGCCGGACAGCGCCAGGATGAGTGACCAGCTTGACATGGCCCGCGCGTAGTGGTGGCCACACTCGAACTCATCCCATGGATTGCGGGCAATGCCATCGTGGCGCGCTCGCACTGCCTCGACGAGTGCCAGACCCTCCTGCACCATGCCCTCGTAGATGAGATGGGCAGCCACTTGATACTCGATGCCGGTCCACACCTCGTCAGCATAGGGAAAGGGATAGCGGGGCCGCC
Organism: Chloroflexota bacterium; assembly: GCA_034431995.1. Lineage (GTDB taxonomy): Bacteria > Chloroflexota > DTOL01 > DTOL01 > DAOUCN01 > DAOUCN01. The sequence continues at coordinate 2,696 of DAOUCN010000132.1, read as the reverse complement.
CGCCGTTGGGCCACGAGCATAACAACAGACCGCTTTCCTCGTTCACTGCATAGCCGCGCTGGCAGTTGTGGTGGGCCGTGAAATCGCGCCGGAAGTTGTGCTCGAAGACGGCGCGCAGCGCCGAGCGGACGTGCGCCTCGGGGAGTATGTGTCCCAAGCCTACCACATGGGCAAACCACTGGCCGAGCATTTGGTCAGAGAGGCAGCCCGCGCCGTACTGGTAGCGGGGCTCTGCCTCGCCTTCTCGCAGTGGCGGCGGATTCGCGCGAGGATAGCGATCTCGCACCGAATCGCCTGGCTGCGGGTAACGCACTTTCTGGACGAAGTACTCACCGTTCCACAACTCGGCGTCTGTCTTCTGACGCCCGCAGTTGTAGATGCGCCGGTAGTCCTCGGCTGCCGCTGTATCGCCAAGAAAGCGGGCCATCTCCTCGGCTGCCCGCAGCGCAGCGAGGTACAGGGTGCCCATCATGGTGTTTGGGCCAAAGAACTCAACGTCATACGTATTGTGCTGTTCACCCTCCATGACGCCGTCCCGGTCCTTGTCCCAAAGCTGCCAAGCGAACTCCAGGGCGCGCTTGGCGGCGGGCCATAGGCGGCGCAAGAAATCATCATCGCCCGAGAGTTGCCACTCGCGGTACAACTTGAGGATCGAACCCATCTGGCCGTCGGCTGCGGGCATGAAGTCCCAGAACAGACCGGGGGTGAGCGGCAACAGGGTGCGGAAGCGTTGCTCGCCCGACGGCAAGGTGTTGGCCTCGAAGTCCGTCAGCCGCATGGAGCGCTCCAGGTCGGGGAACAGATAGGCGAGAGCCTGTTCGTAGTTCCACACATGGGTGCAGTTCATGGGACAGCACCCGGCATTGTCGCGGCAGCCCTCGAAGCCGTGGAAACGCCCGTCCTCCGTCCGCAGGCACGTGGCTGTGCGTATGGTCGCCGACTGGCTGGAGGCGGCATCGAGAACGACTGGGGGTAGGGTGCTCTCGAACAGCGTGTCGTGGTAGGCGCGGGCCTCCCGCTCAAGACGGTGCAGGTTGGCCGCGCTGTAGCGCGCCGCGTCCCAGGCATCGGCGAAGCGGGTCGTGTAGTAGTTGCCCAGGCGATCATTGGGAAGGGGTATGCCTGGATTCTGCTGTGCATGCCAGTAGTTCATCAGGTTGGGGAAATGCCAGGCCAGGATGAACGGCAGCTCGACAGCGCCGCCAGGGGGCACGGTTGCGACCAGGCCGAGGGTGCCAACATCGCTCTCGCCCTCCGGCGATGGACTCGGCGTGACTTCGTCGGGCAGGCGACCCGAGGAACGGAACATGTCCCAGAAGTTCTGCAGATCATCAAACCAGCCGGAGCGTTCCCAATGGACGAGGAGAGTCGTCTGAGGCCAGGGCGAGGCAACGGCCATGGACCCGGCGCCCGGCCCACTGGTTCCCGGGCGCGTCATGAGCAGGCCGGTGAGGCCGTCCTCCCGCACCGGCTCGTTGATGTTGCCGCCAAAGGACGGATGCCGGCGCCCACGGACCAGGTTCTCCTGCCCATCGTAGCCGATGGCGTTGAGCAGACTGAAGGCGACTGTCGCCTGGACAGGCAGCTCCAGAGGGTTGCACAGGCGCCAGCGGAAGATGGCAATGGGCAGACCTGAGTCATCGGCATTAAGTGGGATGAAGGGGTTGAAGGCCTCTAGTTCCACCTGGAGGGGCACGGCCCCGTCTTGAAAGGCGATGTGGGCCAGGGGATAGGCGCCGGTGAAGCGGGCTTCGGCCAGGCGGGGTAGGCCGGCCAGATGGCTGGGCAGCAGCCCCTGGCTGAAGGAGAGGGGAGGAAGCAAGCGTCGCTCCAGAACCCAGGCGTTGGCCTCGCCACCTTTGGGTCTGGCCCAGAGGGCGAAGAACGTATAGGGGAGGCGAGTACCATAGGCCGGACGGTTGAAGATCTCCCAGTCGCGCAGATCGCCGCGGCCGCCGAGTGAGACAGTGCCTGTGCCGATACCGCCGAGAGGAAATGCAATGTGCTGCAAAGACGGGCCAGTGAAAGTGCGTTGGGTGCCCCTGCCAACTACAGACGGTGTCATGTCATCCCCCTCAGACAGGAGTGGTATGCGCGTGGACCGAGAAGGCCGAAATGATAATACGGGCGCGCTCAGATTATACCACGCATCGCCAAGCACCGCAAAGCGGGGTGAAGGTGAGGGTGGTGAACAAGAGGACTACGGCGATTGAAATCACACCTACAGAGCCGCAATGCTTGCCTCCCCAGGCTGTGGCAGTCGCGGACCGGCGACTTTGCGCCTGTGTTGCAGCGACTTGCCCCGGGTCTGCCAACATAGGGCAGGAAGTCGCCCGAGGTGAGGTCCAATACTCTCTCTGTTCGCGTCTTCGGTGATTGGACACATTTCGGTCAGCGGCCAATAACCGTTGCCGTAGTCCTTTGTCCTGCTACCTGGCTCTACAGCCACCCATCTAGGCCACGCAGGCGGCCTATGCGCCCCTGTAGCTGGGAGAGCCTGCCCCGCTGTGTCGGCCATCGGGTGCTTCCCGTCGCCCGGGCAAGATGTGTCCAATCACCAGTCGCAGCAATTCCAAATATGGGACGGGCAGGGGTAGGGACTCCCCATCTGGAGCCGAAAACCAACCTCAGCGGAGGGATCTGGCCCCCAGAGCGCCTTGTCAACTGAGGTTCCTCCCCCGAGCAGCGCCATATTT
>DAOUCN010000131.1:0-22989 GCA_034431995.1 Chloroflexota bacterium | reverse complement strand
CCGTAGTTGCTGATGAAGGTGTCGTATACAGCAGTGTAGGACGCATTGGGGCTGACGCCTTTCTGGAACACCACCGTGATGGGGGTGGCTGTGGCGGTGGGCGTTGGCGTGCGGGTGCGGGTGGGCGTCACGGGTGGGCCAGGCACGCGGTACTTCCCCAGCATGACCATGTGGATGTACTCGTCACCGGCGCCGCCATTGTAGATGCGGAAGTCGTTGCCGTTCGCGAAGACGCCACTAAGGTCCATGTCCATGATCGTGAAGCTCTGCGTCTGCCACTGGTTGGTGCCGCCCTTGGTCACGGTCACGGCCCTATCGGCTCCTCCGGGCGCCTTGTACTGGAGTTGCCAAGTGTCCACGGTGCCGGTGATATGGTCGAAATACGTGACGGTGATGTGCACGGCAGTGGTGATGCCTTGGGCAGCGACGAATCGGTCATCGGCACGGATGTACATGTAGTCGTTGCCCGAGGCGTGATCGGTGCGGCGGGTGATCCAGCCGCGAGGATCGCTGGCAGGCAGCAGCGGATCGTAGAAGGGGTCGTTGCGCAGGATCGGCGGCTGCGGCGGTGTCAGGTACTGGGGGCTGGTGTCCCAGTAGGTCATAACGGTAGTGGCTGTCATTGTGCGCCCGCCGGTCGCCGACTGATCCTGATACAGCCAGAAGTCGTAGTTGCCATATTGAGGGCGGATAGATGCGTTGTGGAAGCCAAAGCCATTGGTTGCCACGTCGTATTCGCGCATAGCTACCCAGATGTCTGGCGTGGATGTGATGGTCTTGCCCAAGTAGGTGTTGGCGAAGCGAAGCATGGGGAAGTTGTCGCTGAGCGGTTGGTTGGGGTCGCCATTGGCATAGAAGAGCCCTGCCTCAAGGTTCAGATAGTCGGGATGCTTATTGAGGGCGTTGAGAATGCCCCAGGTGAATTCATTGGCCGTAGGCCACATGTAGCCGTAGGACTCCAGGGCGATAGGAATAGTGGCCGTGGGGCTATTGTTCCAATAGAAGATCGGGTCCCACTTGCTGCAGTTCTCCGGGTAGGTGATGGTTGGCCAGTTGCGGAAAACGTCTGTCTGATTTGGGTAGACCCCACCGGCGAACAAGCCCATGCCGTACTTGCCAGCGCCGTAGAGCGTGGTGTAGCACTTCTCGTTGGGATTGGCGAAACTCGGCGTGTAGACCAGGAAGACCGGCTTGCCGGTATTGAAGCGCTGCATGAAGATGTCAATGAACTGGTTGACCGTGGCGACCCAGAAGTTGTAGTGGTCTGCGTGTCCGTCCGCGGTCATGGCATTCTTGACACAGGTGGTGTCGTTCGCTCCACCGACGCCGTCGTCATCGGCGGGCTGGATTTCGCCGTACAGGCCCACGCCGATCTGCACCCAGGCCACGTTGGCACTGTTCTTGTAACGATTGGCCAGGGCTTGGACGAAGGCAGTGTACTTGGCCTGGTAGGTAGCGTTCCAATAGCGTGGGATCTTCCATCCACCGCCGCAGTCAATGACCGCTTGCGGATAGTTGGCAGCTAACCAGGCGGGTGTGGCGATCCCGCCCTTGATGCGGCCATTGTAGGTGGTGATACCGAAGGCGGCCTTCTTGCCCCTGGTCGTCTGGCCGCCGATGAACTCGTCAAGGGCTGTCCAGTCAAAGGCGCCTTCAGTGGGTTCAAGCTGCGCCCAAGTAAAGGTATCCTGACCGCCGACCACAGGATAGACCTCGGGGTCTACGATCTGCCAATCCCGGGCAACATACACGCCGGGCGAGCCGGCAGCCGGGGATAGCTTGAGCGGCTCGGGGGCAGATGCTCGGACTGGGCTGAGGTCATCCAGCGGCGTCAGCGCGGCGCCGGCCATAGTGGCTGCTACAGCCAGTGTGGTGACAGCGATGATCAAGGTAACAGCCAGAGCTGCCAGGTTCTTCCTCTTCATGATTCTGTGCTCTCCCTAGTTGAAGTGGTCGTTCAGGATGATTGGGATGTAGATAGGCGGGTCGGCAGGCCTCGGCGTTGGTGTGCGCGTCGGTGTTGGCCCGCTGGGGCAGGAGATGTCCAGCGCATAAGAGCCGGCCCAGCCCTGCCATCCGTCAACGGCGATGAAGTATGTTCCGGGTGGCGCATTGTCGTAGCGGGCCTCAACGTCGCCGAAGCCACCAGGTACACAGGCGGAAGCATCAAGGGCTGAGAGAATGAAGAGGTCAGGATCGCCTGGTTCCGGCGGGTCGTACTCTGGGTGCAGGCGGGCAACGATGCGGGTGGTGTCCAGCGTCGTGATGCGGTACACGTGCTCCGGGCCGAACTGGTTGGGATAGGGCACTATCCCGCACATATAGGTGGCAAAACCGCGCGAGCTACCGACTTGCGTGTTGCCGTAGTACGTTTGCACGCTGTTACCGCAGGCGACCGGGATGACTGCGATGGTCGGTGTGGGCGACGGTGTTCGTGTAGTCGTGTTGGTAGTCGTTGGCGTCGCCGTGCGCGTGAAGGTGGGACTAAAGACACTTGTCGGCGTGCGCGTTGGCGTCGGCGTACTGGTCTTGGTGATCGTCGGGGTGCGGGTCGCCGTGGCTGTAGCCGTGTTCGTGGCCGTGCCAGTGGGACTCCGTGTCGGTGTGGCCGTCCCTGTGGCCGTTGCTGTAGGCGTGTTGATGGGTGTTGGTGTGCGCGTTGCGGTAGGCGGCGGGGCACCCACCCGGGCAAACTCCACCATATGGATGTACTCGTCGCCATCGCCATTGCTGTAGATGCGGAAGTCGTTGCCCGAGAAATCGCGCGTGAGGCGAATGTCCGGGATGGTGAAGACTGCCTTGCGCCAGGCGTTCGTGTTCGCCTTTGTGACGCTGTGTGACTGGGTGCTTCCCGCTGCATCTTTGTACTGCAAGGTCCAGCCATCGAAACCGCGATCGAAGTACGTGACCGTGATGACGGCCTGGCTGGCGAGGTAACCGTCATCTACCCGGAAGTACATGTAGCTGTTGCCGCTGGCATCGTCGGTACGGCGCGTTGTCCATCCCTCGATGCCAGAAAGCGCTGCATCAAAGTGGGTGGACGTGAGGGTAGTTGTCGCGGTGATGGTGCGTCCTCCGGGCCCGGCGTCGTCCTGGTACAACCAGAAGGAGTAGTTGCCATACTGAGGCCCTGCGCTGACCCCTTCCGGCGTGTGGACGGGATCATGCTCCCGCAGGGCCACCCAGACCTCCGGCGTATCGCCGAGGGTGCGCCCCAAGAAGCTGTTGGCGAAGCGGTACACGAAGAAGTTCTCGCTGGCCGGGTCGGTCTTGTCGCCGCTGTGCATGAGCAAGTCCGAATTGAGATTCAGGATATCCACATGCTTGTCCAATGCAGACAGAACGCCCCAGTAGATACTGGTCAGGTCAGGTAGCATATACTGATACGTCTCAAAGGCCGTAGGCACCGTGCGCGTGGTGCTCTGATTCCAGGTCAGAATGGGATCGAACTTGCCGCATCCTGTCTGACCAAAAGGATTCACGGCGTCATTCTGATCGGGCAGCAGACCGGCCGCGAAGAGCCCGATGGTGCTGGTGACCATGCCGGCAGCGTAGTTTGTGATGTCTTGGCGTTCACAACGGCGGATGAACGTGGGCGCGTACAGGCTGAAAAGCGGCTTCGCCCAGACCGCTGAATGCATTGCCGTCAACTGCTGCGCGATCTCCGTCCACTTTGCGCTGAGGGCCGCTGTGTCGCCGATGGGGATGCCGAAGTCGGCGCTGATGGCCGCCTTGACACAGGTGTCATCGCTGTCGTCTGCTGGCTGGTTCTCGCCGTATAGTCCGACCCCAATTTGGACCCAGCCCAGGCGGCTGTCGCCATTGTAGCGAGAGGCTGCGGCCTGGATGAATCGCCGGTAGTACGATTGGTATTCGGCGTGCCAGTAGCGCGGGATGAGCCAGCCGCTGCCGCAGTCAATGACGGCGCCCCCGTGTCCAGCCACGAACCAGTCGGGTAGGCGATGGCCTCCCTCGAGGCGCCCCAGGTACGTGACAAAGCCGAGACCTGTGGCCTTCCCCTGCAATGACTCACCCTGGAGCCAGAGGTCAGTCTGGGTCCAGTCGTAAAGCCCATCGGCGTATTCAATTTGTGCCCACGCGTATTGCTGGTGGCCGCCAGCAATGGGGTAGTCCTCTGGCGGGAGGAAACGCCAGTCACGGGCGGCATAGATGCCGGGCCGGATGGCCGCAGACGGCAGACGCAGGAGAGAAGTGGGCCCAGTTGTGTCCAGCGGACTCGCCGCTTCATTCTCGGGCAAGGCAGAGGCAGGCGATGGCACATCGGCCAGTGCTGTGGTGGCCACGACCACGGCCAGGGCAACGGCGATGGCTGCGATAAGGGCAGTGCGTCGGGTCATCCTTGTGCGGTTCCCTTCACTGTGTCGTATTCTCTTTGTGTAATCCAGGTCACTGCCTCTCCCAAGTCCTCGCAGATCTTGACGCCTGGTCTTTCGTTGTGGCTCAGCTGCCTTGCCTGCGTGCGCCCGCGTCCCGTCAGGACGAGGATCGGGCATGCCCCCACAGCAAGAGCGGCCTGCACGTCGGCGAGGGCATCGCCGACGACATAGGACTGTGCCAGGTCCAGATGCATCTCCTCGGCTGCCCGCAGCAGGAGTCCAGGGCGAGGCTTGCGACACGAGCAGGCCTCATCTGGCCGGTGTGGGCACAGATGGATGGCATCCACGCGGCCGCCGTGGGCAGTGATCTCCGCTACCATCTGTTGGTTGATGGCGTCAACAATCTGCCGAGAGACGAGTCCGCGGCCAATGGCCGACTGGTTCGAGACGACAACGATGGCGTGGGGCAAGGCAGCCAGACGATGCAGGGCGGCTAGTGCGCCTGGCAGAAAGACGAACTCGTCCAGGGACTTCACGTAATCCGAACGGTTGTAGCAGATGACCCCATCGCGGTCAAGGAAGACGGCAGGACGCATCTTCATGTGGTCTGTAGCATCTGTCCGATAAGGTGCATCAGGATAGAGTGCGCATCCTCCACCTGGCGCATGTTGTGGCAGGGCACATGGATGCTGATGTCGGCCAGGCCCCTGAGTCGGCCACCTCCAAAGCCGGTGAGGGCAATGGTGACGGCGCCCGCGCCCTGGGCTACCTCTACTGCGCGCAGGACATTGGCGGACTCGCCGCTCCCACTCAGAGCGATGACAACATCGCCCGCCTGGACGAGATTGAGTAGCTGCTCGGCGAAGCTGGCTTCATACCCGCTATCGTTGGCCCAGGCCGAGAAGAGGGGCATGTTATCCGTCAGGGCGACAACGCGGAAGCGAGGCCGGTCGGCTGTGATGGCGCCTTTGCCCAGCTCGTTGGCGAAGTGAGATGCGTTGGCTGCGCTGCCTCCGTTGCCCAGGACATAAATGAACCGCCGGGCCTGGCGCGCTTGGTCGAGGGCCTGTACCGCCCGCTCGATGGCCTCAAGCGAGACGGCAGACAGGCTGTCGAACAGGCCGCCGAAGTATGCGCTTGCCAGTTCTCCCGCTTGCGTCATGTGGTGCGTCTCTTGGTCTGATGCATGATAGCACAGGAGCGCCCGTTTTGCAACCAGGGCTCTGCTCTGTCAGCAATTCCAAGCATGGCGTAGGCCGGTCAGGCCGTAGTGAAGGGGCAGATATGGAAACCTGCCCTACAGTGACCGGCACATTTGGCATAGCTGCTCCACCCTAGCATCTGCCAGCGCGCGCAGGCTTCGTCAGCCGTTCGGAGCTAGAGCCTCCGAGCTACGCGCACACAGCTAGCCCGGCCCAGCTCCAGTCCCCGCAGGTGGCAGACTCGCGTGCCGTGTCGGGAGAGCGCCGGGGCAAGAAGTCATGCCGCCCGTAGCAGCTCTTTGACGGCTCCTGCCACTTCCGCGATTTGCTCGTCAGTCAGTTCGGCATACATGGGCAGCGACAGGACTTCGGCCACTGCCTGATCAGTGGCAGGGAAATCGCCAAGCCTGTGGCCCAAGCGTGCGTAGGCAGGCTGAAGATGAATTGGTACTGGGTAGTGGACGCGGGCGTCAATGCCCCTCGCCTTCAACCCCTGCATCACGGCGTCGCGTCGCGGCAGGCGCACGCCGTAGATGTGATACACATGTTCGTTGTGCGGCAGCACGTAGGGCGGGATGACCTCCGTGCCGAGCAGTAGCTCGGTGTAGCGGGCGGCGTGGCGGCGGCGCGCCGCGTTCCATGCATCCAGGTAGCGCAGCTTGACCAGGAGCACCGCTGCCTGAATGGTGTCCATGCGGAAGCAGTAGCCCTCGATGCCGTGGATGTACTTCTTCTCGCGCAACTGGCCATGGTCGCGCAGAAGGCGCACCCTCTCGGCGATGTCGTCATCGTTGGTGACGACCATGCCGGCGTCGCCATAGGCGCCAAGATTCTTGCTGGGATAGAAGCTGAAGCAGCCAGCATGGCCATAACTTCCCGCTCGTTTTCCTCCACATGTGGCTCCGTGCGCCTGCGCGGCGTCCTCAATCACACGCAGCTCATGGCGCTGGGCCACGTCCATGATGGCAGGCATATCGGCCATCTGGCCGTAGAGATGGACCGGCATGATCGCTTTCGTCTTGGGCGTGATCGCCGCTTCCACCAGCTCAGCGTTCATGTTGAAGGTGCGCAGGTCTATGTCCACAAACCGGATGGTGGCACCGGCCCTGGTGATGGCCTCGGTGGTGGCCACAAAGGTGTTGGGCACGGTGATGACCTCGTCGCCTGGCAGCACCCCGCAGGCCACCAGGGCGAGGTGGAGGGCGTCGCTGCCATTTGAGACCGCAATGCCATGGCGCACGCCGCAGTAGCGGGCGAACTGCTCCTCAAAGGCGTGCATCTCCTTGCCCATGATGAAGCCACAGCTATCTATCACAGCCTGGATAGCGGCATCAATCTCCGGCTTGATGCTTCGGTACTGAGCCTTCAGATCAACGAGAGGGATGGGCATCGCTCACTCCTTACGTTTGGGATAACGTGCTTGGTGGAAGTAGGATACTTATGCGTGCCGCCTGGCAATGTCTCGACCTAGCAGGAAATCGGCAATCACAGCATGGATGTGACAGGGTGGCTCCTCATAGGGACGGAAGTGCATGGCTGAGATGCGCTCAATGTCATGGGCGAGATGGCCCAGGTCGCGGCACCAGAGGAGATACCCGCCCCGTTCCAGTTCGGCGAGCAGGTCTTCCTGATGTAGGTCGAAGCGATCAGGATTGCTGACCCCGATGAGGGGCTTGCCCAGGCGCAAGACCTCGATGAGGGTGCCGAGACCGCCGTGGGAGACCACCAATCGAGCGCGTCGGTAATAGTCGTCCAGAGAGGGAGCAAAGCGGAAGGAGGCGGCGTAGCGGGGCAGGTAGGCGCCGCGCCCAATCTGGATGACCACTTCCTCGTTCAGCAAGGGTGTCAGCTCATCCATTCGCGCAGCCAGTGCATCGAAGTCTGTTGTGCCAACCGTAACGAAGATCATCACCACAACCTTCCGGCAAAAACGGCTCTCGGACAGACTGCGAGCAATTCCTCCCATTGCACAAAGAACAGATCAGCGAAGCGATAGAGAAGCCGCCCGGTGGCAGACAAAGCGTGGATACGTGACCCCGTTTCGATGAAGATGACCTTGCGCCGTAGGAGCTTGGCAACGGCGCAGACAGGTACGGCCACGCCCGGCCCGGTGCTGATGACGGCCGCCGGTCTGGCGCGGAGAAGGATGAGCAGCGCCTGGCAGGCACAGACGAGAGTCCTCACCGCATCCCTGACAGTATGGTGCGTCTTATCACGGGGCCGCCGCACGCGGTAGATAGGGCCGGGGATGCGTATCTTGTCGGCAGACACCTCGTCGTCGTGCACCAGGATGTAGCTATAGCGATAGCCCGCGCCCAGCAGTTCGGCCAAACGCAGCATTTCTTTGGTATGCCCACCCTCGCCCAAAACGAGAAGCAGATGCATCATCGTCCCACCACCTGCTCGTACTCCGCGATCAAGAGAGCGGCGATGCGATCAAGGGATAGGTGTTCCACCGACCGGCGGCCGGTGGTACGGCCTCCCCGCGCCAAGGCGAGGGCCAGCTTGTCTGCCACGTCTTCCGGCGTGCGCTGGCAAAGGTAACAGCCATCCGTCCCGCCCATGATCTCGGCTACGTCGCCCACATCCACCGAGACGATGGGCAGGTTACAGGCCATGGCCTCCTTGACGACCATGGGCGATCCCTCGTAGTCAGATGTGAGCACGAGGACATCGCAGGCGTTCATGTAGTGCGGAATGGCTGTGTGGGGCTGCTCGGTAGCCACGACCAGTTCCACCGATGGCATCCGATGGGCCAGCACGTCTACTGCTGCCCGCGCGACGTCAAAGCGTTTCTCAGGACGCATGCCGCCGCAGAACAGGACAAGCGGCTTGCCGAAAGGCAGGTCCAGGCGCAGACGGGCTTGGTGCTGCGGCTCTGGTTGGAAGAGGTCCAGGTCAACACCGCACGGGATGACCCGTGCCCGTGGCATGCCCAGCCCCTGACGCACCTGCTCCGAGGTGACGATCACCCGGTCCACCAGGGGCGCCAGGATCTTGCACAGGATGCCCTGCCAGCCGTACACGACCTCGATGCCGTGGTACGTGACAACCAATGGCGAGCGTACCTGGGCGCGGGCAATCAGCCCAGTCAGCGGGTAGTGGGCGTGGATCAAGTCATAGCGGCTGAGCCAGGGCCGGGGCAGATAGCGCAGGAAACCCGTCAGGTAGTTGCGGCGATGCCGCCGCCCATTGACGAAGAAGACGTCTACAGTCAGCCCCTTCTGGCGCAGAGATTCCACCTGCTCCTGCACGAAGATGCCCAAGGCTGGCTCTTCGGGTACCGGATACATGTTAGTGACGACCAGGATTCTCATCGCTTTGGGTTACTCATGAAGAGAGCGTTGATGACCGTGCGGTATCGGCCGAAGTAGCGGGCGAGAACATCCCTCACGACGGGATCATTTGCCTCCTCGAACGACCGTGAGCTGTCTACGGGTATCAGCCTGTACCGCTCAGCCACCGCAGCGTACAGGGAGGCTTGCGTGGTCAGGTAGTCCTCGGGCAGGCCCTCGTCCTGGCGGCGGGTCACGGCGTCGGCCACCGGTATGGACAGGACGTACGCCGCCGACGGCCGCGGGCAGAGGAGCGTGAGGCAGGTGGCGAAGAGGGAGCGTGGCTGCCCTGTGGTCATGGCTACATCGGCGATCGCGTCGTAGGTATAGCGGTCGCAGATGACAGCGCGGCCGAAAAGGAGTGGTATCTGCACCCGCAAGAAGTAGCGCGCTATGAGATCGAAGGCGACCAGCGCCTGCCATGCCCACCGGACCAATGGATTGCGCACCATCTGGCGGCGGGCCATTGACCGCGCGACTTGTGTGGCGCCTTCCGTCCGCTGGCGGCGTAGAAGGAACTTACCTACGCCAAAGAGGGCATCGGTGAGTGGCGAGGAGCCGGCGCGGCTCCAGACGTAGGTCGCGGGGATGTCGCACTGCTCGAAAGCGTGATAGAGCGCGTGAGCGTGGCGGCTCTTGCCCGAGCCGTCCACCCCGCTGAAGCTGACCAGGACTCCTGGCTGGCTGTGCGTCCGCAGCTTGAGCCTGGCACCGTTCAGCGTGTGGCGCACGACGTCGTGGAGCTTGCGCGAGCTTGGCCGCGTGCGGTCCCGCAGAGCCTTCCGGTAGAACAGCCTCTTGCTGAAGACAAAGCCCACGGGCAAAGGCATGGTCAGCGGGCGGGCAAACAGAAAGGCAATGTGCCTGGCTTGCCAAGTGGTGAGGGAGGCACGGGACTCGGCGAGCACGGTGGGCGGGAAGGAAGTGTCGCCGTAGAGCTGGGTCTCCAGCCCAGCGAAGAGGGTGATGACCACGTTCAGGCCGTCGAGCCAGCCTTTTTGGTCACAGCGGGCGCACACGCCTTCCCAGTCCACGCTGCCCAGGCGCAGGCACTGGCGCACCCTGGCTACGTCGGCGACCTTGACAGCCTTGTTTTCGTAGAAGGCGTGCGCCATGGTGATGAGGAGGCTGTCCTCTGGGTGAGGGATGAGCAGGTCTGGGTCATCCGGCGCCCGCTGGACCCGCCGAAGAACCGTTTCCTCGTCCAGGAATGAAACAGCCCAGCCGATGTGCTCGTGCAAGTGAAAGGCCGCGACCTCTTCGCCGGCAGAGAAGCGTTTGAAGAAGAACTTGCACGGCTCCTCCAGGTTCCGAAGCTCGACATAACCGAGACTGACCAGGGCAGCGCGGGCAGCGGGGATCTGCTGCGCCGGCACCAGGTCATCAATGTTGTCGCTCAAGTGCGGAAACGACGGCGGCACACCCACGGCCTTGATCAGCACGTCCTGGATGCCAGCTTGCGTGAAAGCTGCCTTGACCCTGGCGTATTCGGCGCGTATATGAGCGAAGGCGCGTTCCTCATCGGCCCGGCGAGCCGCCAATGGCCCGCACTTAAGAAGAGCGCGCAGAGGCAACGGCGCCCCAGACAGACCCAGCAATGATACCCGGTTGCGTCGCAGCAGGGCGGTGAAATCCTCAGCGCCGTCCACCGGTGGGACCGCGGACTCGCTGGCTGACGGCGGGTCTGCCACGAGGGCAGCAAGGGTCAGGTGTGGGTGAACTCCGGTCATGGTTGTTTCTGCGTTGGGGCGATGGTTCTCACGATATCGCGTGCCATGGCCTCCCAGGTGAAGGGCTGGACGAGCTCGCGCGTTGCAGCATTGGAGATATGGCGCGCGGCCAAGACTTTCTCAACCAGTTGAGTCTCCGTACGGGCAAAGGTGAGACCGTTGCCCGTTGGGAACACGGCGGGCAGGTTGCCGTAGGCGGTGCTGACGACGGGCAGATTACAGGCCATTGCCTCCAACACCGAAAGTGGCATCTCGATGGCGCCGGTTAGGGATGTGACCGGGAATACGTAGCAGTCTGCCGCCTGGTAGTATTCCTCGACGTGAGCGACGTAGTGGCGGACGACAATGACCCCGGTGGTTGCCAGCTCGTCTGCCAGTTGCTCGTCCTGTTCCGTGCTGACGCTGCCGACCAAGACGACCTGGCAACCAAACTGCTGCAGGCGCGCGAGAACGCCAACATTGCGATTGCGATTGATGTGGCCCACGTGCAAGACGATGTAGGCATCCTGAGGCAAACCCAGGCGCGTGCGCAGGTCGCGGCGTTCCCGCCGAGAGAGCGGAACAAAACGTGAGGCGTCCACGCCGCTCTGTAGCCTGGCCACGCGGCAGCCCAAGCTTGCCAGGGAGCGCACCATTTCTGCCGAGTGCACGAAGACAAGCCAGGGACGCAGGTGGCGAATGGCGACACGCGCCGCGAGACCATACGAACGGGGCTGCAGGGCGAGAACGGCCACCCGCGCCATCGGTGCATACATGCCCAGGATGCGAGCACGCAACATGGCCGCCGGCGTTGCGCTCGCCGTGGGGATGTACAATACCACCTCCGGTTCCAGTTCCCTCACAGTGCGGCCCAGGTTGAGGCTCAGGAGCAGCCGGTTCGATGGTACGTTGCGCACCCCCTCGCTTGGTATGCTCTCGCCAAAGGTCGTCAGGCCATAGGCCCTGTGCTCATAGCGGAACGCACGCAGCAGATTGATCGCGACGTTCTTGATGCCCTCGTCAAAAGGCTGACGTAAGCGCTCGCAGAAAACCAGAATGCGCATCACCGTCCCCCCTCACGCCCGGAGTGGACGGGGCGGTGGGCTACTTCTTCGTAGACCCGGCGATAGGCAGCAGCAACCACACTGGCGCGAAAGCGCGCATGAGCAACCTCCCGCCCTGCTGTGCCCATCCGCTGCCTGAGGCTCTGGTCTTGGAGCAACGACAGCATGGCCTCCGCCATGCCGACATGATCGCCGACCTCGACCAACAGACCTGTCACGCCATCGGTGATGAGGTCGGGGAGTCCGCCGGCCTGGGTTGCGACCACGGGCACGCCGGCTGCCATCCCCTCGATGACGGCCATGGGCAACACTTCCTGCCGCGATGGCACCACGAGCATGGAGCAGGATGCGTACTCCTGCAACATCTCCTCTGACCCCAGGAGGCCGAGGAAGTGCACGTGATCGCTGAGGCCGTTGCTGGCGACGAACTGACGCAGTTGCTGTTCGTAGTTCGGGTCTGCGGTGCGGCCAGCCAGGCGCAAGTTGGTGTCTGGAAGGTGCGAGCGCACGACAAGAAAGGCGCGTAGGGCCGTCAGGATGTCCTTGAGTGGTGTGATGCTCCCAGCAAAGAGCAGGCGCCCTGGCTGTTCCTTTCTGACAACGGAGAAGAACGTCTCCGGCAGGGGATTGTCAATGCGGTGCCAGCGCGCCCGAGTGCGTGCGGCGTATTCCCGCATAACGTATGGGCTGATGGCGACGACGTCCCTGACGCGAGCTAAGGCATAGCGGTCGTAGATCGTGGCCAGGCCGTAGCGCAAGCGATCGTAGAGGTTCTGATTGTAGATGGCCGCCTCGCGATGGGCCACGCCATGGAGCGTCAGTACCGTGGGCAGGCCGGCTCGCAGCGAGGCGATTGCGTAGTGGCTCGTATGGGCGTTGACCACGTCGGGTTCAATAGAGGCCAATGCCCGCCGTGTGCGACTGATGGCCCGCACGTAGTTGGGCAGCAGGCCGCGGCGCGGCAGGCCCAGGTAGTGAACGGTGGCGTTCCCGTGACGTCTCACGGTATCGCGCTCCACGTCGGAGTGGCAGTACACGACGTGCACATCCAGATCCGTGTCGCAGGCCAGCGCCTGAACAAGGTGATAGACGGCGTTGCGCATGCCGCCGGCAATGTGCTGGGGGTCAATTGGATATAGTGAGGCGACAGCGATGCGCATGGCTAGCGCCTCCCTGCCCTGGACAGGATGTCGTCGTAGACGGCCTTGGTGCGGCGAGCGACTGCCTCGGGCCTCAGCCGCTGGTCGGCGCGCTCGCGAGAGCGGGCACCCATGTCGCGGCACAGGTCGGGATCGCTCAGGAGACGGGTAAGGCCACTCGCCAGTTCGGCCACCGCCGCAACGGGCACCAGTATCCCATTGCAGCCGTCTTCCACCAGATAGGGCACGCCACCGGTCGGCGTAGCGACGACAGGCACTCCTGCCGCCATTGCCTGCTGGACGGCCATAGGCGCGGTCTCCTGGAAGGAAGGCAGTACCATGCACACGCAACGAGCGTACTCCTCAAGCAAGCGATGCTGGTCTACATGACCTAGGAAGTGAACGTCAGCCGCTATCCCCAACTCCTGAGTCAACTCGGCAAGTCTCCTGTAGTACAGAGGCTCGGCGGCGGTGCCACCAGCAACCATCAGGCTGACGTTGGGCACGGCGTTCTTGACCACGGCCAGCGCCCGAAAGAGAGGGACGAGTCCTTTCCGCTCAATGACAGGGCCGACGAACAGGATGCGCCCTGGCTCGGGCGTTCGCTCTATGGCGAAGAAAGCGCGGTCAACGGCGTTCTCTACCAGGTGAAAGTGCGCCCTGGTCAAAGGACGAAAGACATCGTGCACATACGGTGAGATGGCAATCACATCGCGTGCCCGCGCCAGGCACCAACGTTCATAGGCAACGTCTATGAGACCCCGCAGGCGCAGAGCTGCTCCCTTGTAGAGGGCGACCTCGCGAGCAACAATGCCGTGCACCGTAATCACGCTGGGGAAGCCGCTGGCGAGGGCAGCACCGGCGTACAGCCCCGTGCTATGGGCGTGGACGATGTGTGGGCGAAGTGCCCGCAGGAGCGACCGCATGTGGCGCACTTCCCGTACATGCCACGTCAGGCGCCCCAGGTTGCGCCGGGGCAGGTAGTGCGCGGTGGCATTGCCCAGGGAGACCTCCCGCTCCCTCTGGATGTCCGTGCGGCACGTTATGACGTGCACGTCCTCTACGCCTACGTCCCGCAAGCCGTCGAGCAGGTAAACGATGGCGACTTCTACACCGCCCAGCTTATTCAGATCGAGCGGGAACTGCCCCAGGATGGCGACTCGCATACGACTCCTCTGTCTGCCAGCCGAAGAGCGTACCAACGGCCAGCATCATCACCATGTTCACGTAGTAGGCAGAGATCATGTCCACAACCATGGCCTGGACCGCATAGGCCAGCATCGCCAGCAGCAGCACAAGCACCAGATCAGCGTCGCTGGGATCTCTGGCCCTGGCGCGCCGGTAGAACACGGCTCCGGCAAGAAACATGATGGCAAACATGGTGACGTAAGGGATGCCGCCCACAAGCCCAGAGTTGAAGGTCACTTCCAAGAAGGAATTGTGTGGTGCAGGAAGGACGGTCGCCGTCGTCCACGCCGGATTGTAGCGCAGATAGAAGCGGCCGAAGTTGGCATAGCCGAGGCCAAAGAACGGATTGTGAGCCAGGATAAGCCCCGCCCGACTCAGGATCTCCAGGCGATACTCGATCGGGCCGCGGGCGCTCAGGCGCTGGGTGATTACCGGACTGCGTTGCACGGTTGCCCACGAGAGCACCAGGGCGGTAGCACTGACCGCCAGGGCGGCAACGAAGACCCGCCGGAAGCGCGGCCAGGCGAGGGCCAGGATCAGGATGTTCAGGGCCAGTGACAGCCAGCCGGCGCGATTGAAGGTGTAGTATTCGCCCACGGTCATGTAGAGAGCCAACAGCCCGTACAAGAGACGCCGGTCTCCCGCTGCCCGTGCGAAGCGATAGACGGCGCAGCCGCATCCCATGGCGATCAGGGTAGCGAAGAAAGCTGGGCTGCCCAGCAGTCCTGCCAAGCGGTGGATGCCCTGTCCGTAGACCCAAGACCGCTCCGAGTAGACGAAAAGAACGGTGCCCGTCAGTTGCTCGTGCAGGGCAACAGTGGTCAGGATGGTGCCCAAAGCAACCAGGCCTGTCACGACAACCTCCGCCTGGGCTTTGCTCCGGACGAGAGAACGCGCTAGGAAGTAGATGATGGCCGGCACCAGGTAGGCATCGCCGAAACTCGTCAGGGCGTCCCGCAGACCCTCGTATGAGGCAGGCAGCGAGGCGCCGATGCCAACTAGTGTGGCCACCACGGCCGCGTCCAGGGCACTAGGCCTGGGTGCCTGCAGCTTGCCCGTGGCAAGCTGCGCGAGGAGCACAACAACGAGAATGCCAGCGCACATGCGGGTGAGGGTCAGGTCTGGCACGCCCCTACCCAACACGATGTCGAGATAGATGAAGCGGGAGAAGGGAGCGGTGACGATCCAGAACACCATGCCGGCCAGGGGATTGGCCAAGATAATGAGGGCATAGGCGGTCACGCCCGTGATGGACAGCGGCCACTTCCAGTTGGCAGAAACGAGGGCGCGGCCGTAGACCTGGCCCAGGGCGACAGACAGGGCGGCGATGGCCAGGTTGCGGATCATGGTCAAGAGACGGTTGACGGACGAAGGCAGTGCTCTCATCTATCCCTTTGTGTGAAGCGTGGCATCCGGTTGCGTCCCCAATGTGTCTCCCACTACCGTCTTGTAGATTTGCAGAACGGCCGCCACATGGCGGTCAATCGCAAAGAGCTCACGTGCCCGCTGATGGCCGCTAGCGCCCATTGCTTGCCCTGCCGTCGGATCGGCAATCAGTCGCCCTATGGCGCCGGCCAGGACCGAAGGCTGGCCCGGCGGCACCAACAGCCCGGTTCCTTCGTCGGTCACGATTTCGGGTACGCCACCGGCGTTCGTGGCGACGATCGGCAAGCCAGCCGCCATGCCTTCGATGAGGACGCGGCCAAATGGCTCTGGCTCTACCGAGGCATGGACAAGGACATCGAGGGCAGCCAGGAAGTGGCGCACGTCCTCCTGATAGCCGACGAACTGAACGACGCCCTCCAGATGCAAGTCCCGCACCTGGGCACGCAGTTCATCTTGATACCACGCGCTGTCCTGGTCGGCCTTGCCGGCAATGAGGCAGCGCAGATTGGCATGCCCTGGGGCAAGCAGGGCCAGCGCGGCCAGCAGGTCTCGATGTCCTTTCCACGGCTCGATTCGGCCAAGCATCCCCACCACGCTGGCGCAGGGGTCGAGGCCGAAGCGTTGGCGCGCGGTCTCTCTAGCTGGCAGCTGCTTGTAGGCCGACAGATCTAGAGCATTGTAGATGACTGTGCCCGGCCTCGTGCCCAGGCCGCGCCGTCGCTGGTCTGTTTCCACCGCCCTGGATATGAAGATGAAATGGCCAACGAAACGGGCGAGCGTGCGGTCCAGTGCATCCAGGGGAGGCATGGAGCGGACATGGCAGACGCATGGCACTCCTGCCAGCCGGCTGCCCAGGATGCCAGCCTTGTGCAGGGCGGGAGCGTCATTCAGATGCACCAGGTCAGTCTTGCTTTGGCGGATGGTCCGCGCAATATCGCGCGCCTGCGGCCACGTGTGGGTAGCTGTGCGCACTGCCAGCCCGCCAGCCCGCCAAAGCACCCGCGTCAGGGGCATGGCCCTCATGCGCGCCGCGAGGGTGCTGGAGCGCGCCCGGGCCAGTGGCGCCGGGTAGTATGGGGCCCGCAGCGAGCAATGCAGCGCCGTGCGGATGACGGGTACGCCCAGGCTGGAGAAGCGTGCGGCGTAGGGATTGGTGGCGCACAGGAGGACCGCGGGCTGAAGCAGCTCACGATCAAGATGACGTACAAGCTCAAACAGACTGATGGTAGAGCCTCCAGCCTGCGGAGCGGTTTCAATGTACAGGACTCTCAGAGTCACGACTGCTCTCTGTCCTTGATTCGCGCCCGGCGGCGACGAGCCAGGCCAAACACGTATTCCAGAGCGAAGGCAAGGATGACCCCGCCCACAAGGCTGGCTGCCAGTCCGGGGATGACCATGGAGCGCGTGCGGACCGGCAACGGGCTTGCAGGCAGTTGGGCCGGTTCGATGATCTGGATGAAGCCCACGCCCTT
Organism: Chloroflexota bacterium; assembly: GCA_034431995.1. GTDB lineage: Bacteria > Chloroflexota > DTOL01 > DTOL01 > DAOUCN01 > DAOUCN01. The sequence goes on along the minus strand of DAOUCN010000131.1, from coordinate 6,157 downwards.
GGCGTCGTTTTCTTTGATCTGTGCTTCTGTCAGTTTGCTCTGCAGGAAGGTGTGGTTGTTCTCCGCCTGGCGCACGTCGGCTTGCAAGCGGTTGTATTCCGCTGTGAGTCCGAGCAGGGAGAGCAGCTCGTTCTCCTTCTGGGCGATGATCTCGTTCTGGCGGGTGATCGCGGCGCGCAAGCCGTCGGCTGCGGCCAGGCTGCTGGTGGACGACTGCCTGTAGCTGGCAGCGGCGCCGCTATCCCCCTCGCTGGTGGCCTTGTTTGCGCTGGCGGCGAAGTAGCCAGCGGCGGCATTGAGACGTTCGATCTCGATCATGTTGCGGTCGCGGTCAAGGCGGAGGGTGCGCAGGGTGTCTTGGTAGGTCTGGATGTCTCGGGCCAGGTCGGCTGTGCCATACTTCACCTGGAAGCGGAGCAGGGCGTCGCGGGCCGCCGTAAGGTCGCCGGTGGCGATCTGTAGCTGCTCCAGGATGAATTGCTTGCGCACGACGGTGGTCTTGGAGCGTGCCTCGCCGAAGTACTTGAGGGCTGCCTCGACGAGGGTGCGGGCCAGAGCCTGGGCATCGGTGGGGTTGTCGGCCTCGACGTTGACGTACACGAAGTCAGAGAACGCCGGGATCTCCACGCTGATCCTCTTCAGCAGGTCCTGCCAGGACATGGGCATGCCCAGGGTTTGCAGGGCGCGCGCCGCGACAGAGCCAGTCTGCACGATCTGAGCGAAGTTGGACTGCACGGCGCCGATCTCTTCCCTGGTGGCGCCGGTGCGCACCGTGGTATAGAGTGTCACTTCCTCGGGCTCTGGGGCTGATACCTCCAGCTTGACCGTCGAGCGGTAGACGAGGGGCGCATTGGCCGCCGAGTAGTAGATTACGCCCATCGTCGAGGCGACCAGAAGCAGGATCACCCATGACCAGCGAATGACGATCTTAATGTAGCCAAAGAGGTCTGTGTCCAATTGGCCAAACCCTCACTATTCAGGAGGCACGCTGGAGCGCAGACGATGAGCGTCCCAGGTGCTCAGACAAGATGGCAGAAATGGCTGCGACGCGATGCTCCCAGGTGTTGGCAGCAGCGAGCTGCTGTCGGCGATGGGCTGCGGCAGCGTCGTCGCTCATCGCCTGCTGGATAGCCTCGACGAAGGCCGACGGGTCACCGGCCAGCCGTACTTCGCCTCCGCCTTCGCGGGCGGCTGGCACGTCGGTGGAAACGACAGGTTTGCCACAAGCCAGGTACTCGTAGAGCTTCAAGGAGCTGATGTTGCGCGTGCGTTCGTTGATCTTGTACGGCAGCAGACACACGTGGCAAGCCGCGATGTAGCGCGGCACGTCGGCAACATGCACGGCTCCCAGCAAGTGCACATTCGGCAGGTCGCGTAGCATGTCCACCCCAGCGGAATCATCCGGCGTCCTCACATCCACCGGGCCTACCAGGGCCAGCGTCCACTGGGGCCGCAGTCGCGCCACCCCCACCAGCAGGCCGTAATCCAACTTGTCGTTGATGGCTCCGACGTATCCGATCACCGGCGGCGGTAGATGACTCATACTCACCGGCAAGGGCATCGCAGCTAGCGTGCGCTGGAAGCCGTCGTAGTCCACGGCGTTGGGCACCAGGTGCACGTTCGCGTTCAGGCGCTTCTTGCTCTCCAGCAAGGCCGGAGCAGTGACGAAGACGACATCTGCCCGCTGCAACAGCCGTGCTTCGTCCGCACGCATCTGTGCGACATAGGCTGCGGGGATGCCGGCGTAGGCCGTGTATTCGTCCACCACATGGTAGACGACAAGCCGCTCACCGTACTGCCCTATTATACCAGCCATCTCCGGCAGATACAACCACAGAATGGGGTGTGTCATGCCCAAGCGTGCCATTGACCGACGCACAAGTGAATGGTGGATGGCCCCTGCCACTCCCCGCAGAGGAGCCGGCCCGCTGGCGGGCAGCAGGGCAGGATTGTGCATCACGTGTAGCCCGTCGGCGACACGCTCCACCGAAGCCCAGGCTTGTGTGGCGCCACCTCTGGGGGCGGTGAGGGTTGCCCGCAACGTCAGTCTAGGCTCAATCCACAGCACCGTGTTGGTCTGGGCCAGGCGGCGCATGATCTGGTGTCGGCTGCGCCACAGGTCATGCCACGGGCCGGGAGCGAAGCACAGAATAGAATGACCAGACAATGTGGCGCGTGGTGCCTGTTCCGTCATCATGAATGCGCAAGCTCTTGGTACAAGGCGAGATGCTGGCGGGCGAGCGGGCCCCAGTCCAGGGACCGGGCCACAGCCAAGGCGGCGGCCCTCGCTTCCTCAGTAGCACAATGCCGTGCCGAGGCGAGGGCGTCCCGCAGCCCATGTGCGCCCGGTGGGTAGAGAATGCCGCTGCCAGATGCGACCAGAGAACGGAAGGGGCCCATATCTGGTGCAATGACCGGGCAAGCAAACGAAAAGGCAAGGATGGCTACTCCCGACGTGGTGGCGGAGCGATACGGAAGGACGCACACGTCGCTTGCCCGCAGATAGACCTGAACCTGATCATCTGGTACATAGTGCAGGTGCAGGTGAATGCGCCGGTCGTGGGCGGCCAGCGCTCGCAGAGACGCTCCATAGGCGGGATCGTGAGGGTGACCGGCAATGAGAAGGGTCAGGTCCTCTCCTGGAAGCTGGCGGAAAGCGCAGATCAGGTCATCGAGGCCCTTGTAGGGGCGTATCCGCCCCAAGGCCAGATAGACGAGAGTTGTGTCAGCTATGGCGAGTTGTCGCCGCGCCTCGACTCGTGTGCATGCGTCTGGGTAGGCGCCAATGTAGTTGCCGTGAGGGATGACGGCGACCCGGCGAGGGTGACGCGTCAGCACCTCTTGGCGGGACTCATCGTCATGGACGTGCACGGCATCCACCAGGCGGTAGAGCACGGCGTCTGCCAGACGATCGAGAGCCGGGTGGGCGGTCTCATGCGGTGCCACATTGTGCGCCGTGTAGACGAGAGCAATCCCCGCCCGTCGCGCCTGCAGGAGGGCAAGGAGCAGGGCAGCCAGCTTGAGCCCAGCGCGCCCCGCCCTCGGCGAATGGTAGAGCAACTCCGCCCAATGCACGTGGAAGACGGCAGCCTTCCCTCGCCAGCGTCGCACGGTGGCTGGACTTAGTGCCTCCTCATGGGCGCAGTGCAAGCCAGGCGCTGCTGCCTCAAGGGCCGAGGCCAACAGCCGGGTGTAGGGATTCATGCGCACACGAGAAATTATGACGACGTTCATGGGTCATCGGGAAGCGGTCCAGACGCCACGGGCTGGATGCCCAACCTGCGCACCAGCCGAGCGCCTGCCGGGACGTCGCTCAGGATGCGAAGGATACGTTGACGAACCTCTGAATCCAGGCGGAGCATGAGCAGGGCGTAGACCACGACCACTACACTGCCAGCGATCAGCAGGGCCAGAGGCGGGTAGAAACCATAGGTGGCCGCGAAGGCAAGACGGGCCACGCCGACAGCTACAAGTGAGAGTGCCGTGATCGGTGCCAGGATGCGGGCAAAGTCAGCAAACGTGGTCTTGGCAATACGGTTGACGAGAGCGATAGAGATGACGAAATCGGCCACGGAGACGACCGCGGAGAGGGCGCTGACGCCGACAATCCCCCACAGCATGGTGACAGGATAGAGGAAGACGAGCATGGTCGTGAGCCGCCAGGCCGCGATGCCCAAGAGCCAGTGGGGCTTGCCTCCGGCCTTGAAGACATCGCCCATGTTGGCCGCTATCGAGCGGAGCACACCGTACACAACCAGCAATTGCATGGGTGTGATGGCGTTCTTCCACTTTGCTCCGTAGAGGATGTCCATGAAAGGCGGCGTGAAGACGAGAATGGTCAGGCCTACCGGTACGCTGACCAACGACGTGTACTTGACGGCCCGCAGGAACACGCGCTTGAGCGTAGACAGGTCTTCCCGCACCTTGGAAAGGGCAGGAAACATGACCTGGCCGACGAGTCTCGTAATGTGGGTTGCCGGCAGGTTCGAGAGGTTATAGGCGCGGCTGTAGACGCCCAGGTCGTCCTCGCCGCGTAGTTTGCCGACGAAGGCGTTGTCTACGTTTGTGATGAAGAAGATGAGAATCTGGCTGCCCAGGATGTGCTTGCCATAATCGAACATCTCCTTGCATAACTGCCGATCAAAGGCAGGCCGCGGGCGGAGGGGCGAGACGAGCCAGGCGAGACCAGCCGTCAGCACCGCGTCCACGAGCTGGCCGTAAACAAGACTCCACACGCCAAAGCCCCTGAGAGCCAGGGTGATTGAGGTCACATCCTTGACGAGCTCAGGTACGATGTCTGGCAATAGCCGTTTGCGGAAGTCCATCTCCTTTGCCAGCAAGGTGAAGGGCACCTGGCCGAAGGAGCCAATGATCATCACCAGGGACAGCACCTGAAGAATAGACACCAACTGCTGACGCAAGGCAAGGCGCGGCTCGTCCGGATAGAAGAAGAACGCAATGGCCGGCGCGCCGAAGTAGGCAATGGCGTAGAGGAGCAGCGAGATCACAAAGAGCATGACGAACATCGTGTTGGCTGCTTCTCTGGTGCGGTCCTTGCGGTAGATGAGAGCAGAACCGAAGCCGAACTCGCGGAAAAGCTGGAGCGTGTTGATAGCGAGGGTAGCCAGGGCAATCATGCCGAAGTCGGAGCGCTCCAAGATGCGCATGAGTATGAGGGAAGTGGCGAAGGCAAGACCCTGGGCCGTGAACGTTGACACGCCGACCCAGAAGACCCCGCGGGTGACCTGGCGGCCAATGCTCATGACGGCTGTCCCTCTTTTCGGCAGACGAGTATGAAGTCGCGGGCGCAGAGCGAGGGCCACAGCCGCGCCAAGCGATTGTACAAGGCGGACACGACAGGCCAGCGGAATGGCCGTGGATAGAAGCCGCGCACCCAGAGGCTCGCATGACCGTCGGCGGCGACAACGCGCGCCCCATAGCGACGGCACAGTACCTTTGCCTCGTGGACGGTAAAAAAGCGCAGGTGGGTCTCGTCAATGGGTGAATTGCGAACATAGGGGAAACGGCCAAAGAGAAGCCAGAGCCGGCACAGCCAGTGGGCGGTGTTGGGCAAGCAGAGAATGAATGTGCCTCCGGCCTTGAGGACGCGCAGGCACTCAGCCAGAGACTTCTCTGAGAAGAAGCGGTGCTCGATAGCCGAATTGGAGACCACGGTGCTGAAGCTGGCGTCCGGAAACGGCAAAGGCTCCGTGTCGAGGTCAACCTGCTGGCACGGGATGCCCTTCTCGCGGGCGCGCTCGACGGCGACGCGCGAGAGGTCGGTGCCCTGCACCGTCGCACCGCGGGCCACCATCATCGCCGCCAGGACGCCCGGCCCGCAGTCCACTTCCAGAACGTCGTCACCGGGCTTGATGCGATCGGCGATGAGCTGCAGACGGCTGACATCAAAGTTGTCGCCGTGGACACGCCAGTATTGGTCGTAGTAGTCTGAAAGATCCATAGCACTCCCAAGCATAGGCGCATAAGGTGCGCGCACAGGGCCTCGTCACGGAACCGGCGCGGCGAAGGTGGCCATCTCCTCGTCTCCCCACGTCACGACAGGCTCGACGGGGACGATGGGCCGCACCTTGATCCAATCCACCACGTTGCGCGCCGCCTCAAGAGGCTCCTCAGAATATGCCCGCATGTGCAGCGGCAGGGCCATGAGCGGGATGTGCGTTGTGCTGGTCGCCGGAGGGCTGTCGTCAATCTGGAAGACGATGTTGCCAGCGTCGAGGCGAGCGACTCGGAAGACGTGCCAATCGGTGTCGGCAGCCTGACAGCACTGGGCGACAACGCTCCCCAGGCCGTCACGATTCACCCGCTGGAATTGCCCTGTGTTGTAGCTGCGCAGCTTCGCCTCGTTCGTGTGGCCGTCGTCGGAGAAACCCTGATCGGCGTCATGTTTCTTGCCGTAGACATAGTCGGGATGACGGGCGCGCTCTTCCACCAGATAGCCGAGGCCGAAGGTCTGGCGGCTGATCATGCACTCGCTGGCCGACGGGCAGCTATCGGCCGGGCCGCCGCTGGGGTTGTAGGCGGTGACGGTGATCACGCCCGATGCCACCTCAATACCGGATGGAGGCGGCCACGGCCACTTGCTGGCGTCATACGTACCGAAGTCGTCGTAGAATGAGTAGACGTTGCTCTGGTCGGC
>DAOUCN010000130.1:0-15793 GCA_034431995.1 Chloroflexota bacterium | reverse complement strand
CCAGGTCGCGGCCCACGAGTCCGGGGGCCGCACGCACCTTCGCCAGGAGACTGGAAACGCTCAGGTCTACGGTGGAGAGAATCCCTTTCATAGCGCCGTGGGTGCGCAGGCGGCGAGTCAGGGCACGCGTGTCAATGTCGCTGATGGCAGGGATGCCATGCTCACGCAGGTAGTCGCCCAGGCCCTGGGTGGCGCGCCAGTTGCTGGGAATGGGGCAATCCTCCCGCACGGCGAAGCCTTCTACGAAGGGCTGGCGAGACTCCACGTCGCCGGGGTTAACGCCGTAGTTGCCAATCATGGTCGGGGTCATGACCACGATCTGGCCCTTGTAGGAGGGGTCGGTGAGGATTTCCTGGTAGCCGGTGATGCTGGTGTTGAAGACGACCTCGCCGATGCGCTCGCCGGGCGCGCCGAAGGCGTGACCGCTGTAGACGGAGCCGTCGTCGAGGACGAGGATAGCAGGAGAAATACTCATGGAGCACCCATGCAGACTATAGCATACCGCCAGGGCAGCGTCAAGCAGAATCTTTTGACATCCGTGCATGAATGGCTGGACAGTCGCCAACGAAACGTTCTATCCACCGTACAGGGGCAGAGAACGCAGAGTTCATGTCTGTTTTTCCTCTGCGCCCTCTGGGTCAGACCCCCTGCAAGAAGACTATGCAAATCTTAGTGTTGAAACCCTTGACACGACTTAGATCAAACCCTTGACACGACTTGGAACATCTTGCTGCAACTCGGAGTGGCCTAGCTTTCCGTTCAGCGCTCTCGATACACAGGGGGTTTACACAGATCGCATACTGTGCTATACTGCGGGCTGGGACATGACGGTCAGACATGCGCTGGCCAGATTGACGTGCCTGCTGGTCTGTGCTAGACTTCAGATGGTGAAGAGCTGAGCAATCGCTCCCAGCCAGCGCCAGGGACGCGAGTCGTGCGCCTGTCCACTGTTCTCCATACCTCGTCTGGTGGCGCTAGGGCACGGCTACGCAGACGCTTGGACAAGTGGCTCAGCTAGGCCCGCGCGGACCTTCACGGGAGTTGCGCGGCAGCGGGGGGAAGCGCTCCATGCGCGTCTACTGGACTCTAGCCATCGGGCTCGTGATTGCCTGTCTCCTACTTGTTGTCTCCTCGACGGCGCTCGTCTCTGGAAGCCTGCCCGAAGTAGCACCCGGCGCGCCTGCCGCCAGCGAGCCGGCCCCGCCGCTCAGCATCAGCGAGTGTGCTGCGCGCAGCGTCCGCCCCGCCTCGTCCTCCGGCGCGCCAATCGTGGCGAAGGGGCCCTGCCAGGCATCTGATGACGCCATACCTTTGGATCTGGGGCCCCAACCGCGCCCGGCGGCCCCAGGCACCGACTACGCCGCCGGCGAGCTCCTTGTTCGCTTCCGCGACGCGGTCTCCGAAGATGATCGCCTGGCGGCGCTCAAAGAAAGGGGCCTTGCGGTGCTGGGCCGCCTGCTGCTGCACGGAATCCTGCGCGTCGCGGTCCCTGATGGCGAGGAAGTGGAGTGGGCGGAGGCCCTGTCAAAGGATGGGCGCGTGCTGTACGCCGAGCCAAACTACTATCGCCAGCTCATCAGGCCCCTCCTCGGCCCGGATTCTGTGCCTCTTGCCGAAGCGCAGAGTGGCGCAATCAGCGTCACCCCCAATGATACCTACTTCGGCAGCCACCAGTGGAATATGCGCAAGATCAACGGCCCACAAGCCTGGGACGTAAACAGGGGCAGCAGTTCTGTCGTGGTGGCGGTGATTGACACTGGCGTTGACCTTGGCCACCCCGATTTCGCCTGCGCCAACAAGCTGGCCAGCGGCTATGATTTCTACAACAACGACAGCAATCCCCAGGACGACGAGGGGCATGGCAGCCACGTGGCGGGGGTCGTGGGGGCCTGCACCAACAACGGGACGGGCGTGGCCGGCACCAACTGGAACGTGAAGATCATGCCGGTCAAGGTATGCAGCTCCCAGGGCGCCTGCCCCACGGCCGCCGTCGTCAACGGCATGGCCTGGGCCGTGAACAACGGCGCTAGGGTCCTCAACCTGAGCCTGGGCGGCACAACCCCCACCCAGACCGAGCGCGATGCCGTGAACAACGCCTACAACAACGGCGTGCTGGTGGTCGCTTCCTCCGGCAATGAGTATCAGGATGGCAATCCGATTATGTATCCTGCTTCCTATGAGCACGTCTTGGCCGTCGCCGCCACCGGCGACCTGGACGAGCACGCAAGGTACTCCAGCGCAGGATCCTACGTGGACGTGGCCGCACCGGGCGGTAATCCCAGCAGTAGCTCCGATTCCAACAACAACCACTGGATCATGAGCACCTATTGGCGGGGCAGCGGGTACAGCTATGCCCAGGTCGCCGGAACGTCCCAGGCTGCTCCCCATGTCGCAGGTCTCGCAGCCCTCATCCGCGGCATGAATCCCGCCTTGACGCCCGACCAGGTGCAGGCCATTATCCAGAACACGGCCGTGGACATTGGGACTGCCGGAAGAGACGACTTCTTCGGGTATGGCCGCATCAACATGCAGGCGGCTCTGGCTGCCGTCGGCCCCACGCCCACGCCCACCGTCACTGAGACGCCCGGCGGGCCGACCCGCACGCGAACGCCCACCATCACCCGCACACCCACGCCCCCGCCCAGCACATGGGTGACCATTCTCGATGAGCGTTTCGAGGGCGCGTTCCCGGGTGTGTGGCAGGTCTCAGATGAATGTGCGGGCGGTGGCGAGTACTTCTGGGGCAAGCGCACATGCAAGCCCTACGCCGGATCGTACAGCGCCTGGGCGGTTGGTGGCGGCGCGCAGGGAAGCGCCCTCTCATGTGGCGCCAACTACCCAAACGGCGCATGCAGTTGGATGGTATACGGGCCGTTCAGCCTGGTCGGTGCTACCGCCGCCGACCTCAAGTTCAAGCTGTGGCTGAGGAGCGAGACGGGCTATGACGCCGCCTGCTGGGCCGCGTCCGTAGACAACACGGACTTCTACGGCACGTGCACGACAAGCAACACACAGGGCTGGGTGGACAGGACGTTGGACCTGGCCAATGTGTACCAGATCGGCAATCTGTTGGGCCAGCCCAATGTCTGGATTGCCCTCGTCTTCGACACCGACTCCAGCATCACCTATCCCGAAGGCGCCTTCGTGGATAACATCGTGTTGCGCAAGTATGCTCCCGTCACGCCGGCAGCCAGCCAGACGCCCACGACCACACGCACGGCGACGCCTACGCCGTCGTCCACCGCCTCGCGCACGCCGACAAAGACACTCACTCCGTCGCGCACCCTGACGCCCACCGTCACCCGCACCGGGACTGGCTGCATCTTTGGCGACTTCAACTGCGACTGCGTGGTGGACATCCTGGACATTCAGATGGCGGCGGCCCACTGGAACACACACCCCGGGAGCCCCAACTGGGACGCCCGCTTCGATGTAGACCACGACGGCGATGTGGACATCCTGGACATTCAGATGGTCGCCGCCGCCTGGGGCACACGCTGCACGACATCTCCGCAAGGGGAGACGCGCCGCATGGCGATCGCGCCCATTCCGCATGAGGCTATGGACGAACAGATGCGTCAGGCCGGGTTGCTGCAATCGCCCAATCTGGCCCCCTGCGCCCCGGGCGGCTGGGACTACCCCATCGTGCCATCCCATGTGCGGGGCAACCACGATGTGGGCAATCTCGTGGGCGGGCAGATCACCTATGTGGACCACGCCTTCTGCAACTTCGGGCCTGACGATGCAACCGCCACTATCTACACCCAGCTCAAGAGCGATGGCGCAGTCATTGCCCAATACGTGGCGCCCGGAGGTCTTCCCGCCGGCTACTACGCCTACTACAACGACGACGAGTTCGTGTTCACAGCCGGCTCGCACACCCTCCAGGTGGTGGTTGATGTCACCAACGCTATCCCGGAGAGCAATGAGGGCGACAATACGTGGAGTCGCACCTTCACCTGGCAGCCGTCAGGTCCTAGCCCCACGCCCACGGCCACGGCCACTTGCGTCCCCATCCCTTCGCCATACAACCTGCGCGTCAACGTGGGATCGTTCGTGCCCTACATTGATGTCTCGGGCTATGGCTGGGCGGCGGACCGCAAGTACGTTCCCTGCTCGGCGCCGTGGGGTTACGTCACCGCTGGCTTCACCTCAACCACCTCGGCGGCCATTGCCAATACGGATGACGATCCGCTGTACCAGACGGATCGCTGGTGGCAGGGGCAGGGCGCCTACCAGTTCGATCTGCCCAACGGCAGCTACGAGGTGACGCTCAAGTTCGCCGAGACGTACTTCAACGGCCCAGGGCTGCGGCGCTTCGACGTACTCATCGAGGGCGTCACGGTGCTCGCAGACTTCGACATCTTTCAGGAAGCGGGAGGCAAGAACGTCGCCGTAGACGGCAGCTTCACGGTGGACGTCTACGACGGACGACTGGACATTACCTTCGTGAATCGTGTGCAGAATCCAAAGGTCAACGCTATCGCCGTGATCGAGGTCGGGCCCGGCCAGCCCACGCCCACCCCCACCGAGACGCTAATCCCAGGTGAGCCGACGCCTACGCTGACCAGCACGCCCCTGCCAACGGCGACGCAGACACGCACAGGCACGCCCACGCGCACGCCAACCGGCGTGCAACCCACCTCCACGCTGACCAGCACACCCCTCGCTACGGCCACGCGGACACGCACGCCCAGCCCCACGCGCACGCCGACCGGGGTGCTGCCTACAGCCACGCGCACGGCTACGGCGACCACCACCCAGGTCAGCGGAGCCGCAGTCAGCGTCCAACCCCCCAGCAGCACGGTAAGTGTTGACGCAGGCCCTGTCGTTGTTACTGCGGCCATCGCCAACGTGGAAAACCTGGGCGGCTTCCAGTTCGAGCTGCGCTTTGATTCGTCGGTGGTCTCGGTGACCAACGTGGCCCTGGCCAGCTTCCCGGGCAGCACGGGGCGCACAGTGATGCCCCTGCCTCTACAGGTGTCCGCCGATCGGGTGGTCTTCGGCGCCTTCTCCATCGGGGCGCAGGCGGGGCCGTCGGGCAGCGGCGACCTGGCAATCATCACCCTGCAAACCCTGGCCGCTGGCACCAGCCCCCTCGACCTGGAGGATGTGCGGGTGGCCGACACATCTGGGGCGAACATCGGGGTCACGGCCCTCGATGGCAGCATCACCGTGCTGGGTGAGACGTCCCCCACACCCAGCCCCACGGCAGGCGGCTACTCGACGTTTCTGCCCATCATCCTGCAAGCCTATCCGCCCACGCCAACCGCAACTGTGACACCCACGCCGACGCCGACGCCCAGAGCCAACGAAGTGCTCGCCGGCTGGGCCAGCGTGCCGCCGACGATTGATGGTACCATCTCACCGGGGGAGTGGGCGAGTGGGGCACCTCTGGTCACATCGTGGGGGACCATGTATATCCTGAACGATACCCAGAGGCTGTACGTGGCTTTCGACCTCACAGGCGAGACGCAGGATGATCCTTCCTACGTGGAAAACGTTTGCTTCACACTGGACGTGGGCGCACGGGGAGAGCTTGAGCGCTACGGTGACCCGCGCCTCTCGTGGTACGACAACAACGTGATGAGCTTAGGCCTTAGCACATACGACCGCTTGATTCTCATACCCGTACCTGGCTATCCCCAGGCGTGTCTGTGGTACGACCCGGAGTTTGTTGCCGACCGCGCCGCCAGCACGTTCGTCGGGCACCGTGTTGTCGAGTTCTGGGCCTATCTGAGCGAGGCGCAAACTACCGCTGGCGCGACCGCCGGACTGTGGCTGACAGCCTACCATCTCGATTCTGGCGACGCGGGCTGGCCCCCTGGAGCGTGGAGCTGCGAGCCTGAGAACTGGGGCACCCTCGTGTTGGCCGCCGGGCCGTAGAGCATCCGAGAGACCACGCTCTGCGCGTCATTCTGGTCACCTGGAGCGATTCATGGTATAATGAGCACCAGAGGGAGACCCGGCAGGGGTGAGGCGCGATGGCTGAGGATGTGGACTATTTCATCCCGCCTGAGATCGGCGAAGCCAGCGTGCTGGCGCGCTATCTCACCCCCCTGCCTGCCAACGCCTGCGAAGCTTTCGTCCGCGCCTACGTCTCTGCTGGCGGTCTCGTCTGGGATCCCTTCGGCCGCACAGATACCGTTGGCCGCATCGCCGCCCGCTTGGGTCGGCGTGCTGTCCTCTCCGATTTCAACCCGCTCATCGCTTTCACCCTGCGCGCTACTCTACATAGTCTCTCCCCCCGCGAGCTCGACCGCGCCTTGGGCCATCTCGCCGCCGCGCCCAAGCAGCAGACAACCCTGGAAGTCCATGTCAATAGCCTGTATGCTACCACCTGTCCCGTCTGTCAGAGTCCCGCCATCGCCCGTGCCTTTATCTGGAACCGCGAGGAAAACCGGCCTGTAGAGAAGGAGTTCCACTGCACTGGCTGCAACCAGCTCCGGCGCACCGCTGTCGAAGAGACGGACCTGGTCGTGTTGTCCAAGATCGAGGAACGCGGTCTCACCTATTACTCGTTGCTGGAACGCATGGGGGCGTCTGAAGGGCCGCTGCGCCCTCTTGGCGAGCATCTGCTGGGGCTCTACACCCCGCGCAACCTGTATGCCCTGGCCTCCATCCAGAGCAAGATCGGCGTGACCGTGGCCAGCGGCCCGGCGCAGGATGCGCTCTCGCTCGCCCTGCTCGAGGCGATGGAAGCGGGTACGACCCTCCATCCTGCCAGCTTGCTCACGGCTGAAGAGAAGCAAGCGGCCGAGAGCGCGGAGTCCGACCGGCGAACGGCGCGCCCGGCTTCTCGTGAAGATCGTGGGGCGAGGCTGCGTACTGTACCGCGCAGCGCCGGTCGCCCGCCTGATGTCTTCCTTGAGGTGAACTGTTGGGCCGCCTTTGCCGAAGCGTGCTCTGCTCAGCGAGCGCGCCTGGAGCGCGAGGCAGGCGATGCCCCCTATCTGCGCACGACCCCTCCCCCCGTGGCAGTCCATCGGGGATCGGCGCGGCGCGTGGCTGAGGAGATAGCCGAGCAGAGCGTAGACCTTATTCTGGCAGCCCCACCACTGATAGATGTGGGCGATACTCTTTCCCTCTCTTTCCTCTGGACAGCGTGGCTGCTGGGCAAGGACGAGGCGCGCGCCTTCTCCCCGGAATACCTGCTGCGGCCAAAGAGGCCCGACGATTGGGGCTGGTTCCTCACAGCCATGGTGAAGAGCTGCCGCGCCCTCTGCAAGGTTCTCGTCCCTGGCGGCAAGATGATCCTCTGTTTCCCTGCTGCTGGACTGACCTACATCAATGTCCTCCTGCTGGCGGCCGCGGGCGCTGGGCTGCAGTTGGAGCACGTTAGCTACCAGCCGTTCTCCCCGGAGAGCCTGCGCCGACCACAGGCATTCGGCGGCATTGCTGGCTACTACTATCTGCGCTTCTGCAAGCGCCAGCCTGCTGGGCCGGCCGTCTCCGAGGAATCGGCTGAAGACGTGGCGGCAGGCGCTGGGGAGGCGGCCCCGCCGCCGGCCTCCGTCCCACAGCCCGGGCCGGTACCGCTCGCGTCTGGTGCCCAGCAGGATGCGGGGGGTGTGCCAACGTTAGCAGATGACCTAGTGGCCAGAACAAGAGAAGCTGCGCTCCCCGCGGCCGTGGACATCGTGCAACGCCGAGGCGAGCCATCTCCCTACGTCTGGCTCCATCTCGCCATGGTGGTGCGCCTTGCCCAAACAGGGCTTCTGGCGGAGATCGCCCACTGGGCCCGTCCGGGCAGCAGCCCATGGGAGATCCTGCGTCGCTCCCTGACAGAGGCGCTGGAACGGGCTGAGGGCCGCCAACTCATGTTGCTGGAGCCTGCGCCAACGCAAGGCCCTGCCAGATCGGAAGAGGAAGCTGCGGATGATGAGCCTGCTGTACAGAGGCCGTGGACCAGGCGAGGCTGGTGGTGGCTGGCCGACCTCGGCAATGCTGAATCACCCCTGCGTGACCGCGTCGAGTGGGCCGTGTACACCGTCCTCAGCACCACGTCTCTACCCACGACCAATGCCATCATCCGCGTCGTGCATGCCCTGTTTCCGGGTCTGCTCACGCCCGATCCGGGGCTGCTCGATCTCTGCCTGCAATCCTATGCCACGCGGTCCTCTCCCGTCCATTGGCAACTGCGTCCGCAGGATGCCCTGCAGAGGCGCAGCGAAGATCACGCCGAGATGCTCGCTCTGCTGGCCGCCCTCGGCCATCGGCTGGGTTTCCAGGTCTGTATCAACGTGACTGAGCTGCGCCGCAAGATGGGTCGCCAGTCCCTGGCCGACCTGCTCTCGCCTGCGGAACTCCGTGTCGAGGTCGAGCACCTCTTGCCCTGGCATGACCCTGAAGGACACCCTGTTCACCTTGTTTGGTATCGTGGTCGTGTGCCCAGTCATCTGTTTGCCGTGCAGTGGACCGCCATGCTGGGCGAGAGCGTTCTGAGGGGAGGCAACGGGGCGCAGGGGATCGCACGATTCCTTGTGGTTCCGCCAGAGCGGGCCGACCTCCTTGTTGCCAAGAAGGATACCCATCCCCTGCTCCAGATACGCTTGGGGGAGAGCGGCTGGCAGTTCCTCCGGTTCGACGCCCTGCGCAATCTAGCGTCTCGTTCTGCACCCACGTTGGATGACGTTCAGCGCATAGCTGGCCTGAGGGCGCCAGCAGACCGGCAGGGGTTACAGCTCAAGCTGCTCTAGCAAGCACCAACACGGCGCAATTCGTGGACGGCTGGCTCGGCATGCAGCAGCAATTCTTGCATGTGCGCAGTGATACGCAGCTTGTAAAAGTCCTGTATCACCGGAGCCATGCTCTTGCTTTGTGCGGCCAAATGTGATATACAGGGGACGGCAAGCAACACACCGGAGAACGAGGCATGGCCGATTCATCCCAACCAGGCAAGCTGCAGCGCGGGTCGAAGAGAGACGGGCGACAGCGCAAGAGAATCGTGGCAGCCGGTGCGCCGGAGCCGGCTCCTTCACGTGTGCGCCCCTCTCCCCGCCCAGCAGCAGCCGCTGCACGGCCGGCTGTCAGCGGCGAGCCCGCGCCACCGCCGGCTAGCACCCGCATGACCCCGGCCGAGGTTACTCTCCCGCCGAGCGCGGCAACGGCCATCGGCGGCCAGCCCCGTAGCCTCGTCGTTGTTGCCGTTCTGGTAATCGTGGCTTTGCTTGTGCTCTGGCTCGCCGCGGGGGGAGCCGGCGGGTTGCCCTTGTCCGCTCCACAACGCAGCGGCGATGATCAGATGGCGACCGGCCAGCCGCAGAGCGACCCCCTCTTCGCCGGCATTGATCGCACAGACGTGACTGCCCTCATGCGGCGCGGCAGAGAGCTCTACGATCAGAACCGCTTCGACGATGCTGCCCGTATGTACGCGGAAGTACTCAAACTCACGCCGGACAACCAGGCAGCCCACAGCAACCTGGGCAGTACGTACTTCCGCATGCAGCGCCTCGACGAGGCGCTCAAGGAGTTCCGCGAGGCAGTGCGTCTCAACCCAAACGATGCCGAAGCGCGCCAGAACCTGGGCGCTGGCCTGGCAGCCCTGGGCGACCTGGACAGCGCCATTGCCGAATACCTCCAGGCCGTGGCCACGAAGCCAGACCTGGCACCTGCTCACTACAGCCTCGGTGTTCTCTACCACGAAAAGGGGAACAAGGATAAAGCCATCGAGGAGCTGAAGCGCTTCTTGGAGTTGGGGGGCGACGCCGAGTTGCGGCGCGACGCCGAACAGCGGCTGAAGGACCTGGGGGCCAAGTAAGGGTTCGGGTCTCGGGGATTGGGCATCGGGGATTGGGAGCTGGTATCCTGCATCCTGTGTCAAGGGCCGGAGGACACGGTGAGGCTGCCCAGGTCAATGTAGTCGCCAGTCTTGGCGGCTCCTCGCTCTTTCACGGGCAGCCGCACAGAAGTGGCCGCATCGTACATGCCAACCCGCAGAGGATACTGGCCGCCAGGCAGAGCAGCGGGCAAGGTCAGTTCGTACACATCAGAGATGATTTCCCCTGGCAGCCACGATGTGGTGGGAATGGTGCCCTGGACCGGCTCGTTGTCTTTTTGCGCCTGGATGCCTCCTTGCCCGTCTACCAGATGAAGAAAGACGACATAGGGCCTGTCCATCCGTCCCATCGCCCGCCAGTAGAGGGTTAGCCGTACAGTCGTGCCGGGCGTCACTGCCTGGGGCGCTCTATCGTAACCCAGGAACTGCACGGCGTCACCGATGTACGCGTCCATTGGTATCTCAGGTCGAGGTAGGGTTGTGATGTGGCGGCGGGTCACTGCCTCTGCCTGAGTTAGGACCACCTGGTTGCCGCCGCCGACCACGCGCAGGCGCTCTTTCCCTCTTCCCTTGAGCCAGCCCACGACGATTCTGTATTCTCCGCCCGGCGCATCGGGGGCCAGGAGGAACGAGATCTGTCCGCGCAGGATCTCGCCGGCCACCCAGCGTGAGGGGGGATACGGAGGGGCGACGGCGGGCCCCTCATACAGCCCCCACACCTTGTTTGCCCGGTCGAGCACCTGGACGAAGAGCGTCGGGTCTTCTGTGACCGCCGATTCAGCCTGCCAATACAGGTCGAGGTACACCGGGTGCCCCGGCCGCAAGGGCGTGCTGCGCAGATGATAGCCAATCAGTCGTGGCGCGCCCACGAAACGCACCTCACGCAGCACGGGAATACCCAGTGCAGACGGCGGTGGCCGGTAGTCGCCATCTCTAGAGATGATGATCTTGCCGAGTTCCACTTCATTGCCTGCGGGCTGTCCGCCGATAGCCAGGGGGAGATTGCTCCCTGTCGCCCGGTCAAACACGCTCATAAGCAGCCGATAGCTCCCCGGCGGCGTCGTGGCAGGAATAGGCAGGGCGTGCCGATCGGCTACCGTGGCATCACTGGGCCATGTGGAGAAGGGGAGCAAGCCGTTCTGAGGTATGCTGTCTCGCTTGATCCAAGTGCGGTTCCCCTCGTCTGACAGGCGCAGTGTGACCTGGCCCTGCTCGGGCACTGCCCCCGTCGCTTGCCAGTCGAGCTCTATGCGCACGGCATCTCGCCCTGCCGCCAACGGCTCCAGGCTGATTCCCGCTCCCTCCAGGCGCAATCCGGCCCCGGCCGTGACGTGGCGGGGCTGCACAGAGCCGGTGCCGCCAAAGGCAAAGAGATAGAGCCGGTGATCGCCGTACCAGCCGCCCAGCCCAGGGAAGTGCGCCGTGGTCAGATATTCGACAACTCCCCGTTCCAGATGTCCGCCCAGCCGCTCAAAGGTGGGAAACCACAGGCGACCATGATCTCGCCCAAGCCGCTCCAGGTCCTGACGCATGATCGCCGGATAGGTCGCCCAATCCGTCGCCCTCTCTGCGAAGTACAGGTGCGGCAAGGAGCCAATGAAATATGCCCGTACAAAGCCAAGCTGCCACGGATAGAGGGCGACGACCACGTCGTCGGGATGGGCCAGAGCCGACATGTGGCGGATGATGGGCCTGTAGTCGTCCCGTGTATAGCGCGGCGAGACGTAGAAATCAGCGAGGGCGGCTGCAACGAAGAGGGTGCAGAGGGCGGCAACGAGGACGGGAAGGCGCAGGAGGTAAGACGCACAGATGCGGAGCGAGACAGGTCGGGCAAGTTGCCTGACGGGAGCGATTCCCCGATCCGCCAGCCAGCGCAGCCCCTCTGCCGCCAGCATTGCCAGCGGCGGCAGGCAGAAGACGAACAGGCGGGCAAAACCAGGGGGATGGAATGGCCACACGACATTCACCAGATAGCCCAGGGCCAACGGCACGAGGACAAGGGTGATCAGCAGCGCACCAGACCAGACGCGGCTTCTATCGTCCTCGCGGGGCGCCCTGCCACGCCGCACTATGCTCTGCACCGCCCCCAGCACGGCCAGGCCCAAGAGAAGAGCAGCCCCCAACGAGATCAGCCACCGCCCGGGAGACGGCGTGCCGATGGCGAGTGCTGCCAAGACCTGACCGGCGAAGCTCACGGGATCGAGCGCAGTATAGGTCTCAGCGCTGACCTTTCCGGCGACGTAGCGGGAGAGGGGGTTCGCGGCCATTAGAATCCAGGGCACGTAGAGCACAAGAGCGACCGTGACCAGGCCCGCCCATCGGGCAACAGCTCTCCTGCGCGAGCGGTATCTGATCAGCACGTACACGATGTGTGCCACTGGCACGAACAGTGAGTAGTACATGGTGTAGAGGCCCAGGGCCGCTGTGATCACATAAAGGAGGGACAGGGCGCGCCATCGTCTTTGCTTCGGGCTGGTGCTCTCCCCCTGTGCTGGCTGATCGGAAGCAGCGGGGGATTCACGGCGGCAAGCCTCCACCAAGAGGGCAGTTGACAGGGTCGCCAGCAGGCCGGCCAGGGCGTACATGCGCACTTCCTGCGAGTAATAGACATGGAAGGGCGACACGGCCACGAGCAGGGCAGACAGGACTGCGCCCTGCTGGCCCACTAGGCGGCGGGCAAGGGCGTAGGTGGCGGCGATGGTCAAGACACCCAGCACAACAGAGAGTAGACGGAGAGAGGCATCGCCGCCCCCGAGGAGAGCCGCCCACAGCTTCAGAAGATAGTAGTACAGCGGGGGATGGATGTCGGCAGCCGTTGCTCTGGCCAGGGCCACAGGATCGAGGCTGGCGAAGTAGATGCTGTAGCCCTCGTCGGCCCACAGCGGCTGAAAGGTCAGGCGGGCCAGGCGTAGGCCCAGGGCGAGGAAGAGGATTCCCGCTAGGGCCAGCCAGACCCGCCCGCTTGTTTTCGCTTGGACTGGACGTGTCGTTCCCTCCGTCACACGCCCATTCTACGGCACGCCCATATGCTTGTCAAGGCGGCGGTTGGGGTCAGTAGTTCCACATGCGAGACCGAGTACCCGACAACGCGCGTCGTAGGCGGGGTCCGCATACCCGACGGGGGCTACTCAAGCGGCAGGTATGGAAACCTGCCCTGGTTGGTGGCTCACCGCTGCAGCACCTCGATCGCGTTCACTTTCGGGTAATTGGTGACAACCACGAAGCCAATGGTCAGGATACCATCCGAAACGGTGGTTGTGAACGTGCGGTCCACGGCGGTGTACTGCTTGTTCCCTGCCACAACGAAGATGTCGAAGTCTTTGAGCACTCTGACGCCTTCCAGCTTGACGTGGAACTTGCGCATACCTGCTGCATTGAAGAAGTTCTCCGAGAACTTCAGGGTAACGTCATAGGTACCGTTTGGCACGGTGAACTGGTAGCTGGTCATGTTGTAGCGCTCAGTCTGATACAGGGGATCGTCGGCGGTGCCGTCAATGGCGTGGCCGGTGCTGTAGGTTGAGCCGCCGATGCAGCCCCAGCTCCCAATGCTGTATTTCTGGTCCGCTGCCCACAGTCTGCCCATGGTGTCCGTGTAGGCGGGCCCGCCTGCGTTCACCCGTTGCACGTAGCCCACACCACCGGTAGGCGTAGCGGTCGGCGACGCGGCGGGCGTGTAGGTGGGTGTGGGCGACGCACCTCCAGACGTGAGACAACGCTCCAGCTTTACGTCGTCAATGTACCAGTAGGTGCGCACGGTGGAATCCACATCAGCCCAGAAGCGGATGCGGATGGTACGCCCGGCGTACTCCGCCCCCAGGACGGCCGTGTTCTTGCGCCACGTTCCCTGGTAGAGACTGTCTCGGTCAGTGAGGGACTGGATCGTGGTTAGCGCGTTGCCACTGCCGTCTAGGATCTCCACTTCCAGGAAATCGTACGGCCCGCTGGTCTCGTTGGTCTGCATGCGCACCCAGTAGCTCAGGGTCGCCTGCTGCAGATTGCCGGGCAGGGACACCTGCTGATAGAAGCTGCCATCGTGGGCATTGGACTTGCCGCCCACGCGCATGGAGTAGGTACCGCTGTGCGCCTGCGTGCTGCTCCGCTGCGTGTAAGTACCCATGAGCACCCAGGGGCTAGTGCCACTCTCGAAGCCAGTGTTGGTCAGGGCTTCCGCGCACAGGGCAGGATTGGGTGTGGGCGTGCGGGTGGGCGTTGCTCCCGTCGCTACCGACGGACTCGTCGTGCGCGCCCCTGGGAAGACGATGGAATACGACTGGGGACTGGTCGGCAGGACATTGGCGCGCACCCGGATGTGCCATGTGCCGTTGGCAGGGCTGGCGACTACTACCTGCTCCTGGTTGTTCAGATGGTCTTCGCCAGTTGTGGCCGGGTTGCTCGGGTTGGCGGGGTCAAGGACGTAAGGATAGTATGTCGTGCCGCCAGGCGAAACCAGGGTCAGGTCGAGGTCGTTGACCAGCTTCTTGATGGCCGCCAGGGACGCCGGTGGATCATCCCAGGCCAGGCTGACGCGCAGTTCGGATGGCGAGCCCGAGACAGAGATAGCGTAGTCATGCACCTCGCCCTGGCCAGTCAGCGTCTCCTCGCGCAGGTTACCAGCGATGATGGCATCCACTGCCGGCACGGCCCGGATACTGCCGTAGCCGTACTGGTAGTCGGGCCCGGCGTTACCACGATCAACAGCAGTGTGCATGAGCAGGGCCTTGGCCGACGAAGGGAGGAACTCGTCAGCGGTGCCATACGTGATTCTGTACTGCTGCAACATGAGGGCGATGACGCCCGCCGTGGCCGGGGTAGCCATGGACGTACCGCAATAGGCGCCGTAGGTGTCGGGAGGAAGGGTAGAGCTGATCCCATAATCACCACCGACCTGGCAGCCAGGGGCGGAGACAGCGGGCTTGATGCGGCCATCGTCCGTCGGCCCCCAGCTACTGAAGTAAGTCATGGAGTCGTCATTGGAGTTGATCGCCCCGACGTGGATGGGGTTCTTGGCATTGGAGGGCGGAGCGGTCGTGCGATAGGTTGTGCCGCAGCGGCCGTTGCCACGCTCGTTGCCGTTGGCCCAGGTGGCGATGTACGGCTCGCCCAGGCTGCCGCGCACGATGGCGTCCAGCAGTTGCGCCGTAGCGCCATAGTTCCCTTCATAGGCGCAGGTGAAGCCGTTGGGGGCGGTGTTGGTGCCCAAGGACGCCGTGCCCAGGTCGGCACCATGGGTATTCTTCGCCTGGTTCCAGTTGCTCTCAATGTCGCCCGGGTTGGTGTAGAGGAAGACGCCCTGACCATTGTACTCATAGCCATAGGAGATGATGCGCGCAGCGGGGGCCATGCCTTTCAGGTAGCCGCCGGCGCTGTTGGCTCCGTCGCCGCCCACCGTCCCTGCCACGTGGGTGGCGTGATCATCGGTGCCGCTGCTGTCGCCGATGGTCAGGCGACCGCTGAAGGCGGGGTGGGTGGTGGCCACTGTCCCCGCGTCGTAGACAAGAACGTCCACGCCGCTGCCATTCAGGTTATATGGCGCAGACTGCAAGATGTCTGCCCCCACCCGGGTGCGCGCGCCATCGTTGACCGGCGTCAAGGCTGGCTGGGCCTGTTCCATCCACTCCACACCATCTTCCTCGGCGAGAGCGGCGATCCCGTCGCGATTCAGCCAGATCACCAGGGCGTTGATGGAGTGCGCCTCTCCTTGCACACTGCCGCCGTAGCGTTCCACGATGCGCCTGCCCTCTTCCAGACGGACATCGGGAGCGAACTGGACGATCAAGACAACGGTGTTTGTGCCCTCATCGAAGTTCCACGCTCCGAACTCGCCACGACGGGTAGCCGGCTCCACCTTGTCGTCCGCGGTCCAGGCACCAACCCAGCGCACCTCGGGCAGATCAGCGATCCGATCCAGGGCATTGGCCGGAATCGAGGCCAGCCACGCCCTGTCGGGGATGTAGCGCAGGAGATATAGCCCTTGCGTGTTGAACGATTCCCTCTGCTGCGTCGTCGGTATTTGAT
>DAOUCN010000129.1:0-4351 GCA_034431995.1 Chloroflexota bacterium | reverse complement strand
CAGGGTCTTTTCGTTCTCGCTGTCATCCTGAGGAGCGCCCTTCAGCGACGAAGGATCTCGCTCGGCACGACTGAGATTCTTCGCTCGTTGGGGAGCACTCGCTCAGAATGACAACACAATGAAAAGGCCCTGCACCCGGAAGAGCTCAACTTGCCGCCAGCATCCTTTTATGCTAGAATTGGCCTTGGAGCGCCAGGCCGGGCGTTCCTTGTTTCATGGTGGTGGTGTGTATGGATAGCTCTCTCCTGGGGATGGTGTTTCGCCTGGGGGCAGTCCTGGGACTTGTCCTCTTGAACGGGTTCTTCGTTGCTGCTGAGTTCTCTCTGGTCACCGTGCGTCGCAGCCGGGTCGAGCAACTGCTGAATGAAGGACGGCGGGGCGCGCCCCTGGTGGCCGGGATTCTCAAAGACCTGGACACGGTCATCTCCTCCACGCAATTGGGTATCACCATGGCCAGCCTGGCCTTGGGGTGGGTGGGTGAACCGTTCCTGGCCCACCTCTTTGAGCCGTGGCTCGCTTTCCTGCCAGCGAGCGCCGTCTTACCAACAGCCCATTCCCTGGCCGTGGCCCTGGCATTTGCCCTTATCACGTTCCTGCACATTGTGTTGGGAGAGCTCGCCCCCAAGTCCATGGCTCTCCAGCGACCGGAAGGGGTTTCCCTTGCCGTGGCGCCGCCGATGACCGTTTTCGCTCGCCTGTTCCGGCCGTTTATCGTCGTCCTCAACGGCTCTGGCAATCTCGTTCTCCGGCTGGTGGGTATCAAGGGCCCCAGCGGCCATCAGCTTGTGCATTCGGAAGAGGAATTACGCATCCTCCTCGCCGAGAGCGAGGAGAGCGGCGTCTTGGAGCAACAGGAGACCGAGATCATCCAGCGGGTCTTTGACTTTACCGATATGACTGCCCGCCAGGTGATGATCCCGCGCACGGAGATGGCTTGTATCCCGGTGGATGCTACCCTGGACGAAGCCGTGCAGGTTGTCCTGCGGGAGAACTATACCCGTTTCCCCGTCTATCAGGATGGCCTCGACGACATCGTCGGCGTGGTGCATGTCAAGGACATCATGCGTGCCGTGTGCGGCAAGGACGAAGCCACCTTTGACGTGCGGGCCATCATGCGCAACCCCCTCATCGTTCCTGAGATGATCCACGTGGACGACCTGCTCAGCCAGTTCCGTCGCCACAGAAGCCATGTCGCCATCCTGGTGGACGAGTTCGGTGGCACCGCCGGTCTCGTTACCCTGCAGGACCTGCTGGAGGAAATCGTCGGTGACCTGGCCGATGAATTCGAAGGGAATGAGCTGCGGATTGAGCCGCAAGCCGATGGCACCAGCCTCGTCAATGGCAAGATCCTGATCGAAGACGTGAACGAACGGCTGAACCTGGCCCTGGAGGATCCTAACTACGTCACTCTGGGCGGACTTGTCTTCAGCCAGCTTGGACGGCGCCCGCGGGGCGGTGACGAGGTTGGTGTGCGCGGAGCGCGCCTGCGGGTCGAGCACGTTGACGGCCTGCGGGTCGCCTCGGTACGCGTGATTCCAGAGCACACTCCCGACGTCGCTATGAACTCTGAGAGCGCCCGATAATGCTGTCCCGCCTGATGCCCAATGCTCAATCGTCAGGGGCGTTGGTGTCGAATTGCCCTCTCCATGAGGTCGGTTTCCACCACAGGGAGGGTCGAATCCATGGGGACGCGCAAGGTCTTGATCTCGCAGGGGCCGAAGTCTGTCTCGATAACCCGCTCCCACCTGGGCAGGCGAAGGAAGGCTCGTGTGGCGACCCCAGTCGTCTCGTAGCAGCGTAACACCAGATCGTCGCTATCCTCAGCCTTCTTGACCACGCTGACGATGATGTTCTCCTGGTCTACGGCGAGGTATGAGTCTCGCTGCGGCAGCCGGCCATTGGGGTGATACGTCCCGATGAGGACGATGGGCTGCTGGTTCAGCTCGGCCGCCCGCCTGACGGTGTGTGCCGTCTCCCAGCTTCCTTCATGGGGCAGCAAGACATAGGTGAAGCGCTGAACGCCCTGGTCAATGTACGAGTACTCCTGATTGGCGTCGGGCTGAGCAGGCATGTGGTGGCTGTAGATCGGGCTGCGCAGAACCGTCAGCGCCATCTCTCTGCCGTTGATCGAGAAGCTGTACTTGCCATCGTTCAGAAGGCTCAGCCCGTAGCGCTGGCCACCTCCGCGCACGAGACCTGACACGTCTATCCAGCTTTGTCCTGGCTCTTCCTCGCCGTTGGCAGGGCGCTCGATGTGACCATAGGGGATTTCGTAGGTGGCCTTGAATGAATCCAGATTCACCGGGAACAGGAGCTTGAGCACCTTGTGCTGCTCCCGCCAGTCTACCGTCACCCGCACGTCAATCTGGTCGCTGTCGGGATACAGGGTGAAGTCCTGTACCAGCGTGGACGAGCCGTAGGCGCTCGTCACCCGCATGACCGACTTGACAGGCCCATGGGCAATCAGCTTGATGCTCGTCGCGGTGAAAGCTCCGACGACCTTGTCAAAGCGGAAAACGTCATGGCTCCACGTGTCGCTAGGGTCATAAAGCACTACGGGCCGCGCCGCTTCCCCACAGAATGCTTCCGCTTGCGTAGCCTTGTCTCGCAGGCTGGTGATGTAGCCAGTGGCTGGATCGAATTGCAGGCGGAAGCGCGCGTTCTCCAGAGAGCAATCATCGGCCTTGACCGCGGGCGTCTCCGGAGCCGTCTGGTGTGCCACAACCCGGTAGACTCGATAGCCGAGAGGCGGCAGGTCTGCCTCAAAGGCAAGCCTGCGCTCCACCACCGCGGTCGCGGCGGGCTGCGCTTTTTGCACCGGCACCCGGTTGCCCTCGTCGTCCAGCACGATAGGATCACCAACGCGGCGTAGTTCCACCTCTACGCAAGACCTGGTGGTCCAGGCATGGGGGTTGAACACCACAATCGGCGTCACTCCCTCTTCCTGCGGGATGCGAATGTTCCATGCCAGCGACTGGATGGCGTGGTTGAGGGCGCGGCCGGCGATAGCGGTTGCCTCACCGTAAAGGGCGCGGGCATCCTCATAGGCTGCCTCCACGCTGCTGCCCGCCAAAATGTCGTGGAACTGGTTGAACAGAACGTTCTTCCACGCCTGCGCCAGGTCGGTGGGATAGGGCTGGCCAGTAACCCAGTGCGCAATCGCCGCGAACTTCTCAGCCACCAGCAGCAGGTTCTCTGCCTGGCGATTCCAGCGCTTGATCCCCGAATGGACAGCATAGCAGCCGCTGGCATGATGCTGAAGATCGTCGTGGACAACGGGAATAGGCAGGCCCCTCTTGACGACATCGGCGAAGAAGCGATCGGGAGAGCTGAAGACAAGCCGTGGCAGGTCAGGCTCCTTGTCCAGCCGGCGGATGCTCTCCAGATTCTCTGTGGTTGGCCCGCCGCCATGATTGCCTACGCCGTAGAAGCACATGATCGTCTCGAACGGATCCTTCATCTCCGCAGCGCAGCGGCGCACGTGCATCTCGATGTCCCCGGCCGGGGACACGTACTCGTACGGGATGCGGAAGGCCAGCACGCGCGAGCCGTCGTCAGACTCCCACCAGAAGAGATCGCTGGCCAGCGCTTTCTCGTGCGGGTCGGGACGCATGAAGACGTAGTAGTCCATGCCGCTCTTCGTGAGAATCTGGGGCAGCATGCCATGATGGCCGAAGCTGTCTACGTTGTAGCCCACGCGGGCACTGCTACCGAGCTTCTGTTGGAAATAGCGCTGGCCGTAGAGGCCGTGGCGCACGAAGGACTCTCCACTGGGGATGTTGCAGTCGGGCTCGACCCACCAGCCGCCGACGATGCACCAGCGGCCCTCGGCGACCCGAGCTTTGATCTCGGCGAACATCGCCGGGTCATTCTGCTCCACCCATTCATAGAAAGCAGCCGAACTGGCCGTGAAGATGAAATCGGCATTCTCGCTCATCCTGTCGAGGGCTGAGCGAAAGGTGGCCTTGACTTCGTGGAAGCCTTCCTGCCACTGCCAGCGCCACACCGGGTCTATGTGGGCATTGCCGATCATGTGCATGATCTTATGTTTCATCTTCTTTCATGTCTCTTCGGCCTGGGGTGTCTCTCGATGCCAAAGAGCATAGTGTATATGGTGATGCCTGTCAAGGGGTTCTCTAGGCCTGTGCAAAGTCAGCTCAACCTCCCGCAGGTTGAGCCTGTGCACGCCTGGAGTTGCGAACCAAAGCTTCGGTCTGTTTTCGCAATCAACCTGCGGGAGATTTGCTCGTCATTCTCTCGCAACTGTTCACGGTTAGGGTAACAGGACTTTCGCTGGACTGCCCCCACCCCGACCCTCCCCTGCTCGCGGGGGAGGGAGACTCGTTCTTGC
>DAOUCN010000128.1:0-1849 GCA_034431995.1 Chloroflexota bacterium | reverse complement strand
GAGTTCGAGCGGCTGGCAGCCCTCAAGGTGCCGCTGGTGCAGATCCGCGGCCAGTGGGTTGAGCTGCGGCCTGATCAGATGGAACAGGCCATTCGCTTTTGGGAGAAGCGCAAGAAGGCGGGCGAGTTGTCGGCCCAGGAAGCGTTGCGCCTGCTGCTGGCGCAGGACGCGCCGGGGGCAGCCAGCGGCCTGCCCGTCACCCAGGTCGTGGCCGATGGCTGGCTCCGCGATCTCATGCAGCAGCTGGCGGGCGGCGAGCGGATGCAGGCTGTGGCCGCGCCGGCCGCTTTTCATGGCACGCTGCGGCCCTACCAGGCGGTTGGCTTGTCCTGGCTGGCCTTCCTGCGCCGCTGGAGTCTGGGTGCCTGCCTGGCCGATGACATGGGGCTGGGCAAGACCATCCAGATGATCGCCCTGCTGCTACACGAGCGTGAGGTCATGGACGGCGAGACCCGGCCAACCCTCCTCATCTGCCCGACGTCGGTGGTGGGCAACTGGCAGCGCGAGCTGGCCCGCTTTGGCCCCACGCTGCGGGTGATGGCATACCATGGCGCGGCGCGCAAGAAGGTGAACCTGGCCGACGAAGCATCGCAGCACGACGTGGTTATTAGCTCGTATGCCCTGTTGCGCCGTGACAAGGAACAACTGAACAGGGTGGAGTGGGGCAACGTTGTCCTGGACGAGGCCCAGAATATCAAGAACCCTTCCACGCAGCAGGCCCAGGTAGCTCGTAAGCTCCAGGCCGCCTGGCGTGCAGCCCTGACCGGCACACCGGTGGAGAACCGACTCTCGGAGCTATGGAGCATCTTTCAGTTCCTGAACCCCGGCTACCTGGGAGCGCAGGAAGACTTTCGCAAACGGCTGGCCACGCCCATCGAGCGGGCGGGCGACCAGGCGGCTACCAGGCAACTGAAGGCTCTGGTCAGCCCCTTCATCCTGCGCCGCGTCAAGACCGACCCCACCGTGATCAACGATCTGCCGCAGAAAAACGAGATGAAGGTCTTCTGCACCCTGACCAAGGAGCAGGCAACGCTCTATGAGGCGGTGGTGCGCGACTCGATGCAGCGGGTCGCTGAGGCCGAGGGCATCGAGCGGCGGGGCGTCGTTCTGGCTATGATTATGAAACTCAAGCAGGTGTGCAATCACCCGGCCCAGTTCCTGGGCGACAAGAGCGCGCTGCCCGGTCGCAGCGGCAAGCTGGCACGGCTCACGGAGATGCTGGAGGAGGTGCGCAGCGTGCGCGAGCGCGCTCTGGTCTTCACCCAGTTCGCCGAGATGGGTGCGATGCTGCGCGAGCATCTGCAAGAGGTCTTCGGCGACGAGGTGTTGTTCCTGCACGGCGGCACGCCAGCGAAGGCCCGCGACAAGATGGTGAAGCGTTTTCAGGAAGACCCCAATGGGCCGCTGCTGTTCATTCTCTCAATCAAGGCCGGAGGCACGGGTCTTAACCTGATGCGCGCCAATCACGTGTTCCACTTCGACCGCTGGTGGAACCCGGCGGTGGAGAACCAGGCCACCGACCGCGCCTTCCGCATCGGCCAGACGAAGAATGTGCAGGTCCACAAGTTCGTCTGCGTCGGCACCGTGGAAGAGAAGATCGACGAGATGATCGAGCGAAAGCAGGCGGTCGCGTCGCGCGTCGTCGGGACGAAAGAAGACTGGCTCACCGTGCTGTCCAACGACCAGTTGCGCGACCTGTTCAAACTACGTCAAGACGCTATCGGAGACTGATCCCCATGCGGCGACGCTCCTCGTTTCGGGAGTTCTTCCCGCGCTCGCGCCCCATGGCCGCTCAGGGCGGCATCAAGGCCGAATCGCGCGCGGGCGATTTCGGCAAGTCGTGGTGGGC
>DAOUCN010000127.1:0-1990 GCA_034431995.1 Chloroflexota bacterium | reverse complement strand
CAGCCGGCCACCCCCATTAAACGCAACGGGTCGGCCAGGGCGTACCGCTCGATAGGTTCCCTCAGCAGCGACCAACCCAGCGGCGAAACAGGTTGGGGGAAACGCTCGCTGAAGAAAGCGCTGGTCCACAGGGTTTGGGCGTCTGCTGGCTCAGTGAAAATGTCATCGTCCGCGGACAGCGCGCTGACGGGGCGGGTCTGGAAGATGTAGAGGCGTCCCTGCCACAGTCCCCACTCCACATCTTGGGGGCAAGCGAAGAGCTTCTCGATAGCGAGAACCGTATCGGCAAGCTGCCTGAGGACGTCGGGGGTCAGCAGGTCGTCGCCCACAGTGGTGAGACACTGGCGCTCAATGACATAGCGATGAGGCGTTGCCCGGCCGCTGACAACGGCCTGGCTTAGGCCCGGGGCAGCTTCGATGACGATGGTTGGGTCGCCGGTGAACGGATCAACGGAGAAGGCCACGCCAGACACATCGCACGGAATCATGGCCTGGACGACAACGGCCATGGGCAGGGTCTGAGGGGGCAGCCCGTGATGCTGACGGTAAGCTCGTGCTCTCTCGTTCCAGAGGGATGCCCAGCAGGCCAGCACACGGGCCGGTACGTCGGCCGGCGGCACGTTCAGGTACGTCTCGTACTGGCCGGCAAAGGACGCGCCGGCCAGGTCTTCGACTGGGGACGAGGAGCGGACAGCGCATGCCTCTCCCGCAGGGGCTTCGGCAGCCAGACGGCTCAGCGCCGCATTCAGCTCGGTGAGAAGGTGCATGCTCAGGTGGCCAGACAGGATGGCCGCCTGCATGTCTGCCGCGCGGCCCGTCTCAACGAGGGAGGTGAGATCATTCTCGCTAAGGAAGGACTCGTAGGCCGTTGTGGTGACGCAGAAGCCCGGCGGAACGAGGTGGCCGTCGTGCAAGAGGGCAGCCAGGCGTGCCGCCTTGCTTCCCACCAGGGCGGCGTCTTCGGCGCCTTTGTCGCCGAACCAAAGGATCGGTCCCATAGCGCGGCCATTATATCAGGCGAGAGCTTGACAAGCAAACGTATCTCAAGTAGACTGAACGACGTGGTTCGTGCTGCGTGGTGCCTGTTCCGTTGACCTATCACGCACCACGCACCACGCAACAGGAACCACGCAACTCGGACAAGGAGGACGAACGTGTCTACAACTTGGAAGGTCATCTCAATCGTGACCCTGGTGGCCGTGATTCTGACAGCCGCCGCGGTCGTCTTTAGCAATCCGCCGCTGGTCAAGGCGAAGTCAGCCGAGGCCACGCAGGCCACCAATCGCAGCGGTCTCTCCACCGCGGCTCTGGCTGCAGAGGGCGTTGGCGCAACCGGCATCACCGTCACAGGTCAGGGCCAGGTCAAAGGCAAGCCAGACGTGGCCTACCTTACCCTGGGGGTGCGCACGTTTGCGCCCACCGCGCGCGAGGCGATGTCCCAGAACAGCGCTGCTATGGCAGCCGTCATCGCCAAGCTGGAGGCGGTGGGGATCGCCAAGAAGGACCTGCAGACGGGCAGCATCAATCTGTATCCCCAGACCAAGCCCGTCAAGTCCGATCAGCCGGAGAGCGAGCAGATCGTCGGCTACTGGGCCAACAACAGCCTGAATGTCACCATCAATGACGTGACCAAGGTCGGCGAGGTGCTGGACGCAGCCATTGCCGCTGGAGCCAACACCGCTGGTGGCATCCGCTTCGGCGTCAAGGACGAGGCTAAGCTGCGGGACGAGGCTCTGAAAGAAGCCGTGAAGGCGGCTCGCGCCAAGGCTGATCTCATGGCTACTGGCCTTGGGATCAAGGTCACGGGCGTGGTGTCAGTGACGGAGGAAGGTTACAGCGGGCCGGTGCCCGTCGCCCGCTATGAGGTGGCGGCTGCCAAGGACACAAGCGGGGTTCCCGTCGAGGCAGGCGAGCTCACCTTCAGCGCCACGGTGCGCGTCACGTTCAGCTTCTGAACGTCGCCCTGCCAATGTCGCCCCGACATCCCAAG
>DAOUCN010000126.1:0-3778 GCA_034431995.1 Chloroflexota bacterium | reverse complement strand
CCGCCAGCAGGGAAGAGCTGCTGGCGGATGCTACCCTGTGCCGTAGCTTGTCGGGGCAGCACGGCGACGGGTGGGCGGGGGATCTGGAGCGCGCCCTTGCCGCCGCTGTGGAACGCGGCACATTGCTGGCCTTTGAGGAGAAGGGGCACATCTGGTATGCTCCAAACACGGCGCCAACGCGGACGGCGCTAGAGAAGCTCCGACGCGGCACGGCCAAGCTAGTGCCACCGCCTCGGCTCAAGCTGGCTGTTCAGCCAGCGCCGGGTACGGGAGCGCAGACGCTCTACGAAAGATACATCGGCCTAGTCACCCCGCTGATCGCGGCCGAACTGGCAGACGCGGAGGCTCAGTATCCACCGGAATGGCTAGAGGAAGCCTTTGCTGAGGCAGCGGAACGCGGCAAGCCTGACTGGCGCTACGTGCAGGCTATCCTGCGCCGCTGGGGGCAGGAGGGGAGGCGCCGGCAAGCCGCAGGGCAGAGCCGGCTGTAGAACGTCAGTTCCGTTGACAAGGTTGTGGTTTTGTGCTATAGTTCTCGGTGCTGTGACTCACTGCGGTTCCGGCGGTCTCTTGCCGTGAAGGGCGCGCGTGGCCTTTTGCCCTGGCCCGCGAGCTTGCTGTCCCCGATGTGCGATTCGAATGGCAAAGGAGATGACGAGCCTTGCCCCGAAGAGGCAGAAGAAGTCCAGTTTCCTTCACGCTGATTGTTGTCCCTCACTCTCAACGCCCTTCCTTCGCTGTACGTATCCCCTTTTGGGCCATCTACGTTGGCTTGGCCCTGCTGATGGTGGGTATAGCCCGCCTGGCCTTCTTCGCCTATGAGTATCAGGAAACGGCAGGGCAGCTCGCGCGGCTACGGCAGGGCGGGCAGATGGCACTCGTTCGTCAGGGGGAGATGCAGAAGGCGATCGCCGCCCAGGCGGAGCAAATCCTGACGCTACGGACTGTGGAGAATGAAGAGATCGCTGCCTTGCGCGCGGCACTGAGCGAGCAGGCGACGGCCTTCAACGCAGAAGTGGCGCGCTACGACGAGGAAGTGGCCGTTCTAAGCAGCCAGTTGAACGAGCTGGAGCTGTTCAAGGCTGAGATCCGGCACATCGTTGGCTTGGACAAGGAGACCTCGGCGCCGACGCTCCCCGCGCAGGCGGCTCCCGATCGGCAACCGGAGACCGCCAGCGCGGCAACTGCGGCGACTGTCTCGCCGGCGGCTGACACGGGCGAGCAGGGGACAAGCGCTGCCGCGTCAACTGCCTCTGGAGGGAAGCCCGGCGACAACGGGTCGCTGGCAGCAGCTTCGTCTGGTCAGAACGGAGCGCCGGGTGGGATTGGCCCTCTCAATGCGCCTCACACGCAGAGGGCTGCAGAGAACGTCACGAGCCGCGGGGGCACGCCTGCCGCTGGTGTCCAAGCAACCGTGCAGAACATCGGCGAGCTGCAGAAGGCGGCCAGTGAGCAGTTGGAGGCCCTTGACGCTCTCAAGCAGCAAGTTGGCGACCGCGTATCGAAAGTGCAGGGGCAGTGGACCGATCCCAAGCAGTTGACCCAGCAGCTCAGCCTGTATGATGCGGCGCCCCGCGCCTGGCCCGTCACCGGGCGCATTTATTCCCGCTTCGGCTACGATGCCAGTCGCATAGCGGTGGGCGCCAATCCCAATCACAAAGGAGTGGACATCCCGACAGCCTACGGGACGGCGGTGCTTGCCCCCCAGGATGGCGTGGTGACATATGTGGGGCCAAACGGCACCCTGGGGCAGACGGTGGAGATCCGTCATGACCTCGGCTGGAGCACCCTGTACGCCCACCTGCAGCTCCAGGTACCCGTCAAGATCGGTGAGCGGGTCAAATTGGGGCAGACGATTGGATACGTGGGCATGACCGGGTATAGCACGGGGCCGCACTTGCACTATGAGATTCATCTGAATGGTACGCCCATAGACCCTGAGAAGTATCTGGGGAAGTGAGAGGCATTCGAGGGAGAAGAGACCGTGTTTGGTCGTCGCCAGCAGTCTGCGCAGGATGCTGCGCCGGTTCAGCCCGACAAGATCGAGACAGTCATTGGCCCCAGCGTTACCATCAAAGGAAGCTTCATCTCCCAGGGCAGCGTGCGCATTGAAGGCGTAATCGAGGGTGATGTCGAGGCGAAGGGCAATGTGATCGTCGGCGAAGGGGCCAGGGTGGTCGCCAACATCACGGGGCACAACGTCTCAGTAGCGGGCATGGTCAAGGGCAACATCACCGCCGCTGGACGCCTCGAGATCACGTCCAAAGGGCGGGTGTGGGGAGACACCGTGGCCGCCACGCTGGCGGTGGACGAGGGCGGTGTGCTTTCGGGTCGCTCGCAGTTGAAAGACGCCGCCGTCCCGCCGGAGTTGTCCGAAGGCACAGCCGGGGCCAAGAAGGGCTGAAGGGACCAAAGGGGAAGGATCTAGGGGCGGAGCATTGGGCGGGATTTGACGCAGCGGGTCAAGGGGGTGTGACGCGATCCGCCGCCAATTCTCCTGTTCGCCACGTGCTTCGCCCCTACGCGCGCCCTACAGCGGAGGCACCCACCAAAAGAGCCGGGCAAGCTGGAAAAGCGTAGCGGTAAGCAGGACGAGGCCCACAAGAATGAGCAGGAGCCCGCTGGCCTTCTCGATGATGCCCAAGTAGCGGTTCACGCCACGCCAGAGCCAGTGTCGGGTATGGAAACCGGGCCTACGCCTGCCAATGGGCATTGCGCCAACCCACATTTGGAATTGCTGAGGGGAGCCCCAGGGCCTGTGCAAAGTCAGGTAGGTTGTCATACCGAGGACCCACCGGTGCGACGCAGCATCTCTTGTAGTCTGAAGGCGTCACCCGTTCCTGCTGGGAGAGGGTCAGGGTGAGGGCGCGAGGGCTTGTAGCCTTCCTCTGAGAGATACGCTATAATACGGCACGGTGACTATTTCCCTGGAAGAGGTCTCTCGGCCCGTGATGCAACGTCCACACCGGTTCGCGGTTGCCCGACCCGTTCTGCCCCAGGCCATCATGCGCTGCGGCCCACATGCACGGATGAAGACAGAGCTGGACCTGTCAGGTCTTGGCGGTATTGCCATACTCGTCCGGCTGCTGCCTGTGCTCTGCCTGCTGGCCGCCTGGCTTGTATTGGGCCAGGCGGTCATCGCCGAACAGCCGCCCATCCAATATGACCTCGCGGTTGACGTGGACTACGACAAGGCGTTCCTCAACGTTACCCAGGCGGTGCGCTACCAGAACCCCTCCGCCGTCCCCCTGTCTTCTCTGGTTTTCCACGTTCCTCCGGCCCAGTTCGGAGCCTTTACATTCGCCAGCGCTGCTGTAGATGGCGCGCCGGTGATGGCCGTTGAGGACCGTGTCGTCCTGGAACTGATGCTCCCCCAGCCGTTGCAGCCAGGCGCGACCGTCTCGGTAACCATGAAGTGGTGGGGCAAGCTGCCGGAGTCAAATGGGCGCTATGGTGTGGCTGATGGCGTGCTCATCCTGGGCAACTGGTATCCCATGCTGGCCGTGCTGCAAAACGGGCAGTGGGAGCGACACCAGTACACCCCCATTGGCGACGCTTTCTTCTCAGAGATCGCCGACTACAGCGTGACGATTAGTGTGCCGCCGACGGTGACGGTGGCAGCCAGCGGCGAGCTCGTCGCCCGCAGCGGTGGGCGGTGGACGTTCCGCGCGCAGAAGGCGCGTGACTTCGCCTGGGCAGCCTCCAGCCGCTACCAGATGCAGACCAAGAAGTCCGATGGCGTCACGCTGAGCATATACCACCTGCCGGAGCGCAAAGA
>DAOUCN010000125.1:0-51064 GCA_034431995.1 Chloroflexota bacterium | reverse complement strand
GTGTGACACCTCGGTCGCTGTGACACCTCGGTCGCTGTGACACCTCGGTCGCTGCGAGGGGGTAGTGGGGGGCGCACCCCCCAGGCACTTCGCGCGCGGCGCGGCAAGCACCCCGAGTAATCGTCTACATTTTTCCCACACTTTTGCCCTTTACATCCACCATCTCCTGGACCGCCACCCTCGCCCGCGCTACAGTACCCCCCACCACACAGAGGAGCCCGGCCGCCATGTTCATCGCCTGCACCGTCGCCACCTTCATCTCCCCCGAGGGCACGGCCGAAGACAGCCACTCCGAGGTCCTCCGCACGGCCGCCATCGTCCGTGTCCGGCCGGCGTCGGGCGTCCGCTCCGGCGCCACCCGCGTCACCGTTGCGGAGGTCGGGGACCTGTTCGTCCTCGAAGCCTACCCCGCCTTCCTGGCCCGCCTCTGGCGCTCCGTCGGCTACAAGCCCCCCGAGGTCCCCGCGTGACCGATCTCCTGCTGGGCTGGGGACTCGCCACCATCGGGCTGGTCGG
This sequence comes from Chloroflexota bacterium, assembly GCA_034431995.1. Lineage (GTDB taxonomy): Bacteria > Chloroflexota > DTOL01 > DTOL01 > DAOUCN01 > DAOUCN01. Next base: position 50,548 of record DAOUCN010000125.1, on the reverse strand, counting down.
CCCAATCAGCTCAAACCCCGAGCCCGCTGAGCGCGCCAGCGCGAAGCGATATGGGCTCTACAACTTCAAGGAGTATGCCATGAAGAAGAAGAAGAAGGGCAAAGGCAAAAAGTGCTGATCTGGTGGCAGCGGACGGCTGACCCCGAGGTGGCCGTCCGTCTGCTCCAGCAGGGCCGGGAACTCGTCCGGATGTTCCGCCACCACGGCCACGCCGTCGATCTCGTCTTTCTCTTCCGCCGCGACGCGGAACCGCTTGACACCGAGTCTCACGTTCGCTAGAATGGAGATGGCTCTGGGGTTTGGGCACAAGGCGGTCGGCCCCCTCTTACTGGGAGGTAAGTCCGGCCGCCTTGTACTATCGGGGGCACATGTCAGGCGCGAATAAGATTGCTCGGGTGAACCAGAGGCATCAGCTGATGCTCTACATGGTGCTCGCCGGCAAGCGCACCAAGGACATCGCGGACGCCCTGGGCTACCACGCGAACCGCGTCTCCACCATCATCAACTCCCCCCTGTTCGTCGCGCAGCTGAACGAGCTCCGGAGCTCCCTGCACGACATGACCTTCGCGGACTTCCTGGAGCGCATCCGCCAGGAGGTCATCAAGAACTTCGAGTTCAAGGTCAACCTCCGGGACAACGACAAGGCGATGGACTCCATTCGCCTCCAGGCGGCCCGTGACATCTCCACCGACGTGGACCGTCTCTACCCCAAGGTCGAGCACAAGTCCGAGGAGAAGACCATCCACATTTCCCTGGACGAGCGCTCCCTGCAGGCGATGGTCACCGCCGTGGCCCAGGCCAGCGGCAAGCCCGTCCCGGTCATCGACGCGGAGTTCGAGACCGTTCCCCTGGCCAACGTAGACGAGTTCGCCACCTTCCTGGCTGAGAAGGAAGCGGCAGAAGCGGAGGAGGTCTGATGGCGATGTTCCTGCTCGGGCTGTTCGTCGGCTGCGTCGTCACGATCGTGGGCCTCGGCATCTGGGGGTTCTTCCTGGATGACTGGGAGTGATGGACGCCAGGGAACTGGTCCTCGACGCGCGCACGGGCCAGGTTCGTCAGGCTGGTAGTACACAGGCCGGGCAGTTCGTCGCGGACTTCAAGAAGCAGGCTGAGGCGAACCTCTTCGTCTTCGCCAAGGGGGTGATGGGCTACAGCCTCCTCTCGCCCTCCCTCCATCTCCCCGTCTGCAACTGGCTCCAGAGGGTTCCGCCCTACCGGAAACTCCTGCTGATGCCCCGCGATCACCTGAAGACGACCATCTGCAAGGCGGCCGTCATTCACCTGCTGATCCAGCCGGACGGCGCCAACGTCTGGTTCCCCGACGGCGTCGGCAACCTCGGCCACTCCGATGGCCGCTCGACCCGCATCCTCCTCGGCTCCAAGACAGCCGACCTCTCGCGCTCCACCCTCTCCGAGATCATGATGGTCTACGAGAGCAACCAGATTCTGAAGGCCCTCTGGCCCGACCGCGTTTGGGACGAGCCGAAGCGCCAGGCCAAATACTGGAACGCTGAGCGCATCCTCCTGCCCCGTCCGGAGATCTTCAAGGAGGCCTCGGTCGAGACCATCGGCGTGGGCGGCACCATCGCCGGCTACCACTTCAACGTTCACTACTTCGACGACCTGATCGACTTGGAGTCGGCCAACTCCCCCACCATCATGCAGTCTACCGTGGACTGGCATGCCACCAGCCGCGCCCTGATGGATGATCCCGACAAGTCCCTGGAGATCATCACTGGGACGCGCTGGGCCATCGGAGACATCTACGAGCAGCTGATGGACACCGACGATTCCGTCGAGGTCATGCGTCGCGCGGCCATCGAGGACGGCAAGCCCATCTTCCCCGAGCGATTCTCCCTAGAGTCCCTGCAGCGCCTGCAGCGCGAGATGCGGACCATGTTTCCCCTCCTCTACATGAACTCCGCCGGGGACCCCGACCTCGTGGACTTCGACATGACGCTGCTGCGTCGCTTCCAAGTCCTGGATAATCAACTGGTTTTCGAGGAGTCCCCGCTCGACGCCCTGACCGAGGACCGCGCCCGTTTTACCCCTTCCGCCGAGCACAAGCCCCTGCGGGGACAGCGCTTGACGAAGCACTCGTATGATCGTCTACTGGGACGAGACGAGTTCTTCAAACACCGGAAAGGACGGTCCGCATGACCAAACTGACCAAGGGTCCCAAACTGCCTCAGTTCTCCATCATCGAAGTCGAGTTCGACGATCCGGCCGTCTACAGCGCCTGGACCGACGGCGGGGAAGCCTCTCGCGCCACCTCTCAGGCTTGCCGCGCAGCCGGCTACATCATCGGCTCCACCAAGAAGGACCTCGTCCTGTCGCTCCTCCTGGGCGATGCTGGACGCGGCCACGACGAGGCCAACGGCTACTTCGCCATCCCGCACGGCTGCATTCGGCGAGTGCGTGTGATCCGCCGCGCACGACATGGAACAGCCCGTCAGTAGCCTCGCGGACATCGTCTCGTTCTGCGACCCCGCTGGCGGGAAGCAGACCGTGAAGAAGACCCGCGCCCGCACCGCCGTCGTGACCGTCGGTCAGGACTGGCTGCAGCGGATCTTCGTCCTGAACACCTGGGCCGAGCGCGCCTCGACCGACCGGATCATCGAGAACATCTTCCGCATCAACATCCAGTTCAGGCCCATCATCTTCGGCATCGAGGAGAACGGCCTGGCTTCCCTCTTCGGCGGCTCCCTCCGGCGCGAGGCCCGCTTCACCAACCAGCGCTTGAACCTCCAGGGCGTCCCGCAGTCCAACAAGATCGACAAGTACTTCCGCAACCGCTCGATCCTCCAGCCCATCATAGCGCAGGGCCGCCTGTTCGTGCAGGATAGCCAGGTCGAGCTCTTGGCTGAGCTCCGCTCCCACCCGATGGGCCAGACCGTAGACCTCGTCGATGCCCTAGCCTCGGCGTGTTCCCTCTTGCCCAAACGGACGGCACCTGCTCTAAAGAACGCAGAGCGAGACGCACTGGCACGCTACTTGCGCCAGTCAGGAGCGGGACCGGCACACATCGAGCGGCGAATGCGGGAGTGGGATGATAGACACGGCGGAATCACTCAACGGTAGCGAGCACACGCCGCATGGTAAACGTCTGACTGTTCTCGACGAGCACAACCACGAGTTCCCGCCGCCCCCGAGCATGGACCCGGCCCTCAAGTGGGTGCTTGGCATCATTGCTGCTTTGATTAGCTCTGGCTGTGTGCTATGGCTGACCAACGTCAACAACTCGATCAACGAACTGACCAAGACCGGAGCCGCACACGGCGAGAAGATCGCAGAGATCCAAGGCGCCCTACCCCACGTCGTCAAACAGCTAGAACGGATCGAGCACAAGATCGATCGAGCCATCGCAGCGAACAAGAAGGAGACTGAGTGATGAGTGACTTCGACACCGGCCTGAAGCGCGTCTCCAGCAAGGAGACGAACAACCACAAGCAGGGCAAGTCGGGCGCGGCCACCCCGAAGAAGACCTACGGGATCAGCGGCCGAGGCGGGAACCCCACCAAGGGTGGTGGGATCAACCGCTCGACGTCCAAGTAACGCATGCCCGCCGTGACCCCGGCGGGTATCTGCTCGATCTGCAAAGAACCCATCCACCCCGGTTCGGGCCAGCCCACTCGGAACCAGCACCGTCGGTGCCGGTCTCGACAGAAGGCGGCCTGGCGGGCGTCGGGTGCCCGCAAACCCGAAGTCAACCGTACGCCGTCATTCGAGCAGGACGGTCACGTTGCTTACGCCACCGGCACGTTCGTCACGTCGCCGCCGACCCTGGAGGACTTCCTTGCCCTCCTGAAGGTCGATCCGGCCGTCTGGACGGTCGATCACTGGCTCGGGAACAACTGGACCCTGGCCGACGGGAGCCCCGCCTACCAGATCAAGGTCTGGTTCGTCCGCGCTGCCGCCGCCCCCGAGACCCCGAAGCCGGTCACCTTCATCATCCGTCGGAATGCTCAAACCCCAAGCCCTCTGAGGCGCGAAGCGCCGAAGAGTCAAGACGTCACGCTCGTCATCCCGGACTCGCAGAACGGCTACGAGCGGGACCTGAAGACCGGGCGTCTGACCCCGATGCACGACCGACGGGCCTGGGACGTCTGTGTCCAGGTCGCGGAGCGCACCCGGCCGACCAAGATCGTCCTCCTGGGGGACATGGTGGACGTCACCGAGTTCACTATCAAGTACCGCCGACGTCCGGAGCACTTCTTTACCCTTCAGCCAGCCCTCCGAGAGCTCGGTTGGTGGCTCGCGCAGCTACGGATCGCGTCGCCGGACGCTGAGATCGTCTACCTGGAAGGCAACCACGAGCGCCGACTATGGGATCTGGCCGCCAGCGTGGCCCTGCCCTACTCCGCGCTGCTCTCCCCGTTCAACGAGAACGAGAAACTCCTCTCCGTGCCGGGGATGATCGACCTCAAGAGCCTCGGCGTGACCTACGTTGGGGGCTATCCGGACAACATCTACTGGCTGACGCCCCACTTCGCCTTCATCCACGGCGACAAACACCGCCCCAAGACCCAGCAGACCCTCGAATCGGTGCTCGAAACGGTCCGATTCAGCTTCATGATGGGCCACATCCACCGTGTTGGGGAGGCGTCCCGCACCCTGCACGACCATCAGGGCGCTTCTCAGTACGTGGGGTACTCGCCCGGGTGCATCTGCCGCCTCGATGGGTTCGTTCCGGGCGTCAACGCACTCCAGAATTGGCAGCAGGGCTTCGGCATGGTACGGTCGGACCAGAAGACTGGAGCCTTTGACGTGAAACTGAGTCACATCTGGGATGGCCGGACCTTCTTCGAGGGGGAATACCTCGTTGGACGGGACCGGATCGCCCAAATCCGCGACGAGACCGGATGGGAGACCCTCTGATGCCGCAGAATCTGGTCATCATGAAGCTGTTCGACAACCAGCTGGTGACGCCGAACTACTACGAGATCTCCGGCATCATCAAGATGCGGGACTACGTCCGGATTGAGTCGATCTGGTGCAAGGCGACGTCCGTGGAAGGCACGCCGAAGTACACCCTGGAGTGGGCCGGCGGCATCCAGGAGGATCAGTTCCAGGACTGGGCTGCCAACGACGATCTCTGCACCAACGTCGTCTCCGAACAGTGGCAGGTGCTCTATCCGCCGGACTTCAAGGCCCCCTACGTCAAGTTCAAGCTGTCCGCGCACGTCGATTCGCAGCCTGACAGCCGGCACTACGTCTATGCCTACGTTCGTGAGGACTTTGCATGAAGCGTCTGATCCTAGCCCTGGCTCTCTTGCTGCCCACGATGGCGTGCGCGCAGCACGCGGGCGAGTTCGACTCTTCCCTGGCCGAGACGAAGCTGGCAGGCGAGAAGGACAAGGACGGCGACCGTGTTCAGGTCAACCTGAAGGGCGTCTCTGCGACCCCGACCCCGGCATTGGCCAATCGCTGCGCCATCCAGTGCGATGCCGTAGCCGATCAGCTGGTCGCCTCGGTCAACGGCGGGGCCTTCGAGCCCATCGTCACGGGCGTCGTCGCCACGGACTGCTCGTGCCCGGGCGCGGGCCTGAACAGTTCACTCGTTGGGACGGGTGCGGCGGCGGATGGCGTCAGTTCCGTTGCAGTCGGGCACGGGGCATCGGCCGCCGCCTTGCAGAGCATCGCCATCGGCAAGAGTGCGTCCTCGACGGCCGCAAACTGCACCACTGTCGGCTATGGCTCGTCGTGTTCGACCGCGCAAGGCGCCTGTGTGGGTGATCTCTGTACCATCACTGGTTCGGTCTCAGCGTGCGTCGGAAGCGAATGCACGGTCACTGGCGACCAGACCGTTCAGCTGGGTCAGACCTACCTGGGCATCGCAACCGCGACGGGCGGTGTCTGCCTCGGCGCACTGAACCTGGGCTGCACGGGCACCAGCCCGATCTGCATCGGCCGGGGCGCGAACTGCACCAATGGCGGCAACTGCATCGGGGACCAGTGCTCGGAGTCCAGCAGCAACAAGATCGGCATCGGGAGTTCGATCCATCCCATCCAGAACGTCTGCGTCGGCCACGGCTGCGCCACGACCAGCGAGTCTGTCGCGGGCATGGTGCGGGCGTCCGACCTGTCTGGAGGGACCGACAAGAATGCGGGACCACTTCAGCTGCGCGGTGGCGCCGGAACGGGTGCCGGGACTGGGGGCAACATCCAGTTTCAGTCGTGCCCATCTGGATCGACGGGATCGGCGGTTAATAGCTGCATGACTCAGTGGCACCTAAACGGCGAGACCGGCGCCCTGATCTCGGACGGCGGCAACTTGGGCGCTTCGGGCGCGTCCGTCCCCGCGTCTTACTTCGAGGACGTCAACATGGAGGGGCAGACCACCTACTTCGCAGGTGGGGCCACGGTCACGGGCGGCGTTCCGGCGTACGATGGGGTCATGAGCATCTTCTCGGACAGCGTGGTCATCAGCGCGGCCAACGGGCTGTTCGCGGGCTTCGTGTTGCTCGGATCGACCCAGTGGAACGACGACAACGGCACCATCGAGCTCTTCCAGAACAGCTTGACGATCACCAACCAGACCGGAGAGTCGCGGACCTGGAGCTCGATCAGCACGTTCGTCGATGATTCGACGGTCACGACCGACGCCAACTCGACGATCACCCTCTGGAAGAGTTTCGACACCAGCCCGACCTTCGGCACCACCGCTGGCACCCTGACCATCGGGACGCTCTACAGCTACTCGGCGGGCATTCAGGTCGATGCGGGTGCCACGGTCAACACGCGCCGTGCGTTCGACGTGGGCGCGAATGGCGGGGCCGGGACCATCGTAGACGACGTAGGCCTCCGCATCCCGGTCCTGACTGGGACCAACATCGTCGGCATCTCGAACGAGAGCCCGACGGTCTTCCCGGCAACGGCCCAGAACCTGGCGGGCGCCTCGGCGGTCATCGGCTCCGACACGACGGCCAAGGCCCTGACGAACTCGACTGGTGGGACGTTGACCCTGACGTCTATCCCGACCATCGCGGACCCGGACGATGCCGGCATCACGGGCGGCAAGGCGCGGTTCCTGATCCTGGTCAACGTGGACAACGCCGATTCCATCGTGATTCAAGACGAGTCCTCGCTCGCAGGGTCCAATGTGAAGCTGAACGGCAGCATCAACAAGACGCTGGGGACAGGGGACAGCCTGACCCTCTACTTTGCTCAGGACTTGGGCTACTGGATCGAGATCGCGTCCTCGAACAACTAGGAGGTTCCATGTGGTTCCATCGAACGCTGGCCTTTGGCGCGGGCATCCTCGTTGCCTTGGCCTTTGTTGTGCTTGTCGGTGAGGTACGGACCTGGTACGCTTGGCGCAGCCAGATCACTGCTGCCGTAAACGGGATGCTGACCGAGCAGCAGAAGGCGAAGGAGACCCACTGATGGCAGTTTCGGTACTCGGCAACGGGATGCTCCAGATGACCGCGCAGGCGGACACCTGGCCGGACAAGATCAAGTTGTGCGGCGGGATCTTCTGCTACACGACCACCAACAGCGGGAACTTCGAATTGACCAACAGCGACGGCGAGGTGATCTACAACTCCGGCGCCATGAACGCCAACGAGACCCGTTCCGAGGACCTAGTCGGCTGGGTCGATGGCGTGGTCGTCACGTCGATCCCGACCGGCGGCACGATCCTCTTGCAGCACGAGTGAGGCAGTCATGACGAAGCATGGATTCCATCTTCTCGTTGCCGCGACCGTCCTGGTCCTGGCGGCTGCCGGGTTCGCGGCACAGGTCTCGTCTCTTCGGGTCGCGTCGCGGGTCATCTTGTCGGCCACCCCGCAGGCCATCGGCCAGAAGTCGGGCCGCGAGGAACTGGCCATCCAGGTAGACAGCGATGCCGCTGGAGCCGCCTACTGCGGCTACACCTCGGCGCTCCTGTCGGTGACCCCCGGCACGGGCTCGGGCTTCCGCTACTCGGCCGGCAGCGGCCGAGTGATCTGCAAGTACCCCGACCAGGAACTCTACTGCATGAGCGCCGACGGGGCGATCCTGTCGGTGGACGAGGCCTACGTTCGCACGTCTACCCCGACGGCCACGCCGACCGAGACGCCGACGGCCACCCCGACCAACACCCCCTGATATGCGCCTGCTGGCGGTTCTGGGTCTCCTGCTCAGCCTGCTCCCCGAAGCGGCGCCTGGGCTCGATGGCCCGTGTACGGAGTGCTGCTGCCCGCTGACCTCCCTCGCGACGGAGGAGACGCCTCGGCTCTTCGCCTACGGCTGCTATCGGGGAGACGGCACCCAGAACCGCCTCATTCAGACCGGCATCCCCGCGACCAATGCGGGTCTCCTCTTCGTCAACAAGGTCACGACGTCCGAGGCCTTCTGCAACCGCTGGCTCTCTCCGACCCTGGTCGGCGCCGGTATTCTTGGGCGCGGGCAGTCGAACTGCGTCAACAACACCGGCACGTCGCTCTTCGACGGCTACTCCAGTAACGGCTTCATCGTGGACGCCAACGCCACGGACGTCACCAACGGCGATAGCCTCAACGAGAACTTGGAGAACTTCTGCTGGTACGAGTGGTCTACGGCGCCCAATTGGCACGGGACCTTCACCTACACGGGCAACGGGTCCTCGCCCCGCACGATCACGCTCCAGAACGCCGGGAACCTGACGACGGCCAGTCTGGTGATGATCCAGAATATCAACAACGGGGACGCCCCCGTGGCGGCGAACGCCTTTGTCGGCAAGACGTCCGACATGGCCACGACCCAGTCCGTGATCTGGGCGCACAGCACGGGTGCCGCCTCGGACGCCAACATGATCCGGGGCCTGGGCACCAACACCGTTGAAGTCGGCAGTCACCTGAACGAGAACGCGGTGGTGTATCACGGCGCGTGGTGGAACGTCGCCAACTCCACCGAAGGCGGCGTCTTCAACTGGACCGGCAACGGCACCTCGGGCGGCAACAACTGCGGCACGGGAGCCGACGTTCAGACCTTTGGCCCGGCTGCGTGCTCCATCACGGGCGTCGTGACGATGGAGGACTTCTTCGACGAGTTGGGGACTCCCAGCGGCTGCGCGCACCAGGAGTGCGATGCCATCCGTGCCCAGAACATCTCGAACAACTTGGCGGGTCCGGGCAACATCACGGGCGACGACTTCTACATCCAGCAGCAAGCGGCTCCGGACGACACGGACGGTCTGCGCCTGGTGAACGGCAGCATGGAGGTGACCGGCGGTCCGGCCACCGAGACCAGTTGCAACGACAACACGCAGACCTACTTCAGCGCTTTCTGGTGCAAGGCCGCGCCGACGACGCTCGACACGCCGGTCCCGACGGTCACCCGTACCGCCACCGTCACCGTAACCAGCACGCCGACCATCACGAACACCCCGGCTCCGACGGCTACCCCGACGGCCACCAGCGGCGACGTCTCGGCCCCCGACTGGTCGTCCAGCTTTGTGGCGGTCTGGGAGATGGACGAGGCCTCGGGCGCGACCCGCGCCTCGACCGGCACCTGCACGACCGACTGCGCGCTGGCGAACAACAACAACGTCTTGAAGGACACCACGTCCGGCCACTATGCCTTCGGCTCCGGCGGCGCTCAGGCCGACACGAGTCTCAGCGAGTATCTCAGCTGTGACGCCGGCACTTGTAACGAGATCAACTTGGCCAGCGTCGCGGGCGCCACCTGGGGCTGCTACGGCTATGTGCCGACGGACGCCGAAGCCGGCACCATGATGTACTGGACCAGCGCGACCAACCGCTGGAACATCCAGCGCACCACGACCAACAACAACGTCACCTGTCAGAGCAAGCCGGCCGCGACCGCCGCGGTGAGCGCTAATACGGCCCTGAACAGTTGGACGGCCAACTCCCTGACCTTCGCAGCCTGCACCTTCGACGACGCCAACAACGAACTGAAGGCCTACGCAGGCGGCAGCGGCTTCGGCTCCGCAGCGACTCAGAGCGACATCGGCAGCACCACGACTGGCACCTTCCAGGCTGGCGGCGGTGACTTCGGCTGGACCGGCACCGTGGACACCTGCTTCGTGGAGGACCACGAACTGTCCGACACCGACATCTGTCGCATCTGCTCCTGCGGCATCAACGGCGCCCTGGGCGGCTGCGTCTGCTCGGGCGGCGGGGCCAGCTACACCAACACCGGCCTCAACGCGACCAAGTGCAACAGCTGCACCCTGCCTGCCTGCAACAAGGCCGCACCGGATTGATGTCCAACCGAGAGATCCGCCACTTTTGGTGGCTCCTGGGAGCGGCGACCTTCGCCTCGTTCTGCTACCATTTCTGGCTCGAATCCGTGTGGTATAATCTGCCGTAAGGAGACACGAACATGCCCTCTGGACTCTACGACGTCACTGTCTACTACACGACCCCGGTTCCGCCGGGCTTCACCGCCGAGAAGCAGCGCGTGAAGATCGCGGACGGCATCCCCTACGCGGAGGTGGCGGCTACGGTCGAGCACATCCGCGTGATGATGGACGACCTGAAGGCCGTCTTCACGGACGCCGACCCCTACAAGGGCTGGGCGCCCTTCGTCTTCGGCTTCAGCGTCGCGCCCCACGGCTGGGGCATCTAATGCGCGTCCTTGTCCTGGCGCTGGTCCTGGGTCTCCCAGGGCTGGCGTCAGCGGACGTGTGGTGGATCAACCGGGGCGACTCCTACCAATTCGTCTATTCCTACCCCCCGAGGAACGCCAACCCGTACCCGCAGACGCTCTACCCGCAGCAGCTTGTGTGGGACGATGACGGCTCAAACCCCGAGCCCTCCGAGGCCGAAGGCCGAGGAGATTTGTGGCAGGACACCTTCGATGAGTGAGCTCCTCCGACTCCAATACGCTCACACGGAACTGGTCGCTCGGCTCATTGTCGAGGCCATCCGACAGGGCTACTGGCCGCGCCTGCGCGATGCCTTCCGCGATCCTCGCGTGACCTACGGGCACCCGCACTCGACGCATCGGGTAGGCCTGGCAGTCGATCTCTTGCTGGACCGGCCCGCCGGCCACTACTTGACGAAGTCGGAAGACTACCGCTCGCTCGGGGAGTGGTGGGAAACCCAACATCCCCTGGCCCGCTGGGGTGGCCGGTTCGGTGACGGCAACCACTTCAGCTTCGAGTGGCAAGGGGTTCGATGATCTGGTAGAGGAGACAACATGATGAAGAAGGTGTATAGTCAGTCAGTGAAGCTGCCCGGCCCCAAGGCTGGAGGCAAGGGCAACGGCAAGGCCCCCAAGTCGGGGTCGGTTCGCAACGTGCGGAGTTCATGATGGCCCTCCTGAAAAGCAAGACCTTCTGGCTCGCGGTGATCTACCTGACCAAGACGGTGCTGACGGCCTTCGGCATTGAGGTTCCCATCCTCGATGCCATCCCGGATGGCGTCTTCTTCGGAGCGGGTGCGATCACCATGCGGCAGGCGATCTCCACCAACGGCGTCTATGCCGAGTCGGCGCGAAGCGGCAGCAAGGCGTCGTAATGCAGCGCTGGGGGGCGCTCCTGGCTCTGATCCTCTGGGCTTCCGGGGCCCAGGGGACCACCCAGACAGTCAACACGGTGCCGTCGTCGGGAGCCAGCTTCCTGACGACGCTCCAGTCCTTCCTACAACAGGAGGACGCGGATCGCTACGCCTTGATCTTCAACTCGGTCGTGGTGTCGGGTTGTACCCATTCGACGGGGGCCGGGCTGACGAAGTCCATTTCGTCCTGCATCGCCTTCCCCGGCGGGTACTATGTCTCGGCGTCTGGCTCGGTCACCTACTCCGATAACGACACCTGCTGGCTTGCGGTCTCCAAGGATACGACCCCTTCGACCATCGACAACTTCGTTCGCCAGGGTTCGACCAACTTCCTCGTAGACTGTACCTCGGTCACCGAGCCCACGATTGCGGCTGCCGACGACGGCATCGTGATCGCGGAGATCACCACCTCCGGCGGGTCGGTCACCAGTTCCACCCAACTCTACACCCGTGTTCCCTACGGTGATGTCTCTCCCAACCAGGGCATTCGGTCCAACGCGACCGGCGATCTGGAGGGCGTGACGCTCACCAACGGCCAGCTGCTGATTGGCGCCACCGGGGCCAAGCCGACGGTCGGCTCCATCACTGGGGGCACGGGGGTCACGGTCACCAACGGCTCGGGTACCATCAGCGTGGCCATCGGCCAGAGCGTCGCCACCAACGCGACCCCGTCCTTCTCGACCATCACGTCCACCGTCTCGTCGGGCACGCCGCCCCTCGTCATCACGTCGCAGACGAAGGTGCCGAACCTGAACGTCGATCTTCTGGATAGCGGTGACTGGACGTCCCCCGGCCCCATCGGCTCCACGACCCCGAACACAGGCGTCTTTACCACCCTCAAGGTCCCGGCAGCTGGCTCGACCCTCTCTGGCCTCTACAAGGGCACAGGCACCATCGACTTCGGCAGCACCCTGGACGGGGACTGCGCCGCCGCTTCGACCATCACGGTCACGGGCGCGGCAGCGGGTGACGCCGTCTTCGTGGGAGCGCCGACCGCTGCTCAGGGCGCTGGGCGGATCTTCTACGGGTACGCGAACGCGGCGAACACCGTCAGCGTCATCTTCTGCAACATGTCTGGCGGGACCGTCGATCCGGCGTCCGGTACCTTCGTCGCGTGGGTACTCAATTGACGCAGACCGTCGAACTTCTCCCCGTCGAAGGCAGCCCGTCTACCCGCACTGACGCCTACAAGGCGTTGGCGAACTGGGTGACAGAGGAGCTCGAAGACGCGCTCTCCGCCCGGGCGAGCTTGGAAGCCATGTGGCGCGAGTGCCTCCGCATGTACGAGGCGCAGCCCAAGATGGAGATCCGCAACGTCCCCATCGAGAACGCGCCCAACTATGAGGTTCCCGTGGGCGCGATGGCGGCCGATGCCATCTACGCCCAGTCGGTCGATCTAATCTGGCAGGTGGCCCCGGTCGTGACCTGTCGGCCCATCGGCGCGAAGTACGCGGCTGCGGCCAAGGGCCTGCAGAAGTTCATCAACTGGGGCGTGGCCAACGAGTGGGGCCTGCGCGGGTCCGTGGACAATGCGCTCCTGGACAACGTCCAGCTGGGCACGGCGGTCCTCTACATCCCCTGGATCAACCGGCACCGCAAGACCAAGACCGTCGAGCTCTCCCATATTGGCCCCTCCATCTTCTGCGTCCCCATCCAGGACTTCCTGGTCCCTGGTGGTGCGGCCTCTGATTTGCAGGACGCTCGCTGGGTCGCCATGCGCTACTGGCTGACCAAGGACGAGATGGTCCTGCGCCAGAAGACGATGGGCTGGGACATTACCGCCGCGCAGACCGCTGGGGCCGATGACACGGTGCGTCAGAAGCGCGAGCAGCTGGGCCGTCAGCGCAAGTCCGGCGAAGAGACCCGCGACCTCTACGAGATCTGGGACATCTACGCCTACTACGACGTGGACGGGGACGGCCGCGCCGAAGACCTCCTCATCACCTACGACCGGAGCTCGAAGTCGATCCTGCGCTGCCGGTGGAACCCCTTCCAGCGTCGCCCCTTCGTGGCCATGCGCTACCAGCTGCGTCCCCACTTGTTCTATGGGATGGGACCCCTGGAGATGCTGAAGCCCTTGGAGGAGGAGATCTCCGAGACCCACAACCACCGGATGCTGAACATGATGCTGGCCAACTGCCGCATGTGGATCGGCAAACAGGGCGAGATCGACGAGACGATGACGATCTGGCCCAACAAGGTCCTCCTCTCCGAGGACCCCAAGAACAGCGTCGCCGCCCTCCAGCTGGGAGACGTCTACCCCTCTTCACAGATCGCGGAAGCGATCCTCATGGCCTATGCCGAGCGCCGCGTAGGTGTCTCTGACATCTCGCAGGCCCGCCCGTCCGCTCCGCTCGGCACACGAACGCCCGGCATCACCGCCCTGTCGGTGCTGCAGCAGGTGAACAAGCGCTTCACCCCCGCGTTCGACGGCATGCGCCTGGCTGTCGCAGACGCCGTGCGCCACGCCCTCTTCCGCTACCAGGAGCGTCTCCTGGCTGGTGACCTGGCCGCGCAGGACAAGATCCGCCGCATCGTCGGGGACCAGCATGCCGAAGCCGTCCTGACAACCATGACCTCTCCGGACTTCGACGAGGCCGTCGCCCTCGAACTGACCGCCAGTTCCGCGAGTTCCAACCGCGACAGCGACCGCCAGAACGCCCTGCTCCTCATGAACCTCATGGGCAGCTACTACGAAAAGGTCATGCAGCTGGTAGCCATGACCTCGAATCCCCAGGTGCCCGACCAGCTGCGCGAGGTTGCGCGCCGGATCGCCATCGCCTCCTCCGAGGCCCTGGAGCGCCTGATCCTGACCTTCGACCAGATTCGCGACCCCGAGACCTTCCTGATCGCCTTCGACGACCTCGTCCAGCAGCAGCCGACCATCGGCGGCGTGGAGGCAAATACGGCTATAGGTCTGCAGGGTATGGCCCAGCAGATAATGGGCGCGATGGGTGGCGGTGAACCGCAAGGCGGTGGGGGTCAAGGAGGCCCGCCCGCATGACCGCCCAAACCCCGAGCCCCCGGAGGGCGAAGCCCGACGGGGATATCCTGTTCTGGCGTGACTTTTTGTGCCAGAATCCACTCGCCTATCGTTCCTTGCTCGAGTGGATTGATGACCAACAGCACCGGGTACTCGAACGGCTAGCCGATCCGGCTGGCGACCTGGAGCAGATCCCAACGCTGCGGGGAGAGTACGCAGCCCTGAAGAGACTGAGCGGGTCAGTGACTGCACCAGTCAAAGAGGAGGAGGCGCTGAATGCCTTCAAAGCACGGGCCAAAGGTGCCCAAGTCGAATCTCGTCCCCGAGACCCCGGAGAGCAACGCGCCGGAGGCGTCCGATTCCGGGAATGAGGGAGGCCGGAACTTCGTTCCGACCGACGAGTTCAAGCAGTTCCAGAGCTTGATCGAGGGTCAGCTGTCAGCCATCCAGGCGAACCTGGGGGCGGTGCTGTCCCGCAACATGTCCCCGGAGCCGCAGCGACCGGCGCAGATTCTGCTGCCGGACATCGTGGAGCCGACGGACGAAGAGATCGAAGAGGCCATGCAGAGCGGCCACGGCGCGGCCATGATGCGTCGTCTGGCCCAGATCGAGGGGGAGAAGCGGGAGCGCCAGTTGTTGGCGCAGCACATCAACCCCCTGCGCGAGACGGGTGTCTCGGCCTTGGCCAAGCTGACCGAGGACGCTGCCCGCGCCAAGCTGCCGTACTACAGCAAGTACGCGGACGAGATCCGCAGCTACTTGGGCCAGCTGCCCGCTGACGCCCTGACCAACCCCAGCGTCTACGAGGTCGCCTACGCCAAGGTCGTTTCGGACCACCTGGATGAGATCGTCTCCGACCGGGTGCGTGCGGCCCAGGGCATGGCAGACGCGGACGTCGTCAACGACCCCGTGGCCTCCCTGATCCGCCCTGTCACCAAGCAGGAAAGCGGCGAGAAGATCCCCACCGTTGAGGAGCTCTGTGGCGCGGACGCGGCGCAGGCCCTCAAGTCACGCAACCAGTCCCCGGATGCCTTCGCGCGTCAGCTGGGGTACGCTGATTGGGCTGCCTACGCCAAGGTGGCCAAGGACATGGAGGCCAACTAATGCGCGCACGAGGCATCAAGAAAAACCAGGCCGCTCACATCGAGCCGAACCTGCCGCCGGCCGGCGATGAACGTAAGGAGGTCCTGGCGCGGCGCAAGGACGAACTGGACGAGTTGGCCGAGGAACTGGCGAACGATGTGGAGGCGGGCAAGATCGATCCCACCAAGTACCAGCCCATCAACGAGATCCTCCAGCACCTGGACAGTTCTGAGGTCACCGGGCGCCTGCCGGAGTACGAGTACCACTGGCAGTTCACTGGCCGCTCGGGCTACTTCATCCGCAAGGCCCAGATCGAGGGCTGGGAAGTCGTCCAGGGGGACAACCCCGAGGCCAAAGAACTGAAGGGCATCGGGGCGGACACCACCCGTCGCTGGGGCGACTGCATCCTCATGCGAATCCGCAAAGACCTGGCGCTCCGCAACCTCCGCAAGGACCGTGCCCGCCGCCGCATGCAGCAGGAGGGCGTGACCGAGACCCTGGCCGAGTACCAGGACAAGCTGCGCCAGTACGGCATCATCGTTCACACCGAAGCGTCGGGCGAAATGATGAACCGAATGCAACAGCGCGCCGCCGCACGTCAAGTCGCTGGACAAGCGCTGGGTAATATGCTCAAATCCGAGTCAGGTGTGCCCGGGCTTCCACTACCCGGACGCAAGTAAGCAATCCCAGAGGGGGAGTAGACAATGCCGTACAGCGAACGATTCGGGCCGTCGAAGGCACTGGGCCTCAACGCCACGCCGTCCATCACCGGCCCCGAGGATGCCGGCGAGACCTTCGAGAAGGGCGCCATCCTCGTAGACAACGCAGGGTACCTGGCCGAAGGCGGCACGGACCCGACCGACATCGTGGGCGTCTCCGAGCAGGCGGCCAGCGGTACGCAGGGCACCGACATTCGGTTCACCCCGGCGCTGCCGAACCAGTTGTTCGAGGCCAAGCTGCTGGGGGCGGCAGCGGCCGACCACACGCTGGCGGTCACCGACCGCTACGCCGAGTACGGCGTGACGAAGCATGCCGACGGCTACTGGTACATCGACGCCGGGAAGACGGACGCCGATGCTCGCTTCCGCATCCTGGAGTTCGTAGACGCCGTTGGGACCGTCAACGGTCGCGTGCGCGGTGTCTTCACCGTAGACATCACGCTGTACGGCGTGTCGTGATCCTGAAGGGTTAGGGGGAGAGATACATGGCAATCGGACGTGGCGGTTTTGCGGAACTGCTCCAGATCGACTTCCGGCGTGTCTACGTCGAGACCGGCAAGGACCGGCCGACGGAGTACGAACGGATCTTCAACGTGGACGACATGGGCTGGAATCCGGTCAAGGATCTCCAGATCGCCGGTCTCGGCACCATGCCGGCCAAGAGCGAGGGTTCGCAGTTCTCCCTCGACGAGCCGCTGATCGGCGGGCAGAAGACCTACGAGGCTTCGCCCTTCGGCATGGCCGTGGAGATTACCTGGGAGATGTGGCGTGACGAGCTCTACGGCGTCATGCGCGAGATGATCGCGGAGATGAAGCGCGCCTCTCGCAACCGCCAGGAAGTCGATGCGTTCTCGCTCTTGAACAACGCCTTCGACACCAGCTACTACGGCTTCACCGCGTCCGAGGCGCTGTGTGGTGCCCACGTCGGGCTGGACGGGGTCACCCGTCGCAACCGCCCCACCGTGGACATCGCGTTCTCGATCACCGGCATCCAGTCTGCGATCACTCGGTTCGAGAACATGACCAGCGAGCGCAACCTCCCGCGCCTGATGGCCCCGTCGATGTGCATCATCGCGCCGGAGAACAAGTTCGTGGCCCGCGAGATCCTGGGGAGCTCGGGTAAGCCGTACACGGCGGACAACGAGATCAACGCCCTGATCGAAGAGGACCTGAGTTGGATGGTGGTTCACTACCTTTCCAACACGAACTACTGGTTCATGATGGCGAGCAAGGGTGTCCACGACCTGAACTTCCTGTGGCGTGACCACCCGATTTTCGACGCCTTCGACGATCCCTGGACCAAGAACGCGGTCTTCACGTCGTACCAGCGCCACACCAAGGGCTTCGGAAGCTGGCGCGGGATCGACGGTTCGACCGGCGGGTGATTCCATGCTGAAGCGTGCCCTGATCCTCCTCGCCTGCCTCCTGGTGGGCGGGGAGGCTCTTGCCCAGACCAATACCCCGACCCTGACTCCCACGAATACGCCGACGCAGACGGTGGTGCCCCGCGATGGCAAGTCCGACTTCGCGGCCTGGGTCCATATCTCGGTTCGCGTAGACCCTGCCTCCCTCAACCTTGGGCAGTCGGCCGAGACCGTCGTTGCCGTGCCAGGCATCCAGATCGGAGATCCGATCATCTGCTCCGTGCCGGCCTCCCTCGATGGCGCGTTGGTCCACAGCGGCACTCGTGTTGTGGCCAACAACAGCGTTGCCATCCGGATCAGTTCGCTGGTCAACTCGACGAACGACACTGGCCGAGACTGGGACTGCATCTGGTTCGACCGTACGCAGGCGATTCAGACGCCGGGGCCTGCCCCGACCGTCACGAACACCCCGTAATCCCATGCCTGCCAAGAGCGAAGCCCAGCGTCACCTCATGAGGATGGCGCTGGCCGTCAAGCGCGGGCAGCAGGAGATGAAAGACATCCCGGAGGGGGTCCGGCCCACGGTCAAGGGCCTCCTCCGTTCGATGTCCGACAAGCAGCTGCGGGAGTTCGCCGCGTCCAGCGCGGATCACCCGAAGAAGCACTATGTCGGTGTGAGGACTCGCTGATGCCTCTCCTGCTCAACATCGTCGTCCTCGCTCTCGTCGTGGGCTTTGCGGTCTGGCCGATCGACAAGCTGCCCATCGAGGAGCCCTACAAAGCCATCGGCAAAGGGGTCGTCCTCTTCGCCGTGGTCCTCTACGTCCTCCCCACGCTTCTCGGCATTCCACTCGGGTTGCCGAACTGGCGCTGATGGCCACCGTCGAACAGGTCGCCACGGAAGTCCTGGCGGCCGTCGATAGCTCGGCCGGTCTCGTCCAAGCGGGCAACTGGGTCGCGCAGCGCTACCGCCAGTTCGCCTCCAAGGCGCGGCTTCGTCACCTCCGCGAAGTCGGGGAACTCGTCATCCCTGCCGTCATCACCGCCGGTACGGTCACGGTCACGGAGGGATCAACCAGTGTCACAGCCGACGCCACCGCCCAAGCCGCCCTCTCCTCGTCCATCGTTGGCCGTCATCTCCGGGTCCGGTCCGCGTGGTACAAGATCTCTGCGTACTCGGCGCCCACGATTACCTTGGCGTCCGCCTTCTCCGAGGACTCGGGTGCCGGCCTGGGCTACCACGTTACCCAGCGCTTCTCGGCTCTGGCGACTGATGTGCGTTGGATTGGTACTCTGGTCCATATGCGTCTTCGCACCGCATTGCGGAACGTCTCGGTCTCCGTTCTGGACCATTATTACCCCGACCGAGTCCTCACCGCCTCCTATCCCCTATACTGGGCCGAGGTAGGCGAGCACGACACCACCAAGGCCAAGCAGCTGGAGATCTATCCCTACAGCCCCCAGTCGGAGATCATCCACTATGTATACTGGAAAGAGCCTGTGGTCCTGGCCCTGTCAGACGAGATCCCGTCTCACTGTGATTCCTCGCTCCTCCGCGAGGGCGCGCTGATCGACCTCTTCCGCTTCAAGGCCGCGCAGGCTGCCGACCGCGCCCAGGTCGAGATCGCCGCCTTCTGGCGCAACGAGTCCCAGGTGCAGCGCACGCTCTGGGAACGCATGTGCCTCACCGGCATGAAGCAGGATCGCGGCATCGACGACGTTTCTTTTGTTCTCCAGAAGGCAGGCCTCTACCCCTACGGGGACATCGTCGATGCGCGTGGCGAGATCTATGCCCGTGGGAACCGTCCGTGACCTGGGCTCAAACCCCAGGCCCTCTGAGCGAGCGCAGCGAGCGAAGAGATGGCAGCAGTACATGAACTGTCTGACGTCCTGGCGGAGCGCCTCCGCGATCTGAACGCGACGGCCTTCAGCCGGGCCGATCTTCGCACAGCACTCAGCACGTCACAGCGCATGCTGAATGCCAAGTTCGCGCTGGTCCAGGAGACGATCTCCCTCAGCACGAAGGCTTCGCGGACGCTCTACCCTTTCGTGGAGTTCGCCAGCGACTGCGTCCGCATCTTGGATGTGTTCCAACTGACGGATGCGGGGGCGACCAAGCGTCGGCTGGATCCCGTCCGGTACCAGCAGTTCCGGGCCTGGAAGCTGGACTGGCTGACGGACACCGATGCCGACAAGACGCGCTTGGAAGCCTGGGCGCCCATCGGCCGCGACATCCTCGCCATCTACCCAGCGCTCTCCACCGCCGCGCTCTGCGAGGTCAAGTACGTCCCCCTGCTGCCGGCCTTCGACGACGAGGACAACACCGTCAGCATCCCGGACGACTATCACCCGCTCTGCGTCAACCTCGCCCTCTTGCTCTGTTGCCTCAAAGGCCGCATGATCGACTCGATCACCTCCGTCCTCTCGACCATCCAACTCCAGGTGAAGGAGATTCCCCTTGTCCCGCGCTGATGTCGTAGCTTTGGCCCAGTTCTATGCCAACGACCTGGCGGACGACGCGGCGCTGAATCGCTTCCTGGACGACGTGATCTACGAGCAGGGGCGCGAAGCCGTCATGTGCGCCACTACGCTTATGGCCGTCAGTTCTGGCCAGGGTCCCTACGACTACCCCCCGGGGGCCATCGAGATCTTCGACATCTTCTTCGACGGCAAGATCCTCTCGGCCGAGCGTCAGGAGACCATCGAAGTCCTCGCTCGCACCTGGCAGTCCTCCACTGGCACGCCCGTTGCCTGGGTCAAGGAGAACGAAGAGAAGGCGCAGTTCCGCCTCTACCCCAAGAGCACCGCCGTCACCGGGTCCTTCTCGTTCCCCAACGGCGAGCCCTTCGGCGTCGATCTCCCCGACAACGCCCTGGTCGTCGTCCACAGCGAGTACCGCACTGATGTCCTCCCGTGGATGGAGGACTGGATCGCCCTGGAGATCGCGTCCCGCGAGTTCAACCGCGAGTCCGACCACCAGGACCCCGCGCTCGCCAAGGTCCTGTCAGAGACCGGGCAAGTCCTCCGTCAGATGGTGATGTGATGCGGTCTGTCTCCGATCTCCGTAGCAGCGCCGTGGACTCGGCCTTCGTGCGCGAGTTGAACGAACGCCTTCGCACTATCGAAGAGGCCATCACAGTCCTCGAAGGACAGGGCGG
This sequence comes from Chloroflexota bacterium, assembly GCA_034431995.1. Classification (GTDB taxonomy): domain Bacteria; phylum Chloroflexota; class DTOL01; order DTOL01; family DAOUCN01; genus DAOUCN01. Next base: position 29,758 of record DAOUCN010000125.1, on the reverse strand, counting down.
CTCTGGCCCCGGCCGGAAGCAGGCCCTGGACATGAATAACCAGGCCATCCAGGGGATCTCCTACCTGCGCTTCTCCACGCCCGGTCCCCTCAACATCCTGAAGGGCACCGAGTTCGCGCCCGACGAAGGCAACACCGCCAGTGTCGATGACCTGGCCGAGGTCGTCATCCCCGAGATCTACAAGGCCCTGCAGCTGTTCCAGGCGGCCATCCGCGAGACGCAGCTGCTATTGTCTCGACGGGGCATCGCGGAGGGACGCTGATGCCGTGGCGGCGTTACACCTTCCGTGACTGGTCCGCTGGCCTCGTCGTCTCTCCTCCGAGCGATGACTTGCCGCCGCAGGCCCTGCGTCGCGCCAAGAACGTCCACGTCCTCCAAGGGCGTGGCTCGGTCCGTTCCCGCTCCGGGAGCCAGCGTCGCGTCGTGGCCGGCGGGTTCCACTCCCCGGTCCGTTACCGGGGCGAGCGCTTCTACGGCCTGAACAACGGCCTCGTGCGTGACAGTTCCCCCAGCGTCTTCACCATCACCACCGGCTTCGACGGCGGGAAGCTGTGCTACGCCAAGGCCCCGCCCTTCATTGGCCTGGAGGACTACCTCTTCGTGGCCAACGAGGGGAAGCAGATCAAGATCGCCCCCGACTTCTCGACCTCCAAGTGGGGCATCGACCCGCCGACCTCGAAGCCGAACCTCTCCTTGGGCGATGAGAACGCCACGCTCATCGACTCCTTCGACAGCGCGGTCGGCTCCCGTTCGGCGGTCTTCACCCCCGCTGGCGCCGCCGCTCTGGCCTTCGGTACCCCGAACCAGGAAGGCTCGGCGGCCCTCCAGATCCCCTTCGACACCGCCAACCAGAAGTGCGTCATCAACTACAACTTCGCCACGCCGCAGGACTTCACGGTCAACAACGGCCGCACGTCCCCCGACGAGGACCTGATCGCGCTGTGGGTGCAGACGAACCGTCCCGAGACCGTCGTCGCCTTCCAGCTGCGTTTCATGTCGGACGACCAGAACTACTACCAGTACGACTTCCTGACGTCGCGCTTCAACGCGAAGACCCGCAACGAGGCCTTCACCGCGCAGTACTACCCGGCCGACCCGACCAAGCGCTACGCCCCGACCCTCGGGGATCGCAAGGCCTTCGACCTCTACAAGTCCCAGGGCCACTGGCCGCCGGAGCAGTTTCGCAACGGGCAGAACGCCTCGATCTTCGAGACCCAGCGCATCGAGACCGAGGTCTTCGAGGAGCAGTTCCCCCTGTCGGCCGACACCTGGGTCCGCCTCTTGGTGCCCAAGCACCTGTTCTTCACCACCGGGAGCCCCAGCTGGACGAACATCACCAAGTACCAGATCTACGCCCGCATCAACCGGCGCGGCACCGGCAGCCCCGACACCACCGTCATCTATGTGGACGGGATGAAGCTGGTCGGTCGCGTGGGCATCTCCGGCGACTACCGCTACGCCTTCACCTTCTTGAACTCGACCACCGGCCACCGCTCCAACCCCCTGTTCATCGACCGGGACGGGGACGGGATCGTGGACGACATCGACTACGCCAGCATCACCGGTGCGGTGCGCCAGTCCATCCACGTCGAGAACATCCCCGTGTCCCTCGATCCCCAGGTGGACAAGGTCGAAGCGTGGCGCACGTTCGGCAACGGGGTCGCCTTCTTCAAGGCCTGGGAAGTCGCCAACGGCACCCTGACCTATGACGACGACGTGGCCGACTCCACCAACTCGGACTCCCGCGCCGACGCCGACGTCCTCAACATCGAAGAGCTCGAGATCACCAACACCCCGCCGTCGTCCAAGACGCACTGGGTCGTATGGCACCAGGGCCGCGCCTGGACGCTGGAGACGACCCCCGGCTTCCGGGGTCGCCTGAACTTCTCGCCCCAGGGACGGCCCGAGGCGGTGAAGGACTTCCTGGAGATCACCAACGACGCCGACCCCCTGACCGGCGCGGTCTCGTGGAACGGCTCCCTGTACGTCTTCTCCGAGTCGAAGGTCTGGCAGGTGACCGGCACCGACATCGTCGTGGCCCGGCAGATCGCGGGCGCCCCCGGAACGCTCCACCCCTACACCATCGCCGTCACCCCCAACGGCATCATCTACTTCGCCACGGACGGGGTCCGGGTCTTTGACGGCAACGCGTCAGCTCTGGTCGCGCACGACGCCGTCTCCCTCCCCTTCCGAGGGACGGACACCGACGTCATCGCGGCCTTCGTCGGGGACACCGCCTGCTTCGGGCGCAACGAATACTGGGTCTCGGACGGCACCCGCATCCTGGCGCTCGACCTCATCCAGGGCACTTGGCGCGAGATCGACTTCGCCGCCACCGGCCTCGCCTACGAAGAGGACGTGGACGACTTCGTCGTAACCGAGGGCGTGGACGGCAACGGCGTCTTCCTGGTCGATGTCCCCGGACTGACCTCGGATGGCGGCTTCGACCTCGACTTCGACATGGAGTCGGCCACGCTGCGCCTCTCACCTGATGTGCGAGGTGTTGTGCGACGTGTCCACATCGACCTCAACACCGGGGGCGAGGAGATCACCGCGACCCTCATCGCCGACGATGCCGTCGTCGCCACCTGGATACTGAATACCGCAGCCCGCGAGACCGTCTCATACGAGACGCTGACGAACGGGAAGCGGATTGCGATTCGGCTCCAGGGCGCTCTGACGACGGCAGCCGTTGAGATCTTCGGGATCGAGCTCGACGTCTACCACCCCGACCAGGACGCCGCCTGAAGCCTCAAACCCCAGGCCCGCTGAGGCCGCCAGGCCGAAGCGAGAGGAGGCACAATGATCGACGAAGGATTGTGGCACTACACCCCGTCCATCGGGGCGGACATGCGAATCCTGGGCTGGTGGTACGAATTGGTCCAGAACGGGGAGCGGCACCTGGTCGCTGAGCCCCAGCAGACCGACACCCCCTCGGACTTCCTCCAGTTCTGGCGTCCCCCTCGGGCGCTGGCCTTCTGCCCGAAGTCGGAGCGGTTGGAGGATGGCATCTGGTTTGCTGGTTGGCTGGAGCCCATCCTGTCTGGCGCCTTTGTGGGCTTGTGGATTAGCCCCAAGTATCGTACAACCAAGGCAGCAGCTCGTGTGACACATGACTTCTTCGACCGCGCAACTCAAGCATTTCCAGTACTTATCGGACTCACCAAGCAAGCTCGCTTGCTGCCCATTCACCGGACGATTGGATTCACGCATCTGGGGACGGTTCCCCGGCTGTTCGACGGAGACGACGCACACGTCGTTGTGTTGACGAGAGAGGGTTTCGAGCATGGGTGGAAAGGGCGTGCCAGGCGGGGACACGCTAGCCAACTTCGCCAACTCGTTGATCGCGGAAGGGCAGCCGACTCGTCGGGAGACCCAGCGCCGAGCCAACGAGGCGATGATGCGGGGAACCGTTTCCGGCGGTGCGAAGCCCCTCCTGAGCCAGAAGCTGACTGAGGCGTTCAGCGCCATCAGCCAGGGCTTGACCGATCAACGCGAGCAGATGCAGGCGTCCGGTATCGGACGCTCGTCGGCCGCGTTCACCGGCCTGAGCGACGCCACACGTCGGGGCTTCCTCGAAGCGGGGAAGATCCCGACCAACTACGCGCAGCAGATCGCCAACCAGGGCGTGTCGGCGTCGTTCGGCTCCGTCCCGACGATCATGTCGGGCTTCGAGGCGCGGAACCAGCTGGGCCTCTCGAACGAGATGTCCGGCCTCCAGGGGCTCAGCACGGCTGCGAGCGGAGTGGCGGACGTCGTCAACCAGTTCGCGCAGCTGCGCTCGAACAGGTACACGCCACCGGAGATTCCGACTCCGTCGATTGACCTGAGCGAATGAGGCACTGATGGGCGGCAAAGGTAATCCACCAGCAGAATCCCTCTCCAAGTTCACGAACACCTTGGAGCGTGAAGGTCGTCCTGCGCGCCAGACGTTCATGAACCAGGGCTTCGAGGCCCTCAACACGGGCGGCGTGGGCGCGCAGATCCCGATCCTCGCCAAGGCGATGGACGATCAGCGGCGGGCCTTAGGAATGGCGCTCAACAAGAGCGAGTCGCTGGCCGGCAACATGGGTGGGGGTGCCATCCTCGGACAGGGTGTCGTGAATCAGCGCTACCAGGGAGAGAAGGCGATCAACCGCTTCCCGGTCGAGTATGCCAACCAGTTGGGGCAGCAAGCCCAGCAGTACGCCTACGGCGCCCCGCCGATTGTGGCACGCGGGCTGGCGCAGGCAGCACAGGCCCAGGATCAGTTGAACCAGGCTGGGACGCAGACGGCGATGGGCGGAGCGTCTGCGGCGATTGGGATCATCTCCGCACTGGCGGCGCTCGCATGACCTGTCGGCCTGTCGGCCTCCAGGGGCTTGGGGTTTGAGCAATGGGAAACAACATCGGAGCAGCACTGGGGCTCTTGGGCGGCGCGGTAGCGACGGGGCTGGGCCTGCGCGAGCTTCGTCGTCGGGAGAACGAGAAGCAGGGCTTGGAGGCCTTCCAGCGCCAGGCGACGGACCAGTTCATCCGCCACAACCTGGAGAATGGCACCCTCGACCCTACTGCTCCGGGCGTTCGGGCCTTCCTGAAGAAGGTCTACAAGGACGATGAGATCGTCAACGGCATGCTGACGGTCGCCCAGCACACCTTCCAGTCTGCTGAGGATGCTCGGAAGGCGATCTTCAGCCCGTACAAGACCCTTCCCAAGGATGTCGGCCCGACCGTGTACATGCCGGACGTCGCCTCGCCGCAGGAGATCGGCCAGGAGTACCAGCGCCGCATCCAGTCGATGCCGGCCATGCTCGCCATCGCGAACCCCAAGGCCTACAACGAGATGGCCAAGACGACGGCCGTGACCACGACCTCGCGCCAGAATACGATGGACGACATCATCTCGCGCGGGCGCATCGCAGCGGAGAAGGAAGCCGGGACGCAGAGGCGGTTCAACGAGGGCGAGGAGCGGAAGGACGCCCGAGCCGCTCGGAGTGACGTTGCCGCTTTGGGCCGCGTTTTGGTTGGTCAGGAAGGTGCGACCGAGCGCTTGAACACCTCGCTGAAGGCGCAGCAGGCGGCCTCCTTCCAGGAAGCCTTGGTGGATTCAGTGAAGGCGGCGGGCGACCGACTGCCGGCCGGGGTCACGATCCCCGAGATCGCGGAGTTCTACCTCACCGGGAAGGCGTCTCCGGCGTTGCAGCAGAAACTCGGTCCTAACTTCCAGGCGGTGAAGGCCAAGGCCGCTGCGGTCCAGGCGACGCAGCAGACCATCGCCAATCTGAAGCTGGACGAGGCCTTCACTCAGGTGCAGGAAGCCTTCAACGCCGCCAAGCGGTCCAAGCGGAAGATGAGCGAGTCCGAGCAGGCGTCGTTGGTGGACGGGTATCGTGCCGACATGGCCCTCAAGGCGGTCTCTGGTATGGGTGGCATTCCCCAGGAACTGCTGATTCCGACCCTGGAGACAGTGAAGGACACGCTGCCGGTGTACTACAACGGCGAGGTCTTCAGCGTCCGTCAGCTGCGTGCGGCTGGTGCAGATGGAGACGAGTCGGCTGCCCTGGCAGCGAACAATGCCATCGAGCACTTCCAGAAGATGGTAGTGCAGGCCAGTGGCACAGAGGGAATCGAGACGAACCAGGGCGGAACGGGCGAGACGGCTGAGCAGGTGCGAGAGCGTCTGTCCAAGGGCTTGCCGCCGCCGGCTCCGGCCCCCACTGAGCGGCCGGTTCGTGCCGGACAAGCCGGTCCACCGGCTCCTCCCGTCACGTCTGAGTCGATCATCTCGCAGACACCGCCCAAGGTGTTCTCTGTCTCTCCGTCTACTCAGCCCGAGCAGCCGGGAGGCCGCCGTCTGCTCCGACGGATTCCGAAGCCGTAACGCTGATGCCTCTGCCGGAAGAGCAGCAGCGGCTCAACAACCTGAACCGCGTCATCCGCGACCCTGGCTTTGGTGGGCTGGGGCCGGCAGATCAACTCGACATCTTCCGCGAGCACCTGGCCTCGCAGGATGCTGGGTTCGCTGGCCTGACGCCGGACGAGCAGTCCACCGTAGCTGGGGATCTGCTGCGTCAGATGAAGCCGGGCTGGGGCGAGACGGCTGCCGACGTGGCCTCCGTCGTCCCCATTGTTGGGGGCGCGATTCATGGCTACCGCTCCGCACAGGCGGGCGAGCCCGGTCGCTACTTCACCGAGAAGACCTTCGGCGCCAGTGAAGACCCCATCGCCCGTGCCTTCCAGGAAGGCGCCCGTGACGCCGTCGAGACGGTCCTCATGGGGGCGGGTGCTAGTGTGGCGATTAAGTACGCAGGCGCCAAACTCCTGACGCCGCTGGCCGAAGGGGTCACGGGCGCGCTCGCCAAGGTCGGAGCCGAGGAAGCCACCACCCTCGCTGCCCAGATCGGCAAGTCCGCCGTGGCGCGCAAGTACGCCGGGCTCCTGGCCACCGACATCACCGCTGGCGTGATGCTGGGCGGCGTCTCCGCGATGGAGCGCGGCGAGGTCAAGCCCTTCGAGGACTTCGTCGAGACCCCGCTGGGCGTCGGCATCCTGTCGCTCGGCTTCTTGGGCCTCGGCCGTGCCGCTCAGAAGTTCGGCCAGTTCCGCACCCAGCGCATCCTCCAGGGCCTCGAAGGCCTGAACGACTCCGGCTTCGCCAAGTTCGTCAACGAAGACGGCCCCGCCTTCGTCAACGCCGTGAAGAAGAAGACCGGCATGACGACCGAGGAGGCCGCCACCTTTGCGGAGAAGGTCGCCACGCAGCCGGTGTACGGCCCCGAGGCCAAGATGATCCGCGACCTCCTGAAGGCGCAGCCCGAGCTCCTCCACACCGAGGTCGGCCAGCACATCCTCCGGATGCAGCGGGACGCCGTCCTCCGCACCGAGGTCAAGTTCAACGACAAGCCACTGACCATCCACTACGAGCCGACCGTGGATGCGCCAGAGTTCGGCTTCCAGAAGCGCTGGGACAAGACCGAGACCAACCTCACCCCCGAACGGATGCAGCAGCTGATCGACGCCCACAAGGCGGGGATGATCCACATCCAGAACATCGAGGGAAAGTTCAACGAGATCAACAAGTTCGGGGAGCTCGTCCGCGACCCCCTCGATCCAGCCGGCAAGAGTCGCGAGACCCCCGTGTACCTGCTGCCGGGCGTCACGCCGGGCGGCAAGCGCACGTTCCTCGACCCGACCAAGAGCGCTGAGGCGATCCCCGATCTCCCCGACTTCTACCAGAACACCCGGCCGTCCCAGGTGCTAGACGAGTTCGGCCGTCCGATGGAAGTGGCCGAGCCCCCTGGTCGTGCCGGCCTCCCGATGCTGCGCCCCAAGGTGCCCCAGACGGCGGACGACTTCGCCCACGTCTGGGAGAAAATCATGCTGGAGTCCGACCCCATCGAGGGTCGCACGCCCCGCGAACTCACGGACTTCCTCGACCGCACCCCGTACCCGAGCGAGCACCCCGACAAGACGATTGCCCGCCTCGGGAAGGCCCAGAAGGAAGTCGATAACGAGTTGGAGGTCCTGGCGTACACCCAGGCCTACCTCTCCCAGAAGTTCAGCCCCGAGGTTGCCCCCACGGAGGTCTCGCCCGTCTCCGATGTGCTGGGCCGCTACACCAAGACCTTCAAGGACACGGTCTTCGACGCCGGGGAAGACGCGGTCAAGAAGTTCGCCAAGGAGAACCAGGTCACCCCGTCCGAACTGCGGGAGACGAAGGCCCGCGAGAAGGGCCGGACCCTGGCCGGGCACATCTTCGCCAACACCGAGGGCATCACGCCCACGATGGAGGCGGTGGCCAACCGCTACAAGAAGAACGGCCCGCCGAAGACCTACTCGAAGCAGCTGAAGCAGGCCTTGAAGGAGGCCGGTATCACCCCCGAGAAGGGGGACGTCAAGGGCGCCCTTGACCAGCTGGTCACCAAGGTGGACGAGCTCAAGAAGAAGGCTAACCTCGACGCCGTCGCGATCGCGGACGAGATGGCCGGCTCGTGGTCCCGCAAGGACGCCCTCCGGCAGCTGGGCATGACCGAGGACGACTACGCCCAGGCGGTCATCGAGCGCGCCGGCTACACCATCGACTCCACCTCCGGGAAGGTCGTCAACACCGCTTCCGTGGCCGCGAACTCCGCGATCCAGCCCCTCCCGCCCATCGTGATGAACCTGGACCGGGCCGTGCAGACCCGTGCCCGTCCGATCAAGGGCCTCCTGGGCACGGACATTGCGGCCGTCGGTCCCACGGGCGAGATCACGACCTTCACGCCCAAGAGCCGCGACAAGAAGACCGGCCGGTGGCTGCCTGCCCAGGAAGGCATCAGCGCCAACGAGATCGAGTTCGTGATGCGGAACCAGCCGCCTCCGTTCATCTCGGCCGGCGCCCGCCTGGAGCCGGGGCAGCAGATTACCCTCCGTGGCCCGCTCGAAGGCGGACCGGGCGAGCAGGTGACCGTGGTGAGCATCGGCCTCGATGGCGGGGCCACCGTCCGCTACGAGAACGGGGATCAACTCTTTGCGCTGCTGGACCAGTCCGGCAACCTGAAGGTCCAATCCGCCCTCCTGAAGCGAGCAACTGCCAAGGAGAAGCAGCTGAAGCTGGAGCGTCTGCGCCAGGTCGCGGGCGAGCGCGAGATCAAGCCGGGGCAGGAAATCTACATCATGTCCCCGGACAAGAAGAACCCCGACTTCCTCTACCGCATCACCAAGGTCGAAGGCGCCGACGTGTATATGGTCGGAGGCATCTCCGAGGAGCCGGTCACGATTCCCATCGTCAACATCCTATCTGCCCTGGAAGACGGCGAGCTCCGGCTGGCCGAGTGGATTCACCCCGAGAATCGGGCGATGTCCAAGCGCGCCAAGGTCGGCATCGGGGCCGAGTACGACGACAACACCTTCGCCATGCTCCACAAGACGGGCACCACCGCGCGCGGGAACGCCCGAGGCACATTCGACGACTTCGTCGGGATGATGGAGCAGGAGTTGGAGAACCGCTTCACCAGCGACGTCCGCAATCTGGAGCCGCGTCAGAAGTACAACCTGGCCGGTCCCATGTACAAGAGGCGGAAGACGACCGTCGTGGACACGGAGAGCCCGACGCTCGCCTTCAAGGAGAAGACCGTCTTCGACCCGGTGAACGAGTGGGTCGTGGCAAAGGGCGAGAAGGGCAACGCGATGCGCCGCCGCATGGCCATCTTCCTCGACGAGCAGATGGCCCGGCGCTTGGACTACCTGGAAAGTGAATTGATCGGGTGGGAGAAGCCCGGTGCGGCCGAGACCCATCCCCCCGGCGCCAAGGCGGACGCCATCAAAGCCAACGTCGAAGCCGGCAAGCGCGAGCCGTCCAAGAAGTGCCCGTAATGGGCCAAACCCCAGGCCCCCCGAGGCCGCAAGGCCGAGGGGATGTGCTAGGAGTGGTGTATGCCTCTTGATCCATTCTGCGTGAAGCATCCGCACCTGAAGCGCGTGGACAAGGACGACCCCGATCTGGGGAGTCTCGTCCAGTACGGGCGCGGTGTAGGGGCCAAGATCTACCGTGGCGAGGACAACAAGATCTTCGTCGTCCACAAGGCCTGGGGCGAGGTGCCGCAGACGTCCACCCTGGCGGGGGACACCTTGGTTGAGGCCCGCGAGAAGACGCTGCAGGCCCTGCGAGCGTTCTCCGACTCGCGCAAGAACAAGGCGCGCACGACCCGCCGTATCAACGAGGCCGAGAAGACCATCGCCGCCGAGTTGAACCAGTCGGAGCCGCTCTCGGTCAACGACCTGTACACCACCGCTGCCCAGTACCTGGACGGGAAGCCGGCGATGACCGACGTCACTCGCTACACCACGGGCTTCCGGGTCCTCCAGGAGTTGGGCGGCGCGAAGGCGATGATTCCCCTGGAGTCGTCCCTCTCGCGCATGGGACCGGCTGGCAACGCGCTGGCGAACCTGTTCCGGCAAGCCAACCAACTGGAGGCGTCGCTCAAGGGCCAGGCGATGGTCCGTGCGGATGCAGCGCTCAAGCGGCTGACCCCCGACGAGATCGAGGTCGGCTTCCAGCGCTACGTCGAGCACGGTGAGGTCCCGAACCCGACGCGTCGAGAGACCCTGGAGCAGGTACGCCTCGAACTCACCAAGATCATGGACGAGTTCCACGACGGCATGTCCCGCCTTGGGATCCCGGTGAAGGCCAAGGTCGGCATCTCCGAGTTGAACCCGACGGGCAACTACTTCCCCCACTTCTTCGACATGGTGGCGCTGCGCGAGAAGCGCGTGACCCGTCAGCTGGTAGACGATGTGGTGGAGGCGGCCTCCTCGCAGGGGCGCACGATCTCCAAGGAAGACGCCCTCCAGGTCATCGCTGAGGCGGGGCTGGCAACCAATCGGGAGATGGCGGTCCAGCGTCTGATCCGCTCCTCGGCCAAGCACGGCGAGCCCCTGAAGTACGCCGAAGCCGAAGCCATCCTAGAGCGGTACGTCTCCAAGAACGCTGAGCGTCGTTCCGGGCACGTTGAGGCGGACCGTCTTGGGGTTGATGGCTACACCACCAACGCCCGTCAGGCCTACGTCACTGCCATATCCCGTAACTCTCGCCGCATGGCCGAGTGGACGGTCTTCGGCCCAAAGGACGAGCGGGTCCACGGCTACCTCGAACAGATCCGCAAGACCAGCGGGAAGCAATACGGCGTCGCCAAGAAGGCCTACTGGCTGGAAATCGGCAAGGAAGGCGCGCACCTGTCTGGTGTGGCCCGTGAGCTCTACAACTGGCAGGCCGCGAAGCTGTCGCTGGCGGTGCTGTCGAACCTTACCCAGTCCGCGAACACCGTCACCCGTGTCGGACTGCGCCCCTTCATCCTGGCGGCACGGGACGCGATCACGATGTCCTCACAGGATCGGTTTGCTATGCGCCGCTACGTCGAGCGCACCGGGGCCATGCCGAAGCGCATGTTCGAGGGGCAGTCCGCCCTCATGTTCCTCCAGGACTCGCTCCAAGAGGTGCAGAGCAACGGCTTTGCGCAGCTGCTCCGTGCCGTGCCGGACAACCGCATCATCAAGAGCCTCCAGGTGGGCCGCGAGAAGCTGACGGGGTTCTCGCTGTCGGCCTTCGAGAAGGTCGAAGTCATGAACCGCTTCCTGGCCCAGCGGGCGGGCGAGCACTACTTCGACGACATCATCCGCGTGATGAAGACCGAGCCCAAGGGCTCGCAGCTGGCCGAGATGATAGCCCGCACGAAGGAGCTCGGCTTCCACTGGGAGCCGCTGCGGAAGGCGGTCATCGACGGCGACGAGCAGGCCATCAAGTTCATGCGGGAGATCGCGGGCGTCCGGGTCTCTGATTCCACCCAGTTCCGTGGAGGCGTGCAATTCCTCCCGCTGTGGGCCAACGAGCATGCTCTCGGGAAGTTCGTCTACCAGTTCAAGACCTTCGCCCTGAACCAGGCCCGCTTCATGACCAACGAGGTCATCGGTCCCCACGGGGACCTGGCGCGTCGGCGGCGAGCGGTGGCAGCAGTGCTGCTGACCTACCCGGCGCTTGGCTACGGCCTGGCGAAGTTGCGGGCCTTTACGATGGGCGAGACCGAGTTGTCTCAGCAGATCGACAACTGGCTGGACGAGGCGATGGCCGACCCGTTCTCCATGTCCACGCTGGCATTCGGCGTAGCGGCCTTCGTCCAGGCGGGGAGCCTCGGGATACTGTCGGACATCGCGTGGTCCGCCTCACAGGGTAACCGCTTCAACCTGACCAACATGTTCATCCCGCCGGTCGCCTCGACCCTGGTGAACATGATGGACGGCATCGGGTCGATCAACTCGATGGGCATCGGACTGCTCACCGGAGACGACACCCGAGACGACCAGGACCGCCTAATCTCGGCCACGAGCCGTGAGCTCGGTGGTCTGGGTGCCGCCTTCCGGCAGCAGTACGAGCGGTTGCGCGACTAACCTAGTCGCCTCGGACTTCGTCCTCGGCGGGCTCGGGGTTTGGGCTCTTGGGCTTCGGGCGGTGGACCTCGCCACACAGGCGAAGGTCGAACGCCGTAAAGCCTTCGAGCTCGTTCCACTCGTAGATGATGGCGCAGCCACAGGGCATCGCCGTCACGCCGGCCTTGTCTCGAATGGGCATCAGTCGTCCTCCTCAATCAGGCTGTAGATGGTGGTGGTGCCCTTCATCCCCCGAGACTTCTTCACCGTCCGGATAATGCGGCGCTGCTCCTCCAGGGTCTGCATCAGCTGGCTGAACTCCTGGGCGTGCATCCCTCGGCCTCCGACCTTCCGCAGGAGCATCGAGTGGTGTGCCCGTCCCCCGGCTCGGCGGATCAGGGCGATCACGAAGTCCAGCATCTCGGTCTGCTTGTTCTGCCAGGTGTACTCCTGCAGCTGCGGGATGAACTCGCGGACGCTCTCCGAGTACACGATGGCCCGCTCCATGTCCTGCGCCCGGATCTCCAGGTCCGGCTCCCGGCAGAGGCTGAACACCATCGCCAGCTTCCAGACGATGTCGTCCTGCCGCTCCCAGTAGGGCAGCGTGCCCTCTTCCTTGGCCGGCTTACGGCGGTTCAGGTACCAGTCCGCATGCGCCTGCCGGGCGTTGCGCGTGACGGCGAAGCCGCCCGTGAGCGACGTCAAGAGGTTCAGCCGCCCGATCAGCCCGTGCCAGACGTCATCGGCCCGCGCCGGGATGGCCGGCTGAACGTAGCGCTTCTCGGACTTCTCACCCCAGATGGGCTGGACGCGGGCGAAGAACCCGGACTGGATGTCCTTCCGCGACACCGTGTCCACCAGCCAGTCGGGCGTGGTCCCCGACAGCCAGTTCACGCAGGGGTCCTTCAGGCAGAACGTCCCCCGTGTCCGGGTCTCCTCCATGAAGTCGTAGTCCCCCTCGTAGAGCTCCGTCATGTGCTTCACGAAGCCCCTGGCCTGGTCCCCATCCCCGACTGCCATCGACAGTTCCGGGGTCACCAGCCAAATGTACGAGGGGTTCGGCTTCTGCCCAGGAGGGGTCCCCAGGCGCGAGATCAGGGCCTGTGCGGTGATCTTCCCCCGGTACGGGTTCACGGCCGACTGGCGGTCGAGCTCGCGTCCTAGCCGCTGGGCGAGGCCGATAGCCGTATTCTTGCCGCACCCCGACTCCCCGATCAGCATCAGGTACAGGTTGGGGTACATCTTGGAGCGGAACCGAGGCACCCACACCCGGTTCTGCACGCAGGACGCGACCAGGCTGAGGAAGCACCAGTGGTGGAAGATCTCGGGGACCTCCGACTCCCCGACTGCGTAGACGTACCAGGTCAGGAGATCGGTGGTCTCGTCAGGCGGATAGCTTGGCAACTGCGGCACTGAACTCCTCCTCGGACGGTAGCTGGTTGAACTCGTAGTCGCCCTTCCAGGTGCGCCCGATCTTGAACGTCACTGGGACGCTCAGGGTGACCCCGTTGGTCAGCGTGCGAGTCCGCTCCAGGTGACGCTGCAGGAACACCGCGAGCTCGAAGGCGTATTGTGGCGGGGTGGAGACCAACAGCGCGTCATGGATCTGCATCACCAGCCGAGGCCATGGCGTCTCGCCCTGGCGGATCGACAGGTGATCGTGCAGGGGGATCAGCCCCCACTGGTTCAGCAGATCGGCCGTCTCGGACTGGGGCAGGAAGCTGTACGCCCGGCGGTACAGATCATCCGAGAGCCACTCCCAGCGCACGTCCCAGATCCGGCCCCAGCTGTTCTGCAGGTAGCGATCTGTCAGGACCTTCTTCCGAATGCTGGCGAAGTAGTCGTTGAGCGCCGGGAACTCCGCGAAGTAGCGGTCCACCAGTTCGTCGCACTCCTTCGGGGTCTTCACCGTCCCCTGCTTCAGCAGGTTCTCGGACAGCCGCTTCCCTCGCATCCCGCGCTGGGCGCCATGCACGGCGATCTTCCCGATGTGCCGCTGCTCCTTGGTGACCTCGGCCTCGGGCACCCCGAACAGCCGGCTTGCGTTGTAGGTGTGCTGGTCGAACTCCCACGGCTTCGTGCGGGCCAGTTCGATCAGCTTCTCGTCCCCAGTCAGGCAGAAGATGATCCGGGACTCGATCTGCGACATGTCCACTTCCAGGAAGATGTGCCCCTCGTCCGGGATGAACGTGTCCCTGGCCCGGCGGTCGATGTTCTGCAGGTTCTGGCCGGTCCCCAGCGGGTTCTTCTTGGACTCCAGGCGCCCCGACTCGGTGGTGAACCCCAACTCGCAGCGCAGATAGCCGTCCTTGTCGGCCTTCCGCTGGTCCACGAAGGCCCGCACCTTGGTCGTGCCCCGGCTCTCCAGCAAGAGCTCCAGCACCGTGATGACCTTCTGCCAGTGCTCCGGGTCCCGGTTGCGAGACCGGGGGTTGTTCACGTTCCGCAGCTTCTCCTGGGCGTAGAGGAGCAGCTTCCGCAACGCCACCTCGTCGGCCGTCTTGGTGCCCTTCTTGAACTGCTTGGGCAGCTTCAGCGTCTCGTACAGGGCCTGCGCCAGCTTCTTCGGGGACAGGTCCTTCTTGGCGTGGATCGAGTATCCGATCAGCGCCGTCAGCTGGTCCTGGATCTCGATGGTCCGGGCCTGCGACTGCGCGTGCCGCATCAGCCGGTCCTCGCTCGCCGTCCGGATACCCCCGATCATCATGTGCAGCAGGGGCTCGAACATCGCCGCGTAGTGCTGCATGTAGAACTCCAGCCGCCCCTGCTCCTCCAGCATCCCCTTGAAGGTGCCGGCCAGTTCCCGCTGCACGCAGTTGTCCAGCCCGCAGTAAACGTGCAAGGCCTCGATGTCGTTGATGTACTGGTTCTTCTTGTCGGCGTCCTTGGCCTCGTCCTTGTGGTACGGCTCCAGCGTGTAGACCGACTGCATGTAGGCCAGGCTGTGCTGGTCCACGGGGTCCAGACAGTGGTGCATGGCCTTGCAGTCCCACAGGTAGTTCACGACCCAGATGTGCTCCTTCATCCAGAGCCAATAGGCGTCGTAGAACCCGTTCTGCATCACCTTCGCCGTGTCGAGCGAGCACAGCCGGTGAATCCACTCCCGCATGTACGACTGGTTGTGCTTCATGCGGCGGTCGCGCAGCGGCAACGTGAGGCTGAACGACGGGTCGTAGCTGAATCCGACACACAGTATAGCCCCGTTATGCGTCTCGATGTCGATGGACATCATCTCCGCATTTTTGGCCTCTGTGTAGAACTGCTTGATCTCCTTCTCCGTGGGGAAGACCAGGTGGTGGCGTTCCGGGACCACAATCTCGCGGGTCTTGGACTCCTCGACGATGCGCCGCCAGTCGATCCGGATGTGCTTCTCGGCCCAGGCCGGATGCGCGTCGTAGAAGATGCTCGCCGGATGGAGAGTGGGGATCACCTTGATCGTGCGCCCATTCAGGTCCTCGTAGCTGACGATGGACCCCCGGTACTTGGTGATCCCGTTCAGCCCCGTCAGCGCCTTCAGCGCCGTGTTCCCCGTCGGCACTAGGACGTAGGGGTCCTCTAGCGCGGCCATGCGCTCATGCAGGCGGGTGATCCCGGCCTCCATCTCGGCCTTCGAGACCGAGGATAGGTCATTGTTCTTGGCGGCGGTGTCGGCCGGCTTGAAGTCCAAGACGTTGCAGATGTACAGGTCCTGGCGGTTGACCCCTAACTCGCGCAGCCAGGTGTCCAGCTTCTGGCCCGCTGCCCCCACGAAGGGCTCGCCACGCAGGGCCTCCCACTTGCCCGGCGCCTCCCCGATCAGGGCGATGCGAGCATTCAGGGGGCCGATGGGCTTGACGGGCTTCATGCGTCCTCCGGTGGGGAGCTCAAACCCCGAGCCCCGCGAGGCGGAACGCCGAGCGGAGATTTAGCCAATTGGCTACTGACCAGCCCGAGCGATAGCATGGTCCGCAGCTTGAGCAGACGGACGTACTCGTGGGAGTTGACCAGGTTCTGCGTGAGTCGGTGCCAGCGGGACATGCGTTGCATCTTCGTCATGCGGTGCTTCACACAGTCGAGCAGCAGGTTGATCTCGTCCTCGGTGAAGATGATGCCCGCCTGACGGACCTCGTTCCGGCCGCTCATGGCTTCCCCCACGCATGCTCGTCAGTATGTCCATCGTACTTGACGCAATACTGAAGAGGCCCCTCGGGATCGGGACTGTACACCATTGGGCAGCGCGGAGACGGGATCTGTGGAGCGCGAGTCGGCTTCGTGGTCTCCTCGAAGTGTATCAGGAAGGCGACGTTGCACATGATCGCTGCCAGGTGGTCGTCGCTCCGGTCGCCTTCCATCCACATGACTAGGTGGCGCATCAGGTGGTTCTCGATGACGCCAGCCGGGAAGCCTTTCTTCCAGTTGTGATCGCCGTGCGTCTTGGCACCGTGCCCCATGCGCTGCGCCCACCGGGCGAGCGCGCAGAGGGGCAGGAGATCGTAGCGGAAGTCGTCAGCGTCGGCGCTCCGGGTGGCGCCAGACGGGTAGTGAACCAAGCCATCGTCAGCAGACATGGGTCCTCCAAACAGAGAGACCCCAGGGGTGAAAGGAGGAAAGTCCCCTGGGGTCTCCTGAACAGCACGCTGGGGAGGTCAGCCAGCGCCTAATCAGTGTAGCGCTGACGCTCGTGCTGTGCAACGTGTTCGATGTACCGCTCGCGCGGGACCCCCTCGACACGTCCCTCTTGTTCGCAGAGGCAGCACGGGATCAGCTCGACTTTGGGCGGACGCTTTACCGACGCGCGCGTCCGCCCACGGGAGGGCGGGCTACCCGACGGGGCTCCTCCTGGACCTCTTCCTCCTCGACCACCTCGACCTCTTCCTCCTCGGCAGGCGGCGCCGGGTTCACCATGCGGGACGGACGCGCCGCCAGCTTGGGGGCCGGCTTCGCCACTGCACGGACCGGGGCCGGGGCCGGCTTCTTGGCAGCCGGACGCTTCACGCCTTCCTCCAGGATGGAGGGCTCGACCGTTCCCGCCTCGTAGATCTGGCCGATGCGGTTGTTCTTGCGGCCCGCATACGCGCCTTCCTGCTGCTCCTCGACCTCGACCAGGGCCGCGAACTCGGCGTTCTGGGCGACCTCGCAAGTGTCCTCCAGATCATCCGAGAAGTCCACGTTGGCCTTGCGGAGGATGCGCGCCAGCTTGCGCGAGCCTGACGTGCGCTTCCACGTCTCCGGATCCTCAGCTTCCGGGTCCTCGTCCGAGCCGATGACCAGGTACTCGCGGAACGTCATGCCCGCGTACTCGCTCGGCTCGACGGCCTCGAAGGTCGCCTTGACGATCAGCTTGTTGTTCTCCTCCTTGTTGTAGGGCTCCAGCGCCCTGATGGCGAGCAGGTAGATGCCCTTCGGCAGCATCGAGAAGTCGGGGATGTCACCCCACGGAACCTTGATTCCCATTTGGTTGCTCCTTGGTTGAGTCGATGTAGACCAACACCGACTGGTTGAGTTCTTCCAGCAGCTGAGCCTCGGTCGTGTCGCCCCGCTGCCAGGCCTTCCAGGCGTCGAAGACTTCTTGTCCCAGCATCACCTGGGCCGCGAGCATTCTCAGGCTACTCATTCTCCTCCTTGTTCATAGTTGGACCACAGCGCCTCGTAGTTGGCCGGGCACGGGTCAGGTGGCTGTAGCTGCGTGGCGGCATTGTACTGCTCGTTCGGGCGCGTCTGCAGCAGGTACTCCGGCTCAGCCTTCGCCCGCTCCTTGGTCGTGGCGCCCTCGCGCTGCACGAAGCAGCGGTAGAACTCCCCGAACAGGGAGGGCGTCTGCTTCCGCAGGCGTCCCGGCATCAGAGCGTTCCGCACGATCAGGCCCTGCGACTCGTCCTTGTCCTCGTCCACATGGAACGTGCAGACGAAGTTCACGCCGAGCGAGGGCAGGTTGGCCAGCCGGTTGAACAGGACGTCCTCCAGCTGGTCGGTGACGTACATCCAGTGGTCCTTCGGCTGCCCCGTCTTGTTCAGCATGTACTCGCTGTACTTGCGAGCCGCCAGGCCGGCGAACGTGGCGCTGTCGAAGACGACCGACTGGATGCCCCACTCGCGGATGTCCGTCATCAGGTGCCGCAGACGACGGCGGAACTTGTTCCAGGCGTCCGGCGTGTCGGCGTCGCTGTTGTGGTAGAGCTCAACGATGTTGACGACTTCTCCGTTGTGGGTGGCGGTCAGGACAGTTACACCATCGACATCCTCCTCTGCGACTTTGTACCCGCGTAGATAGGGAGTCATCTTGGACCGCGAGTCAAAGGCCAGGATGATCTTCGGACCGGGGAACGTGTCAGCACAGGAGGACTTCCCTGCGCCTGCTTCCCCCATCAGTCCGAGGTTGATTGGTGGTCGGGTGGAGGGCTTCTCTTTCTTCTTGGCTGGCATGAAGGGTCCTTTCTACGCGGTGCGTCGGAGTGCCGCAAGCCACTAGATGTTGAGGTTCCGCGACCGCGCCTCACGCAAGATGTCGTACTGGTGGACGCTCTTGGCGAGGGACTGCGTGACGTCGATCAGCCGCGTGTTGATCTGCTGCTGCGTAGTCCAGCGTGTCTGATCGGTCTCTGAGGCCTCCCACACGCACCAGATCAGGTAGATGACGGCCCCGGCGAGGCCGGCGTCGAATAGGTACTCCATCGGTTCTCCTTTCGCTTCGGGCTTCGCCCTCAGCGGGCTTGGGGTTTGGGCTACGAGTGGAAGACCACGAGGTCGTGCTCGGGCAGGGACTCCTCAATGGCGAGTCGCAGCAGTCCGATGAACTCCGACGCTTCGTCGATGGACGAGAACAGCAGCGTTCCCGAGTGCTTGTCGTTGATCTTCACGAAGGCCACGACGACGGTCTCGGTGTCATGGGCCAGCTTCGCGGCGTCAATCACGAGTTTCATGTGAGGGATGGACGGTTCGGGCGCATTTGCTCGTGCAGTCGCTGAGCCTCGTCCTCCGGCATCAGGTGCGAGTTGATGAAGCACGAGGAGTCCCAGCCCTGGTCGATGGCCTGATCCCCGTAGATGTCCCGCGACCGCTTTCCGCAGGCCCCGCAGATGAACACCTGTCCGGACGGAGCGATGGGCCGGTCGGTTTGCGTGCCTTTGATGTATTGGTCAGTCATGCGTTCTCCTTGTCGAAGGCGACCTCGTAGGGCTTCCACGGCTTGTGGACGAGCATCCCCTTCAGGTTCCGCAGCGGGCGCCCGAAGGCACAGAACTCTTGGAGGTCGCAGTAGGTGCAGCTGTTGCTGAACATCCCCTGCATCCGCACGCGGGGCAGGGCGTTTAGGTCTGGGTAGGCCTTGAGCATCCGCCGGTACTTGTCGGCCAGCGCGAGGAACGTGTGCCGCCAGTTCTCGATGGCTTCCTCACTGCGCTGGATCGGCCCGATGATCTGGGCGTTCAGGTGGTGCATCCGGCACTCGCTGTAGGCCACGGCATGCAGGCGACACTTGCGGTTCTCCGCGCTTGGCAGCTTCGAGAGCTCGATGGCGTTGATGTAGCAGCCCGTCACATCAGGAAAGTAGGACTGCGCGGCGAACAGGTAGCCGGACATCTGGCTGTCCAGCTTCCACTTGCGCGTCCAGACGGGGTTGATGCGCCCAGTGAACTTGTGGTCGATGACGATGGCCGACCCATCGTGCAGGCTCTCGGCCTGGAGATCCATGCGCCCGGTCAGGATGACCGAGCCTGCCTCGTCCACCGGGCAGGCGAAGCCGATCTCAATGCGGTCTGGACTGCTGACACGGAACGGTAGCTTGCCGTGCCGGCTGGTGATCCATGCATCCACGATGTCCCGGACGTTGCGCCAGCACAGGCGGTCGCCCTCCGGGACGTACTTCTTCGAGAAGTCCTTGTACATGGCGTCCAGCTTGTCCAACGCCGCCTCGCGGTCGCCGGTCTGGAAGTACACCGCCAGGGCCTCATGCCCAGCGGTGCCGCTGTGGAGGACGGCCTGCTCCCCTTCGGTGGTGTAGCCGTGGACGTAGCGCAGGAAGGCCTTGGTGTCGCACGTTGCCAAGGCACTCGCCATGCTGTTGTCAAGGTAGAGCTCTCCGTTTGGTCCGAGCATTACCGTTGCCCCTCTGTTTCGCGCTTCTCCAGGAGAGCGAGGCCGATCGCGATCGCTTGGTTGAACACGTCTTCCATGCGGTCCATCGGCAGCCCGCCCGCCTTCCGGCGTGCCGACATGAGTCGAATGCGATCTCGCAAGTCCTTTCGCATGCGACGTGTCATGTACGGCACATACACGTTCTCAGCTTTCGGCATCTTCTTGCTCCTGCGCCATCCGCATCCGGCGAACCTGATACAGCGCCAGGTTCAGGCCTCGTGAGAGTTGGTCGAGCGCCGCCGCGAGGGCCATCTCGATCTGTTCAAGCTGACCGAGGGCATCGCGGCGAACGGCCGATGGGTCAGCGGTGTTGGGTGATCGTTGGGCAGGCATGGTTCTCTCCTGTGGTCTGCGTCCTTAGAGGCGCCCGTCCAGTCGCCTTCGCCTCGCATACGGGCGTCGAATCTCGCAAGGATGGCGGGAAGGTCACGCGGGTTCGAGACCCACAGCTTCCCGTCCGGACTGTAGAGTGTCAGGGTCTGGCCGCCGATGATGGCCCGCTTACGCTGCAGCCTGGCTCTGGCCATTGAGGCGCGCAGCCACGTCGAGGATCTGGTCGCGCAGGGCCAGGAGTTCTTCGACCGTCACTGTGTTCTTGCGGACGATGCTTCCCATCCCCCACTGGATGTCGGGCAGGAAGGTCGCCATACTGGTCTGGTGTTTGCGGTTGAGCTTGGTCTGGGCCTTTGTCAGGCGTTTGCTGATCTCTTCTCGAGGCGTCAGGGCAGCCACAGCACGACTCAGGGCCGTCGTCGTTCCCCAGCGCACGGGCTTGCCGCGTAGGGCACGACGGAACGTCGGGTCGGTGATGCCGACGGCGCTGGAGGCCAGGCCGACGCGCTTGTAGTAGGCGAGCAGAATCGCAGCGTTCTTGGTAGCAGAACTCATGGGGTATCTCCTTCTTAGTTGTGGGTACGAATCAGATCGAGCACGACGCGCACATGCGGCTTCGTGGCTTCGATCACCTTCTGTGCTGCCTCGAATCCCAATGCCTCGATGTACGCCTCCTTCCACTTGGGTGCCCGACGAGCCTCCTCGCGGGGGTTTGGGGTGATGGGGCCGGGCTCGACCGATGCCTCGTGTGTGAGGAGATCCACGATCATCTCCTCTCGCTCTCCTACGAGATCCTCGATCACCCGAAGATGAGCCTTGAGCTCCTCGATCACCCGAAGATGAGCCTTGAGCTCCTTGGCCTGCTCACGCAGCTGATAGACCTCTTCCAACTGCGTCTGCGTGACGCCATAGAGCCGCTTCCGAATTGCGGTGCGGGGCATGACCTCTCTCCTTTCGCTTGTAATGTTAGCCGACTCAACCCGGCTTGTCAACTCGGACGAAGAACACGCCGCGTTTATTCAACCGCTCGACGATGGCCGACGCGGACGGTCCGGTGCGGAGGGCGCGCAACATTAGAAGAACCGCGTCCGCATACGCGAGCGGCGTCGCGGTGCGCGTGACCCTCAGCAGTCGGATTTGTTCCTTCAGATGCGCGAGGCAGTTGGCGCTCGGACCCTCCTCCACGACCGTGTGCTCGTGCGATCCACACTCGGGACACTCGAATCCGCCGTACATTAAACGATCCTCCTGCGCCCATAGACGGCGACCGCCGGGAATTATTCAACCGTTGCGCCGCAACGCCGCGCCGCGAATAATGACGACCGCGCGTGCGCGTGCGCGTATACATCCTTTAATTCAGCCCCCCTGTGCAAGTAGGGGGCCGGGGACCTCCCTCTCTCTCTCTCCACACACACACACACACACACACACAACACATATACATATTAGAGAGAGAGAGAGAGAGAGGAGCCCAAACCCCAGGCCCCCTGAGCGCGAAGCGCGAAGGGTCTTGCCAGTATACGGATCGTCCAGTATACGGAGAGAGCAGTATACGGAACTCCTGCTCCAGCCCTCCCGTCCCCGGCGGCTAGAAGGGAGGGAGAGAGGATGGGAGAGCTGCGTCTTGAGACGTAGTAGTGGCCGCCGCGCTACAATGGCGGTGCGCCGCACCTCATCCATCCACACAATCACAAAGGAGGTTCCATGATCCAATCGCTGCTCACCTTGCTTCGTGCCTTCTTCAGCTGCCCCAGCTGTTGGGAAGGCATCAAGCACACCCACAGGAGGGACTGATGCCTAATCTCATCGGCTACGTCCAGCCTGGCTCGCCTACTCTGCGTGCCGATACGCGGGAGCTGGTGCTTCACTACCTCGTGGACTACATCGGGCGCAACGTCAACTGGCAGCGGGCCTACTACCCGCGTGCCTATCTCCATGCTCCCAATGCGTGGATCGCGCTGCTCCAGGAAGCCTTCGTGCAGGCTTTCCGGGATGCCCAGGACCGCCGGTACATCCCAGAGAGCTACCAGCCGGAGTTCCTGCCCTGGCCCCTCGAACCTCAGCGATACCCCTCCGAGTGGCTCGAACCGGCAGCGTTCTCTCGCATTGTCATCCCTGGTTCTGTTGGCGTGTTCCTGCCTCGCGCAGCCACACCGGCCAACCAGAATGCGGATGACGCGGTCGCTGTCCCCGCTGCCCACTGGACGGCGCGCTTACTGCGCCACATGGGCCCGAAGCTCTACCTGCTGCCCCAGGACCCAGCCTGGTTCGTCGCTCGCCCGGCACGTCCCGCTCGCCGGCCGGCGATGCCGGCAGCCCTGGTTGACGTGATTGGCCAAGTTGGCAGGCTCATCGTCAACCACGCTCGCACGGTGCACGTCCAGCGTCAGTGGTTCATTGGCATGGGGCAGTGGCCTCAGTTCCGCTACCAGGGCACCAACGCTTCTGTCGTGCATCGGCGTGCCTGGGAACGGCTGGTTCCCAGCATTCCTCTGCATCACCCTTTCGGGGATGTCTACGAGGTCCCTGAGTTTGGGACGCTCCCCGCTGATTCCGTCCAGTGGCCTGCCATGTCGAACACGCACCCCTTCATGACCCTCCTGATGTACGGCGTGCCGGCCTCGGTCGCCTACAGGGATCGTCTGGCTACCTGGCGTCAGTGGACGGGCCGTGGTGACTCGTCGCGGCCCATCAACGTCACCCGCACCACCCGCCAGATTTCCACTACCAGCCCCCTCGTGCGGGGGCACTACACGCTGACTGACGGCGGCGAATACTGCGCCTACCTGCTGTCGTCTGGCGAACTGACGCTTTCCGGCGAACAGCACAGTCACATCCACCCAGCCGAACTGGTTGCGGTGCTCATCTGGCGCCTGGAACACCGCCTATTCCGGCTTGCCATCGCCATGTACGGCGGGGCTGACTGGGTACATCCCGTCTTGGGCAACCCCAACCTGGGTAGCAGACGCCTGTTCGAGACCCTGCTTAGCGCGGCCTACCAGATCGACCAGATTCGCTACACCTGGCACAACTGGATTCGCACCCTCTTCTGGGACCACAGCCGCAGTCTGGACGAGGGAGAGCTTCACTCTCGCCTGCAACACATTGGCCCCACTCATCTGGCCCACCTGGTGTGCGCCAACCGTCGGCTCGACCAGTTCCTCGCTGCCATGTCCTCGAACCACGCCACCGAGGAGGAACTGATCTCCTACCTGGTCGTGGATTGCCCTTCTGTCACTCTGCGCGGCACGATCACGTCTGATCCCCTCCCCACAGCCCTGCTGGCGAGATCTCCGACCGGCCGTCTCACTCGTAGGGGCCAGATCGTCGTCACTGATCCTGTCTGACCATCCCCTAGAAAGGAGGTTCAAATGCCCAGAGTCGTTCCACCCGTTCCCTGTCAATACTGTCAACGGCCCACGCCAGCCAGCGCGCTGTGTGACGGCCACATCTGTCCGGCCTGTCACACCGAGTTTCCCCTGCTCTGCGGTGGAGCACGGTGCGACCGCTGCCTGACGGCCCACACGCCCCTGGTAGTCGTCAACTCCCAGGACCTTTGTCACACTTGTGCTGGTGTCCTCCTCCCCTCTTGGCGAGACCACTGGCCTGCTCTGCCCCTCGACACCCCTCCCTCCCGCCAGGCCGTCTGCCACACCGGGGACGCGGAAGGGCGCTTCTGGTACGCCGACAGCCTGAAGAATCGCCAGGTCTGGTCCTCTTCTCGCCTCGCTGCCGTCGAAGTCGAGTGCTGTGGCGTCGGTCTGCACCCCCGCGTGGCTCCCTCTCCCGTCAACAAGGTGGCTGATCGCTGGGGCTGTGACATCGGCCACGATGGCTCCCTCCCTACCGAGGGCTTCGAGCTTCGCACCTCCCCTGCCGCTGGCGACTTCCTGTACAGCCAACTCACCCAACTTGGTGACGCCTTCGAGGCCCAGGCTGGCGTCGTCAACGAACGCGCCGGTATGCACTGTCACGTTGACTGCCGGGATTTCGACTGGCTGACCGCTGCTCGCTACATCAAGCTCTATGCCAGGTTGGAGCGTGCCCTGTTCTTCATCGCTTCCCCTGGACGAGCCTTCAACCACTACTCCCAGCCCTGTGGGCCTGCCTTCGACCGGCGCATCAATCGCAGCCTGGCCAAGCGTGTCGCGGTTACCAAGCGTGCCCTCTACACTGACCTGTACGGCACCGGCATCTCTGCCTCCGCCCTGACTCGTCTCCGGGCCTCCCAGAGCCACAATCTCCGCTATCGTGCCCTGAACGTCCACTCCTGGCTCTTCCGTGGCACGATGGAAGTCCGTATCCACCCTGGCGAACTGCGTGGCTGGGCCATGTTCGGCTGGGCTGCCTTGATGGCGACCCTCGCAGACCTCGCCTACACCATGCGGGACAGCGATCTGGACTCCCTGTTCCCTGACGTGCCCAACTTCGCCACCGTCCCCAGCTGGAGCACCCTCCGGATTTTCTCCTCCGAGGGTATTCACTACACCTGTGAGCGGCTCAAGCAGCTGGTGGCGGTCCTCCCGCCCATCCTCCGCAACTACATCGCCTTGCGCTGGAACGAGCTCTACCAGGCCCACTCGTTGCCAACCCTGTCTGGTCCCCGAATCCGGAGACTGGCGCACTACACCCTTCAGGCCGACAACAGCGGCCATCGTATCAACTCGTCTGTCCACGGAGAGATCCCGGACGTCCTGTCCCCCGACATCCGCGGCGTTCTCTCCCAACAATTGGCCTGGCTGGAGCCTGTCACGGAGTCCCGCCGGCTTATCACAAGGAGGGCAGCCTAATGTGCGGCCTGTTCGGATACCGTCTGCGCGACAATCTCGTGCAGGCGCCACCCATGTTCCCCGTGTTCTGCTCGGTCGTAGCCGTCGAAATGGAACGGCGTGGCACGGATGGCTGGGGCTTCGCTGCCCTGCGTCCCTTCGCCCACGACATCGAGATTCTGAAGTGTGAGACTCGTCTCACTGACAGTCTCGACTCCCACATCTTCGGCGCCTACCACGCCATGATGCTCCACACACGAGCCAAGACCATTGGTGCCCACGTCATCGCCAACAACCACCCCTTCACCCACGATCACATCATTGGTGCCCACAATGGCGTCGTGTACAACCACGACAGCCTGCAGCGACAGCACAATCGCTCTTTCGATGTCGATTCCCAGCACATCTTCGCCCACATCGCTGAGGGCAAGGACCTCTCCGAGGTGTCCTGCTACGGCGCCATCGAGTACATGGACCAGCGCAACCCCCTCCGCACCTACCTGTGCCGAATGTACCACGGGCAGCTGACCGTCGCCCAGCTGTTCTACGGCAAAGGTCTCGGTGGTGGTGGCCGTTTCGGCAAGAAGCCCTTCGCTGTCGTCTGGGCCTCCACCGAGTCCTCCCTGCTCTCTGCGGCTCGTCTCGCTGGCTTCCACATCGAGACCTACGCCTCACTGGAGAACCGCAGGCTGTACTATGTGGACGGCAATGCCATGCTCTGCACCACCGACACCACGCTGGCCTTCTCCGACCGCATCTTCACCGCTTACACGGGACCCATGGCCTGCGCGTCCCCTATGAAGCCCTACTCCACCCAGTACAGCAGCGGTTCCAAGGGGAAGGGCACCGACACACCACGAGGAACCGCCAGCATCAGGGGTCGGCACCTGCCCTGGAAGGTGTTCGGGAGCATAAAGGTGCGCCAGAAGTCCCTCCAGATCCTCAACGGCCTCGATGGCTGTCAGGTCTGTCAGAGTTGTGGCGTCTACTACTCCCTGGTTGAGCTCACCGGCTGCCTCTTCTGTGGCCGTGACCTCGCAGAACTCTCTGCCAAGTGGTGCCGTGAGCGCTACCTCCCTGGCGAGATCATGGCCGTGCGTGTCCTGGAGACGGGCTGTTACACCCCACCCATGACCAAGCGGCACGCCAAGAAGTACGCCAGCCTGCTCGAAGAGCTCTGCTTCGCCTCGCCAAACTACGCATTGGACTCCCCGCGTCCCAAGCGGCGGTTGTCCAGCGTGGCAGGGACCAAGAGCGGTCGCTCTCTCCCCCTGTCCGACTGACCCAGCGACCCACACATTTGCCGGCAAACAACAGGGAGGTTCCTATGAGGGTGCCGTGAGTGACCGAGAACGAAGTGTCGCAGCCGTGATCTACACCATCCTGCTGGTCTTCCTGCTGATCTCGGGATGGTACAACCACTAGCAGGCTAGTTCTCTTGAAAGGAGACCCTATGCTCACCAGCCGTGAGATGCTCGACGCCATTGACGCCTTCCTCGTCAGCCCCGACGTGGAGGACAGCGAGAAGACCAAGCTCTGGGATGTCCTGACCGGCTTGCGTGGCCCCGAGAGCACGAAGGGCGATGCCGCTGCCAAGGCCCTCAAGACCTCCATCACCGGCGTCATCCGGGCCAACGCCCTCCCTCGCAACGCCTTTCGGCGCCTCGATGCGCGTACCAACCGCGCCATCGTGACCCTGTCCCGCAGCGCGGACTTCGCCAACTGCCCCAAGGGCCACTTCCGCTACCACGCCTTCCGGGCGTGCCAGGCCCTGGGCATCGTCGTCAAGAACCACCAGGCGTAATGTGGACTCGGGGCCACTGTTCCCTGTCGCTTGCTCGCTTGATCTGAGATCCACTGGATCAGTGACGACCCTGGGGCGATAGTGAATAGTGCGAGTGGCCCCTTTCCCTCTAGCCCCCGAGGATCTGGGATGAGTCAGCCCCAGTCAGCCCCTACGAGAACAGTTAGCTCTAGGGATCTGGTTGTCTGGCCCTGCGATGGCCGGGAGGGCTCAAACCCCAGGCCCTCGGAGGGCCGGAGGCCCGACGAGATAGGAGGAACCCCATGTATGGCGTTATGCAAAGCTACTTTCCCGCTGGATTCTGCACCGGCTGGTTCTCCGCCGGCCTCAGAAACAGCGATCCCGACGCCCGTCTCACCCACATCTGGGAAGTTGATAGCCGCGGCTACCCTTCCATCGCCTGCTGTGGCATCGACACTCAGCTACGCAGCCTCAATCGACAAGCTGCTGGTGTGGCTTTGGAGTTGGTAGACTGCCTCCAGTGCCTGCGAGACTGGCCTGTCATCCACGGCATGGTCCTTGAGGAGCGCGTCAAGGAGTGGTGCTTCGCTGCCACCCATCCCAAGGGCCACTACATCGGGGATCAGGTCGATCCCACTGTCGCACGGTGCCTGTCATGACCTCCCTGCAGCGGCTCACCCTCTACTACCTGCTCGCGACGGCGCTGATCTGTCTCAGCTTCATCCTGCACAGTTGTTTCCCCGCGGAACCAGGTGGTAATCCCACCCCTGTGCCCCAGATCCAGTTCTACACGCAGCCTGACTACCTGCCCTCTCTGCCCCAGATAGATCGGCGGCGTATCAGTGACCAGTCTCAGCCCCAGCCGACTCCCGGCTACGACGGCTACTGTCGGTCGGTGACCAGTCACCTGCTGTGCTGCTACGCCTACACCTACGAGCCCACTCCTCGTCATGGCCCTCCGATTACCCCTCGCATCACCGGCACCCGAGGTGTTGGCTGTCAGGAGGTCCCATGACCCAGCCACTCTGCACACTCTGTCAGAAGCCCCTCATCTGTCACCCTGCTCAGCCTTCCCATGAGTTGGCCTGGAAGGTGTGTGCAGAGTGCTCCATCGAGCTCGAACGCTGGCGTATCCTGTCCAGCACGCTCACTCACCACCGCAAACGCGAGGTTAGCCACTGATGCATCCTGACCGCTGCGAGGGCCTCTCCCGCTGTCAAGAAGAGTTCACCTGCGACGACTCCGTATACGGACAGATCTAGTATCTGCGTATACGGATCACACCCTCCTGGGGCCTGGCGACCTACCTCCTGTCAGGCTCCAGGGGGCCTTCTTTCCCGTGTACCAGTGGCCGCCGGGCTATAATGGTCGCACCGCCGGCCATGATGGCTGGCCGCAACCTGGCTCTGACGAGCCAATGGAGGTGTCTGATGTTCATCCTGTCTGTCTTCATCTACGAGCCTGACAAGCCCCCCGGCCTGTTCTCCCGTGTCTTCACCGACGATGAGACGGGCCAGGCTGCCGAGGCGTTCGAGTTCTACGCCAGACAGCCATTCCACACTGTCAGCCTGGATAACGTGCGTGGCCAGGAGATCACCACTTGGCTCCGGGCCATCCAGCCCCCCTACAACGAGGCGTGAGAGGAGCCTATGTCTGACATCGCGAAGCCCACGAAGCCCGGAAAGCCAGGGGAACAGCCTTTGGCGCACCTTTTGGCTGCCCAGAATGATCCGGCTCAGTCGATGGCCGCCTGGCAGTCTCGCTGGAGCCTGTCTCACGCCGAAGCCGAGCGCTTGGTTGAGGGCGTGGTGGACATTCTGGGCTACCTCGACGGGGAGGACGTCACAGTCTACAGAGACGAGCTGACTGTCAGCCAGGTTGTCGTCGTGGTGAAGTCATGAACGTCCCAGTGTGGATGTCCCTGCTGTCTGACAGACAGCTGAGTGCCCTGTTGGTGTGCCTGCGTGTCCCCCGGCACGAGCACGCCCTGTCGCCCGAGGACGCTGCCTGCGTCAAGGAGATGACTCGCCAAATGGAGGAGGAGGAACACGCCAGACAACGAGTATGTGAAGCGCTGGCTGGGCGGCCCATGCCCTGGCTGCCCTGACACCGAGGCCAGCCGGCACCTGACATGGCACCTGACCGGGCAGGTCCGGCCGGGCCACAATGGCTCCAGCGGCAATCCCGCCGCCCACAACTAGGAGGTCGAACATGAACACCATGACGAAGGACGTGGCTGAGAAGATCATCGCCGCCCACAGTCAGGGCGTCCCCATCGAGGCCGACGGCGTGACGGCCGCCAAGGCTTGCTTGGCGACCCCGGAACCGGCACCTGCTCAGTCGGATGACACGGCACCTGCTAACCTCCTCGCCGAGCTCGAACGCCTCCGTGCCGAGAACGCCAGGTTGCTCCAGCGTACCAGCACGCAAGGCAGCCACCTGGGAGTGTCAATGGGAGAGAAGAAGAACGTCAAGGTGACAGGCCTCGGCCGCTACCCTGTCACGCTGTACGCTCCCCAGTGGATGCGCCTCCTCCAGTTCGCCCCCCGGATCCAAGAGTACATCGAGGCGAACCGAGACCAGCTGTCTTGGACGAAGTAGGCGCCCCACCATGTCAAAGCTCACAGCATGGTTCGTCGTGGTCGCTGTTTGGTTCATCCTGACCTGGCTCTAGCCTAGGCTCTCGCCAACCCCTGTCCCCTGGTCGGCCGCGCCGATCGGGGGACAGTTGCGTCTACACCCCTGCAAGCACCGTGGACAGGGCTCTGTGCTTCGCGCGCGCGCGCCGCGCGGTCGGTGTGACACCTCGGTCGCTGTGACACCTCGGTCGCTGTGACACCTCGGTCGCTGTGACACCTCGGTCGCTGTGAGGGGGTAGTGGGGGGCGCACCCCCCAGGC
>DAOUCN010000124.1:0-1629 GCA_034431995.1 Chloroflexota bacterium | reverse complement strand
TTGGCCATCCCCGAAAAACGGCTACGTGGGGTGGGCGGCTGGGTATCATAACTCATTTTTGGCCGCCGGCTGGCACGTCTCCCCCCTCTGCGGATCGAAGACGGTGTCGTCGCGATAGCAGTAGTACAGCCGCTCCCACCGAGTCATCGCGACGTGCCAGGCGGCCCTCTGCTCCGACAGCTTTTTCCACTCTTCTTGCCGATACGCCGGCTCCACCCAACAATACCATGCCTTCGGCCCGCCGACTCCCACCATGAGAAGGCCCATAACGATCCCGCCCCCGTCTCCACTCGCTACCGACATCACGATGCCAAAGACGCCAAAGAGGGCCACCCCGCCAAACAGCAGGGACATCAGCACCGACATGCACCAAGCTGCGCGTCCCCGTGGCCTGAACACCGGGCCGCTTGGTTCGCGTGAAGCGGCCAGGGCCTGCGCGAGCCTAGTGCGCATCTCGCCGCTGAGACTGGAGAAACCGCCGATGATTCCCCACTGACCACCCACATCGGTGATCCCTCCCGTTGGCCCTGAGAAAGTACCTGTAGCCTGGCCGCTGGCAACCACAGCGGAGACTTTCTGGATCGCGTCATCCTTGGCACACACAGGACATGCGACGGCCATGTCGGTTTGCCTCCTCTCTTCGATGACCAACCCTGGTCTTCTGCACCGCCGCTTACTGCGCGCTGAGGTAATCTCGATTTCGCCTGGGTATCCTCTTCGGGGCATGTCATGGTGCCCTCTCCTCGACTCCTCATTGCCCCACGGCCCCAAACGTGCTTCCCCAGGATGACTACCTCTCTCCCGCCAGCGCCCTTTCCGCGTACCTTCCGCCGGAATCCGCGTTCCATTCACACAATCGCCTCTTCACGGTACTCGTGAAAGACCTTGCGCAGCACGCCCATGATCTCGCCCAGGGTAGCGTAGGCGTTGACCGCGGCAATGAGATACGGCATGAGGTTCTCTGTCCCCTCTGCGGCCCGGCGCAGGGCCTCCAGCCTCTCGCCCACGACTACATTGTCCCGCTCCCTCCGGGTGCGCTCCAGCCGCGCCACCTGACGTTGATAGCCCTGGGGGTCCATCTGCAAGAGCGGGATGCGCAGCGGCTCCTCGGAGGCATATTCGTTGACGCCCACGATGACGCGCCTCTTCTGCTCGATCTCCCGCTGATAGCGCGCCGCGGCGTCGGCGATCTCCCGCTGGAAGAACCCCAGCCTGATGGCCGGCAGCACGCCGCCTAGCTTCTCGATGCGCTCGAAGTAGTCGTAGGCCGCTCGCTCGGTCTGGTTGGTCAGCGCCTCCACGAAGTAGCTGCCGCCCAGGGGATCAATCGTGTTCGCCACCCCGATTTCGTGGGCGATGATCTGCTGCGTGCGCAGAGCTACTTTTGCCGCGAAGTCTGACGGCAGGGCCAGGGCCTCGTCCATGGAATTGGTGTGCAGCGACTGCGTGCCGCCCAGGACGGCGGCCAGGGCCTGGACAGCTACACGAACGGCGTTGTTCTCCGGTTGCTGGGCGGTGAGGGCACAGCCGGCCGTCTGGGTGTGGAAGCGCAGCCACCAGGAGCGGGGATTCTTGGCCCCGAAGCGCTGGCGCATCTCCCGCGCCCAGATGCGGCGGGCGGCCCGGTAC
>DAOUCN010000123.1:0-7618 GCA_034431995.1 Chloroflexota bacterium | reverse complement strand
GGGCACAGGTGCAGAGCCTGCCAAGAGGGCATACCCGGTTGCACGCCCCAGGCGACTGCCTCAGGCGAGACAGCCACTACCAGGCCGCGACGTTTCGGCTCCCCGCCGACAATGATCGGCTTTCCCCGCAGATCGGGGCGCTTCTGGCACTCGACGGAGGCAATGAAGAAGTCAAGCAGGACACAGACAATGGAGCGGACTGCCATCTCCGTTTCCTGAATAGAACATATGTTCTATCGCCATTATACCAGACTCGTGATGGCATGTCAAGGGGTAGCGGTTCTCTAAATCTGAGATCCGGTTGTAACGCGGTAGGGAGTGATTGCCGTCCACGAATGGCCACGAATGCCGCCACGACCTACGCAGCAATGCCGCCGAGGGTCTCAGCCTTCCATACATGCGGCGACTCGCGATTCATGCATTTCGTGGCCATTCTCGACCGGCGCAGCGTGCAAAGCATACGTCATCGCCGTCCAGCGGCTCGCCATTCGTGCATTCGTGGCCATTCGTGGACGGCAGGACCTGGTCGCGGCGTTACCACCGGATTTCAGTCTTTATTCATTGACAACGGTATTCCATCGTGCTATCCTACCGCAAGCCAATCCCGTGCAATCACACATCTGACAGGAGCGCCACGCATGCCCGACAGCATCATCGAGCGCTATGGCTTCCAGACCCCTCGCAGTGCTATCGCCACGACCTCAGACGAGGCTAGCGCCATAGCTAGGGACATGGGCTTCCCCGTTGCCCTGAAGATCTCCTCCCCTGATATCCTGCATAAAACGGATGTGCGAGGCGTCGTCCTCGGCTTGTCCTCGCCGGATGACGTACACCGTGCCTTTGCACGCCTCATGGAAGCCGCGCACACAGCCCATCCCGACGCCCGACTTGAGGGCGTGCAGGTCCAGCAGATGGTGACGGGTGGCAGCGAGATCATCATCGGCCTGCTGGACGACCCCCAATTCGGCCCTGTGATCATGTTCGGCCTGGGCGGCGTCTTCACCGAGGTCTTCAAGGACGTCAGCTTCCGTGTGCTCCCCATCACCCGCGACGACGCAGCCCAGATGGTGCGCGAGATCAAAGGCTACACGCTCCTTCAGGGATACCGGGGCCAACCTCCTGTCAGCCAAGAGATGCTTGTAGACCTGCTTATGAACGCCGCACGCATGGGGCTGGATCACGCAGGCCAACTCGAATCCCTCGACCTGAACCCCGTCGTCGTGCGGGGAGATCAGCACCACGTCCTGGATGCGAAGATCATCTGGCACGCCACGCCGCGGCCCGCGCCAACGCCGACCCCGCCCAACACCGCCCATCTGGAGACCTTCTTCAAGGCTCGTTCGGTTGCCCTTGTGGGAGCATCTGCCACGCCAGGGAAGATCGGCAACGCCGTCCTGGATAGCCTGGCACAGCATGACTATCGCGGCAAGGTCTATCCTGTGAATCCCACACGCACAGAGATCATGGGGATAGCAGCCTATCCCTCCCTCAGCGCTATTCCCGATACCGTTGAGCTGGTCGTCGTCACCATAGACCTGCGGCAAGTGCCGGCTGTCATCGAGGAGTGCGCAGCCAGGAGCATTCACAACCTGGTGGTGGTCTCCGGCGGCGGCAAGGAACTGGGCGGCGAGAAGGCCAGGCTCGAAACTGAGATCAGGAACCGTGCGAGGGAACTGGACGTGCGGGTGATTGGTCCCAACTGCATCGGCGTCTTCGACGGGTACACCAGGCTCGACACCTTCTTCCAAGTTCATGATCGCATGGTACGTCCCAGGCCTGGGCCCATCGCCATGCTGACTCAATCCGGCACCGTCGGCGCCGCTTTCCTGGAGCACGTGGCAGAGCTGGGGGTCAGCAAGTTCGTGAGTTACGGCAATCGGGTGGACGTAGACGAGGCCGATCTCCTCACGTACCTGGCCGATGATCCGGAGACTAGCATCATTGTGCTGTACATGGAGGGTCTGGAGGACGGGCGCCGCTTCCTGGAAGCTGCGAGACGGGTAAGCCCGCACAAACCGATCGTGATCTTCAAAGCAGGCAGGAGCGAGCGAGGCGCTCGCGCCTCCCTGTCGCACACCGGTTTCCTCGGCGGGTCTCATGCCCTCGTCCAGGGCGCCTTGCGCCAGGCAGGGGTGATCGCAGTCAACAGCTACGAGGAATTGCTGGCGGCCTGCAAGGCCCTGGCCATGCAGCCGCGCGCCCGCGGCAATCGGGTGGCCATGATCAGCAACGGCGCCGGCACCATGGTGCAGGCCATTGACCTGCTCGCGGAGTACGGGCTTGAGCTACCGCCGCTGAACCCTGCTTCCCTCAGCGCCCTGTCGGCAGCCTACCCGCCCTTCTACGTCGTCCAGAATCCTGTAGATGTCACCGGATCGGCCACCTGCAGGGACTACACCATCGGCATCGAGACCCTCATGGCGGACCCCAATGTGGACATCATCATGCCCTGGTTCGTTTTCCAGGACACGCCACTCGAGGAGACCATCTCTGAGGCGCTGGGTCGCCTGACGAAGACTTATGACAAGCCGATCCTGGTGGGGGCGATGGGCGGCCCCTATACTGACCGAATGGCGCGCGCCGTGGAGAGCAACGGAGTGCCGGTCTTCCCCTCCGTGCGCCAATGGGTTGCCGCGGCGTCGAGCCTGGCCCCACACTAACATACTGAGGAGGAGACAGGAATGCTCGCACCAGACGTACTCAAGGAAGAACACCGGGCCATCGAGCGCATGCTGGCCATCCTGGAACAGGCAGCGCGCCGTTTGGAAGCGGGGGAAACGGTGGCGCCTGAGTTGTTCCGGGAGGCAGCAGGCTTCTTGAGTGGCTTCGCTGACAAGTGCCACCACGGCAAGGAAGAAGACGAGCTCTTCCCAGCGATGGAGCAGGCCGGCGTACCCCGGCAGGGCGGGCCGATCGCAGTCATGCTCGCCGAGCACGACGAGGGGCGGCGGTTCATCCGGAGAATGACCGAGGCTGCCCGCCGTTTGGCGCAGGGCGATGCCAGTGTGAGGGGCGAGCTGGTTGCGGCCGTGCGGGGCTACGTTGACCTCCTTCGCTCGCACATCTACAAGGAAGACAACATCCTCTTCCCGATGGCGGCGTCTGTGCTCCCAGCAAGCGAGCATGCCCGCTTGCTGACGGCCTTCGAGCGCATCGAACAGGAGCGCATGGGGCCAGGCGTCCACGAGCGCTACCACCACATGCTTGACGACATGGAGAGAACGGTGGCCGCCTGGTAGCGCGCATGGCCGTTAGCGATAAGGGACCGCACAGGCAGGGTGCGAGGGTGTTGAACGGATGGCGTCAGCAGTTTGAAACTGCACCTACAAGGGCGTAGGGTCGCCCTTCGGCGACCGACTCAGCCTGCGGAGGCAGGCATCGCGGCGTTGTTGCTGCGACTTCCAGTCGCCGAGCACATCGTTCAACACCCTCGCAGGTTGCGGTACTTGACGGGTTGAATGTAGTTATGCTATAATGAATGTAATGCAAGCACCCTTCCCGACGGAGGCGACGCGACGACAGCGGAGACCCTGCATCCCGGACCTAAGATCAGGAAACTGCGCTTGGCTCGCAACCTCACTTTGGCTGAGCTGGCTGCCCGTGTGGGGTTGACCAGTGGCATGCTCAGCAAAATGGAGCGCGGTCAGGCCGATCCCTCTCTGGGCACGCTGCGTAGGATTGCCCAGGTCTTCGATGTGCCCCTCTTCCACTTGTTTCTCGAGTCCCGCCGGACGGAGCATGTGGTCCACCCCGCGGATCGCATGATCATGCGCTCACGCGCGGCCCGCGCCACCTACGAGTTCCTCCACCCAGACAGCAACGCGCGTATCGAGTTCACTCGCGTCACCGTAGCGCCCGGCGGCGGTCTCGCTGATGATGACGCCCATCCCGGCGAAGAAACCGCCCTTGTCCTGTCTGGCACATTGCACCTGGTCATAGACGCCGTGGAACACGTTCTGACAGCGGACGACAGCATCTACTGGGACTCAACCAAACCGCACCGTTGGCACAACCCCGGACCGGATACAGCCGTTGTTCTCTTCGTGGCTACGCCGGCGGGCGTTGCCGGAGCATGAGGTGACAAGCAACTGTGCATGACCACGGACTCCTTGAATTGAGGCGGGCGTGCTGGAGGGTCAGACGTAGCCTGGTGGAGATGATCTACACCGGCGGCTCCGGCCATCCCGGCGGGTGCCTGTCCTGTGTGGAGATCCTGACCACCCTGTACATGGCCGTCCTACGCGTGGATCCCCGAAACCCACAATGGCCAGACAGGGATCGCTTCGTCCTGTCGAAGGGCCATGCAAGCCCCACCCTCTACGCCGTACTGGCCGAACGTGGCTTCTTCCCCAAGGAATGGCTGGCCACCTTCAACCTGGAGGGGACGCGCCTGCAGAAGCACCTGGACATGCACCTTGTGCCGGGAGCGGAGGTGTCCACCGGCTCACTCGGTCAGGGCATCTCTGTGGCCGTCGGCATGGCGCTGGCTGCCCGCCTGGACAAGAGCCAGCGACGGGTCTACGCCGTCCTGGGGGACGGAGAGTGTCAGGAGGGCCAGGTGTGGGAAGGGGCCATGGCGGCTGCTCAGCTTCATCTGGAAAACCTAATCGCCTACCTCGACTACAACAGGCTGCAGGTGGACGGTTCTGTGGACGACATCAACTCCCTAGAACCGATCGAGGAGCGCTGGCGAGCCAATCGGTGGCATGTGCAACGCGTCGATGGCCATGACAGCAGTCAGATTCTACAGGCCACACACAACGCCCAGAGGCATGCTGGCCAGCCCCATATCATCATTTGCGACACGGTCAAGGGCAAGGGGATATCATTCATGGAGAACCGTTACGAGTGGCACGCTCAGTCCCTCGACCAGGATACCTACGCCCAGGCGCTCCGCGACCTGGCGGCGACGGAGGCCGAGCTGTGGCCGATCAGGTAGAGCAAATGGTCTTCGGCAAGACGCTGGCCGAAATGGGCCGACGGTATCCTGATCTCGTCGTGCTGGACGCCGACCTGGCCCGGGCAACCGAGACATATTTCTTCAAGGCTGAGTTCCCCGACCGTTACTTCGACCTGGGCATCGCCGAGCAGAACATGGTAGGCGTTGCCGCCGGCCTGGCGCTCTCTGGTCGGCGGGTCATCGCTGGCACCTTCGCCTGCTTCATCGGCCGCCGTGTGGCGGATCAGGTGGCAATCTCGGTCTGCTACTGCCGCGCTCCCGTCAAACTCATCGGCGTGGAGCCCGGGTTCAGCTCTGGGCGCAACGGAGCCTCGCATCAGGCCGTCGAAGACATCGCCATCATGCGCTCCCTGCCGAACATGCACATCCTGATTCCCGCTGATGCAACCGAGCATCGCCGTGCTCTTGAGTTCCTGATGGACTTCCCCTACCCTGCGTACATGCGGGTACAGCGGGGCAACCTGCCCGTGATGTTCGACCCCCAGTCATATGCATTTGAGTTCGGTAAGGCCAGCCTTCTGCGCGAGGGGTCGGATGTCACCCTCATCGCGGCAGGCAACATGCTTGCCCGCGCTCTTGCCGCGAGCGATGCCCTTGCTGCCGATGGCATACGGGCCCGGGTGCTCAACATGCATACTGTCAAGCCCCTGGATAGGGAGGCCGTTGTCAGAGCCGCTGAGGAGACCGGAGCCATCGTCACCGCCGAGGACCACAGCATCCATGGGGGGCTGGGTAGCGCTGTGGCTGAAGCAGTGGCCGAGGACTGCCCGGTCCCCGTGGTGCGCGTGGGCATTCCTGACACCTTCGGCGAAGTGGGCTCGGTGGAGTACCTGGCCGACAAATTCGGCTTGTCGGCGGGGCATATCGCCCGTGCTGCCCGCCGCGCCGTTGGGATGAGCAGCAGGCGTGCGACGCGCATGTTTCAGCCCTAGCCGTCGTGGGCCGTGGCCCAGCCCAGGGGTGAAAGGGAGCCAGACCCGACAGGTCTCGGAGAGCTGTCGGGGTCTGGAAGCCGTGCAGCCCACATATCCCAGATCCAGGAGAGAACGAATGTACACGATCCATGAAAGTGAAGTACCTGCGGTGTCCCTGCCGGGCCGCGATCACAAGATGATCATCGGGCCGGGCCGTTTTGGCAACGCGAAGAACATGTGCTTCGGCGTAGCCGATTTCCCCCCGCGGCGTCACGCACCGCCCCACGTTCATGAGCAGGCCGAAGAGATCCTCTATGTCCTGACTGGCTCAGGCGAGTTCTACTTCGATGGCAAGCCCGAACGCGTATTGCCGGGGACGTGCGTCTACGTCCCGCCAGGCGTCACACACAGCATCAATAACCTCGGCGACGGGGTGCTGAAGGTCGTCTACGTCTTCTCACCGCCGGTTACCCAGGGTTCATACGACAAGAAATCATCGTAAGACAGAGAGGAGGCACTTGTGAGCCCCGCCATCAAGACGAACCCCCACGACGTGCAGCCAATCCACCTGGCACATCGCACCAACTATAAGATGATTGACCCGTCCACAGTCGGCTCGAAGCATCTGACGTTCGGCATGGTCGTTGTTGAGCCGGGTGGGATCTGCGAGCCGGGCCATAGCCACGAAGAACAAGAGGAAATCTTCTTCTGTCTGACGGGCAATGGCATCATCATCGCCGACGAAGACCGCAAAGAGATCCCCATTGGCCCGAAAGATGCTGTCTTCTTCCCGCCGCACACCTACCACGGTCTCAAGAACCCGTACAACACCCCCCTCGAGGTGTTGTGGATTATGTCGCCAGCCGGCTGGTACTTCGATACGCACCCAGACCAGAAGGCGAAGGCCGAGCGCGGCGAGTCGTAGAGGGCCACATGCGCTATCGGTTTCCGTATCCCTATCTCGACCCGATTGACATCCCAGACGCCAATCTGATGGGCGTCTTCGAGTCCGGCACGGCCACACCGCCACAGCCGGCGCAGCAGATCGTGCTCGAGAGCCTTGCCCATCCCATTGGCAGCGGGCCACTGGCGGAATTGGTGCGCGGCTTGCGGCGCGTCCTCATTATCCCTGACGATGTGACGCGCTTGACGCCAGCGTACCGGATTCTCCCCGCTGTGCTGGACGAGCTTCACGCCGCCGGTGTCCGCGACGACGGCATCACCTTGCTGATGAGCCTGGGCACGCACCGCGACATGACATGGGATGAGATCGCTGCCAAGATTGGGCCCGACATCGCCCGGCGGTATCCCGTCTACAACCATCGCTGGGATCAAGAGGATCAGCTCTACCTTGCTGGCACCACTAAGCTCGGCATCGAGGTGTGGCCAAACCGTATGTTGCAGGAAGCCGACCTCGTGATTGGCATTGGTTGCATCATGCCCCATGCTGTGGCTGGCTTCTCGGGCGGTGGCAAGATCGTCGTGCCTGGGGTATGCGGCGAGAAGACGGCCGGAGCCATGCACTGGTTCATGGCCGACGTTCCGACGGCGCAGATCTATGGCCACGCAGAGAACCCCGTACGCCTGGCCATTGACGAGGTGGCGGAGCAGGCCGGCCTGCGCTTTGTCTGCGATGCCATCATGAACAACGATGGCGAGATCGTGGCCCTGGTCAGCGGGCATCCCGTTGCCGCCCACCGCGCCGGCTGCGAGATCAGCCGGAGAGTGCACGGTGTGCAGATAC
>DAOUCN010000122.1:0-1795 GCA_034431995.1 Chloroflexota bacterium | reverse complement strand
GGCCTGTGTGGCGTTGACGGTGAGCACCATACTGATGGTCTGGATGTCGTTGGTGAGTCGGCTCATCAGCTCGCCCACGGGAGTGCGATCGAAAAAGCCCAGGGAGAGGGTCTGCAGGTGGGCAAACAGGTCGCCGCGCAACGTGCGCAGGGCCTGCTGTCCGACACGGGCGAGCAGGATGTTCTGCCCGGCTGCACTCACCCAAATGCCCAGATAGACCGCCAGCAAGAGCAGTGTGGTGCGCGCCAGTCCCGCAGAATCCCTCGAGGCCATGAAACGGTCAATGGCTACGCCGAGCAGGTAGGGGCCAGCCAGGGTCAAAGCCGTGTTGACCACCACCAGCAATGCCACCAGCAGCAGGATCAGGCCGTACGGCCGCAGGTAGTCGACCAGGCGCCGCAATGTCCCACGCACGTTGCGCGCTCTCTCGATGGGGACTCCCCCGCCGCTGCCCGGTCCCCTCTGCGCCGGCACAATGGGTCTCGCTGGGCGCATGGCGCTAGTCATGGAGCACCCCCCGACTGCCAAGCTGCGAATCGTAGATCTCGCGATAGACGGGGCTGGAGGCCAGGAGCTCCTGATGCTTGCCCTGGGCGACGATGCGGCCCCGCTCCAGCACCACGATGAGGTCAGCCCGCAGAACGGTGCTCACCCGCTGGGCGATAATGAAGGTAGTGCAATCGCTCATTAGCTCTCGCAAGGCACGATGGATCTTGTTTTCCGTCTCCACGTCCACTGAGCTCGTGCTGTCATCAAGGATCAGAATGCGTGGCTTCACCAGCAGGGCTCGGGCGATGGCGATACGCTGTTTCTGCCCACCCGAGAGCGTGGCCCCGCGCTCGCCTACGATCGTCGCGTAGCCACGCGGCATCTCCATGATAAAGTCGTGGGCTTGCGCGGCTTTGGCTGCGGCCATCACCTCCTCGTCGCTGGCGTCGCGCCGTCCGTAGGCGATGTTGTCGCGGATCGTCCCGTAAAAGAGGACCGTTTCCTGCAGTGCGACGCCGATGTGCGAACGCAGCGACTCGAGCGTGACGTCGCGCACGTCTATGCCGTCCACTGTGACACGGCCTGAGGTGACATCGTAGAAGCGCGGGATGAGGGCCACCAGGCTGGACTTGCCCGAACCAGTCGCGCCTAGGAGGGCAACGGTCTGCCCGGGCTCGGCAACGAGGTTGATGTGTTCGAGCACGGGGTCGCCGCAATCGCGCCTGTAGCTGAAACAGACATCCTCAAAAACCACCCGCCCGGTCACCTGGCTGAGTGGGCGCGCGTCAGGACGGTTCTGCACGTCTGGCGCTGTGTCCATCAGCTCGAGGATGCGCTGAGCCGAGGCCTGTGCCGCCGACAGTAGCCCGACCATGGCGCCAAGGAAAACGACCGGAAACATGATCGAACTGACATAATTGGCAAAAGCGAGGACCTGCCCCACGGTGAACTGCCCGGCGATGACCTGCTGGCCCCCCATCCACACCACCGCGACGGTGCCTAGGTTGATGAAGAGCATCATGCTGGGGATGACTACGGCCATGAACTGCTGCACCTGTATAGACTGCTGCGTGAGGTCGAGATTGGCGCGTGCAAAGCGCTCGATCTCATGCGCAGCGCGCACAAAGGCCTTGACCACGCGCACACCGGCCAGGTTCTCCTGCAGCACGTTGTTGAGCGCGTCCAGCCGGGTCTGAACGCGAGTGAACAGCGGACGGGCGCGGGCAACGAACAGGGCCACAACGCCCAGGGTCAGGCACAGGATACCCAGCACCACGACTCCTTTCAAGTTCTTCGAACCCATGAC
>DAOUCN010000121.1:0-1770 GCA_034431995.1 Chloroflexota bacterium | reverse complement strand
GAGTTCGCCCTGGGCGAAGTGGTCGTCCAGTACAAGGAGGGTTTGCGCGCTGTTGACCGCGCCAGCCTGCGAGCGGACTATGGTCTCGCTGCCATCCCTCCGAATCCGGGCAGCATCCTCGACCGCCTGATTGTCCGGCAGGGCGAGGAGAAGGAGTGGGCTGCACGTCTGGCGAAAGACCCGCGCGTCCAGTATGCCTTCCCCAACTACATCCAGCGGGCCATTCTGCCGCCGGAGAGGTACCGCCCGTCGCTGGAGCTGCTGGCCAGCCTGGCCGCAGGGCCTGCCCTCGCGCCCAACGATACCTACTACGCAACCTACCAGCCCAACTTCCCGCAGATCGGTCTGCCCGCCGCCTGGAACACCACCACAGGCACGGGTGTGGTGATCGCCATTATTGACACCGGGATAGACAACCTAGGTGCCATTCATCCGGACTTCAACTGCACCGGCAAGGTGGTTGCGGGCTATGACTTCGTGTTCAACGACAATGATCCCAATGACCTGAACGGCCACGGCACCCACGTCGCGGGCATCGCCGCCGCCTGCTCCAACAACAGCCTGGGCGTCGCGGGAGCTTCCTGGGGAGCCAAGATCATGCCCCTGCGCACCCTCAACGCCCAGGGCACGGGCCTCATCACATACTCCATGGACGCCCTGCGCTGGGCTGCCGACCACGGCGCCAAGGTCGTGAACATGAGCCTGGGCGGGCAGATCAGCGATCCCTCGGCCATCGCTGCCTACCAGTCTGCTGTTGACTATGCCTGGAACGCTGGCCTGCTCGTCATCGCCGCGGCCGGCAACGAGTATGAGGAAGGAAACCCCGTCGGCTATCCTGCGGCACTGAACAATGTCATAGGCGTCGCCTCCATCGGCCTCAGCAACGTGCACGCTCCGTACTCCAACGCGGGCTACTACGTGGACATCGCCGCTCCAGGCGGCGGAGGGGAGTATGGCGCGTCCGACCCGCGCAGCTTCATCATCAGCACCTACCTGCGTGGCAGCGGCAGCGGCTTCCCGGCCAATGGCTACGACGCGCTGTCGGGCACCTCGCAGGCATCGCCCCACGTGGCAGGCGTGGCCGCCCTCATGTGGAGTGTGAGTCCTACCCTCACCAATGCCCAGGTGCAGAACTATCTGTTCACCACGGCGGACGACCTGGGTACGCCCGGCCGCGACGATTTCTTCGGCCACGGTCGCGTCGACGCCAACGAGGCGGTCGTCGCTGCCATGCCCGGCCCCACCCGCACGCCCACGCGCACGGCCACGCCCACGGCAACCCCCACCCCTGCCCTGGGCGTCAGCCCGGCAGCCCTGCACTTCCTGGCCGGCCCTGGCCTG
Source organism: Chloroflexota bacterium (assembly GCA_034431995.1). Taxonomy (GTDB): domain Bacteria; phylum Chloroflexota; class DTOL01; order DTOL01; family DAOUCN01; genus DAOUCN01. Next base: position 429 of record DAOUCN010000121.1, on the reverse strand, counting down.
AGTCCTCTCCCCCAGACCCTACGCATTCTGAACACCGGCGGCGGATCATTCAACTGGACGGCCACGGAGATCGCGACCTGGCTGATCATCTCACCCACCAGTGGCACCGTCGGTGGCTCCACGCCGGCCCAGGTCAACGTCTCGGTCAGTACCAGTGGCCTGGCCCACGGTGTGCACACCGCCAATATCACGGTGAGCAGCTCGACGCCCGGCGTAGCGGGCAGCCCCAAGATCGTGCCGGTCTTCTTCTCGTACCAGTCGCTCCTGCGCAAGGTCTGGTTGCCCATCATCGTGAGTAACTTCACCCCGCCGCCTCCGCAGACTCCCGGCACGCCGACCCGCACCGCGACGCCAAGCGCTACGCAGCCGGCGGGCGGTCCCACCGCGACCAGGACCCTCACCCCCGCCATCACGTTCACGGCCACCCGG
>DAOUCN010000120.1:0-5937 GCA_034431995.1 Chloroflexota bacterium | reverse complement strand
CTCCTTGGCCGTGCGCACAATGACCGCTCGCACGATGTCGCCCTTCTTGACCTGGCCACCGGGAATCGCCTGCTTCACCGTGGCGATAATGACATCACCGATGGCTGCATACTTCTTGGAGCTCGAACCCATGACACGCACACACATGATCTGGCGAGCGCCCGTGTTGTCGGCGACTTTGAGTCTGCTCAGTGTCTGAATCATCGCGGTTCTCCTCTAGCGCCCACACTACGCCTCTACCCTGATGAGCTCGCCCCGCTGCAGGATCGCGTCCAGCCGCCAGCGCTTCTCCTTGCTATATGGCCGGCTCTCAACAATGCGCACCAGATCGCCCACGTGGGCCAATCGCTCCTCGTCGTGCACCTTGAACTTGCGCGTATGACGCACGGGTTTCTTGTACAAGCGGTGCATGCGCTGCGATTCCACCGCAACGACAATGGTCTTGGCCATCTTGTCGCCGATGACACGTCCGACTTTGGTCTTGCGCTGCGGGCCGCGCTGCATGTCCCCAGTCTGCACCGAACCGTCCGGGATGATCTCTGCTTCCATGCTTCACTCTATCCTTGCGGGTTGATTCCCAACTCACGCTCGCGCAGGATGGTCTTGATGCGCGCGATGTCGCGGCGAACCTGCTCTAGCCGCCGATAGTTGGCCAGTTGGCGGGCGAAGTGCTGGAAGCGCAGGTTCATGAGCTCGCGATAGGTTTCCTCAAGCCTGGCCTGCAGTTCGCCATCCGACAGGTCGCGCAGGGTCTTGGCCTTACTGTTCATCGGCCTCCTCCTTCGGCGATGCTCCGCCCAGCTCCTCGCGAGACACAACGCGCGTTTCCAGCGGCAGCTTGTGGGAAGCGAGGCGCAATGCCTCCCGCGCCATCTCTTCCTTGAGGCCGCCCACCTCGAACATGATGCGCCCAGGCCGCACCACAGCCACCCAGTGATCGGGCGCGCCTTTGCCTGAACCCATGCGGGTCTCGGCAGGCTTGGCCGTCACCACCTTGTCGGGGAAGATGCGAATCCAGGTCTTGCCGCCACGCTTGGCGTAGTGGGTGATTGCCCGACGGGCCGCCTCGATCTGCCGCGCCGTGATCCACTTGCACTGCAGGGCCTGCAAGCCGTATTCGCCAAAGGTAACGACGTCTCCCCTGCTGGCCGTTCCCTTCATGCGCCCCCGATGCATCTTGCGGTACTTTGTGCGTTTTGGTTGTAGCATGTTCCTCCTGGTGGACGAGGGCTACCCCTGCGCCCCTCCAGTCCTCCTCAGGCTGATGGTGGTGAGCTTGCGTCCGCGCCCGGATTGTCCGCTGCCATCGCTGCGATCTGCTCGGCAGTGATAGCGACCGGAGGTGGGGCAGCCACAGCCTTTGCTACGGGCAGGACATCGCCCCTATAGATCCATACCTTGATGCCAATGCGACCGAAGGTCGTGTGTGCCTCTGCCTGGCCGTAGTCAATGTCCGCTCGCAGCGTCTGCAAGGGCACCCGGCCTTCCCGCTCCCATTCCCGCCGTTTCATCTCGGCGCCGGCCAGCCGTCCAGCACACTCAACCTTCACACCCTTGGCACCCGCCCGAATGGCCCTGGCTACTGCTTGCTTCATGGCCCGCTTGTAGGCAACGCGCTTCTCCAGTTGGTCGGCCACACTGCGGGCTACCAGATACGCATTGAGCTCTGGCTGCCGGATCTCGGTGATGTTGAGGCGGACCTTCTTGCCCACTTCCCGCTCCAACATCTGGCGTATTTCCTCGACCTTCTGGCCGCCCTTACCAATGACAATGCCAGGCTTGGCGGTGTGAATCGTCACCGTAACCTGGTTAGCCGAGCGCTCAATCTCCACCTGCGCCACGCCCGCGTCGCCCATCAGGTCGGCCCGGCCAAGCTGCTCGAACACGAGGCGCCGTAGTCGTATATCCTCGTGCAATAAGTCCACGTATCCTCGCTCTGCATACCAGCGAGCTTGCCAATCGCGCAGGACCTTCAGACGGAAGCCAATTGGATGAACCTTGCGCCCCAAAATCAACCTCCTACAGTCAGGGCAGGCTAGCGGCGTTGGTGCTCTACCATGCCTGCTCGTGCTTTGCCAGACTCGGTGTGCCTGCCCGGGCCGATGACTCCGGGAGTAGACCCGCACACCGCGTGTCCCCCTTGCATTCTTAGCTCTGCTCCCTCTCCCGCACCACGACCGTGATGTGAGTCGAACGCTTGAGAATGGGCGACGCCCGTCCACGGGGGCCAGGCTGCCACCGCTTCGCCGTCGGCCCCTTGTCGGCATAGATCTCGGCAATGTACAGATCCTCTGCCGCCAAGTGGTTGTTCTGTTCCGCATTGGCCACGGCAGACTTCACCACCTCGGCCACCTCTCCGGCCGCATCGCGGTCCAGAAAGCGCAGGATGTCCAGGGCCTCTTTGACGGGCTTTCCCCGCACCACATCCGCCACCAGGCGCACCTTGCGCGGCGTCATGCGTATATACTTTGCTGTCGCTCTCACATCCATCTGTTCTACCTTGTCGTCATGCGTATGGCGGTACGGTCTCGCCGGCCCGCCTTGCCAGAACCGTGAGCGATGAGGCGTGTTCCAGTCGAGCCACTGCCCCCTCCGTCGGCACATGCCCCATGTGCCATTCGCGCGGCGGGGCAGGCGACCACGAGCACCCCCTTAACGTCTAGCTGCGCTTCGGCGCTGCTGCGGCGCTCGGCGTCGTCACTTTCTCCGCACGCCCGCCGTGGCCCTTGAACGTGCGGGTCAGGGCGAACTCGCCCAGCTTGTGCCCAACCATGTTTTCCGTGATGTAGATGGGCACATGTCGTCGGCCATCGTGAACGCCAATGGTCAGGCCTACCATGTCTGGAAAGATCGTCGAGTCGCGCGACCACGTCTTGATAACCTGCTTGTTTGCAGCCTTCTGCATGGCCTGCACTCTCTTCATGAGCTTGGGGTCAGCATAGGGCCCCTTCTTCAGCGACCGCGCCACGCTTACTTTCTCCTCCTCACAATGAACTGGTCGGTGGTCTTGTTAGTACGCGTGCGATAGCCAAGCGCTGGCTTGCCCCATTTCGTCTTGGGGCCAGGATGGCCGACAGGTGCCTTGCCCTCTCCGCCGCCGTGGGGGTGATCCCGTGGCGTCATCGCGCTCCCCCGCACCGTGGGCCTGCGGCCCAGCCAACGCGACCGTCCAGCCTTGCCCAACATACGATTCTCATGATCTACATTTCCGAGCTGACCGACGGTCGCCATACACAACTGGCTGATCCTGCGCACCTCCCCGGACGGCAAGCGCACCTGGGCGTACTCACCTTCCTTCGCCATGAGCTGAGCCGACGTGCCTGCTGCCCGCACCAGTTGCCCGCCCTTGCCTACCTGCAGTTCGATGTTGTGAATCATGGTGCCCACCGGGATGCTGCGAATCGGGAGGGCATTGCCCACCTTGGGCTCTGCGCTCGGCCCAGCCATGATACGGTCACCAACTTGCAGTCCCAGCGGGGCCAAGATGTAGCGCTTCTCGCCATCGGCATAGGCAATGAGGGCGATGCGCGCAGAGCGATTGGGGTCATACTCGACGGACGTAACTCGCCCAGGCACGTTGAGTTTGTCGCGCCGGAAATCAATCACTCGGTAGTGCTGCTTGTGCCCGCCCCCTTGATGGCGAACGGTGATCTTGCCCTGGAAATTGCGCCCTGCCGCCTTCTTGGAATGCCGGACCATGGGCCGCTCGGGCTTTTGCTTGGTGACTTCTTCAAATGTGGGCGCCAACAGCCACCGCTGTCCCGGCGATGTCGGCTTGGACTGCTTGAGTGCCATGCCTGCTCCTCGCTGACTGACTACACACCCTCGAAGAACTCGATCTTCTGACCGGGCGCAATCGTGACGATGGCCTTCTTCCACACAGGGGTCATACCCCACGTGCGCCCCCATCGCCGCCGCTTCCCTGCAAAGCGACTGGTATGTACCTTAATGACCTGGACGTTGAAGGCCGTCTCCACCGCCTCTTTGATCTGAATCTTGGTTGCATCCAGAGCCACCTCGAATGTATATTGGTTTCTCTGGATCTGGCGATTGACCTTCTCGGTCACGATCGGTCGCCGCAGCACTTCAAACGGATGCATGGTTCTCCCCTTCACCCGCCATACCTTTCGCTCACGGCCTGCAGCGCCGCGCGCGTCATCACCAGGTAGTCGTAGTTCAGAATATCGGCAACGCTCAGATTGGCCGCCAGCGTGGTCTTCACGCCGGCCAGGTTGCGCGCCGAGAGCTCGATGTTGTCATTCCTTTCGGCCAGCACAATCAATGTTGATGGCCCGGCGCCGATCCTGTCCAAGAGAGCGATCATGTCCTTCGTTCGTGGCTGCGCCAGGTTCAGATCATCCACGATGATCAACTGGTTGTCTTCTACCTTGGTGGTCAACGCTGAGGTGATGGCCAGCCGTCGTGCCTTTCGCGGCAGCTTCTGCTGGTATGACCGTGGATGCGGCCCAAAGACGATACCTCCGCCCTTCCACAGAGGAGAGCGAATGGTACCCTGGCGCGCGCGGCCTGTCCCCTTCTGTCGCCAGGGCTTCACGGCGCCGCCCGCCACCTCGCCGCGGGTCTTGGTCGCGGCCGTTCCCTGGCGGGCGTTTGCCAGTTGCCGCTTCAGAGCCTGGTGCATCACCGCCGTATTGACCTCAACACCGAAGACGCTTGGGTCGAGTTCGATGGTGCCGACCTGCTCGCCTTCTGTGCTGTAGACTGTCGTCTCAACCACACTACTCTCCCTAGTTCTTGCTCTTGCGTGCCTTCCTAATCAAGAGCAGGCTATTGGCGCTGCCCGGCACCGACCCCCTGATCAGCAAGAGATTGCGCTGTGGATCAGCCTGCACGATCTGCAGATTCTGCACCGTCACCCGGTCCTGCCCCAGCCGTCCGGCCATACGCTTGCCCTTGTAGATGCGCCCGGGAGTCGTCCCCGACGAAATGGCGCCCGGAGCACGATGACGATCGGACTGGCCGTGGGTCTTGGGGCCGCCAGCGAAATGATGGCGCTTGACAACGCCAGCAAACCCCTTGCCTTTGGAGACACCAATCACGTCTACATAGTCCCCCGCCTTGAACAGAGAAACATCCACTGTCTCGCCGACCTTGTGCTGCGATGCCCTGGCCACGCGCAACTCCCGCAGATGCCGGAGCATCGGCAGTCGCTCCTGATGCTGCCGGCCCTGCTTGCTCAGGTGCCCACGCTCAGGCTTGCTCAGGCGCCGTGTCGCGGCAAAGCCAAGCTGCACCGCCTCGTAGCCATCGCTCTCAGTTGTCTTTATCTGGGTGATCACACAGGGCCCTGCTTCCACCACAGTCACAGGAACCACTTCGCCTGTGGCAGAGAAGACCTGAGTCATGCCCACCTTCTTGCCCAAGATGCCATTGATCATGATGGTCACGCACCCCGTGCCCCCAGGCCTCACGGCGCCTCCCAATGGCGAAACGGGGGCCGTGGGCAGGGTCGCGGTGTGCGTCCTCCTAGAGCTTGATCTCGATATCCACACCTGCAGGGAGCGTCAGACGCATCAGCGCGTCGATCGTCTTAGGACTCGGACTGAGGACATCAATCAGCCGCTTGTGCGTGCGGATCTCGTAGTGCTCCCGCGAGTCCTTATCAATGAACGTGGAGCGCATGATGCAGTACCGCTCGATGTGCGTTGGCAACGGAACGGGACCTGATACCTCCGCTCCCGTGTTCTCCGCAGCCTCGACGATCTGCGCCGCCGACTGATCCAGTACCCTGTGATCGTACGCCTTGAGCCGAATTCGAATCCGTTGCTTCGCCGCCATGCTACTCCTTTATCGTCGTCACAACGCCTGCGCCCACCGTGCGCCCGCCCTCCCGGATGGCAAACCGCAACCCCTCCTCCACCGCCACCGGCTGGATCAGATTGATCGTCATCCGCACGTTGTCCCCAGGCATCACCA
>DAOUCN010000119.1:0-5470 GCA_034431995.1 Chloroflexota bacterium | reverse complement strand
GTGCAGGGGCCGTGCGCCCAGGAGCAGCTCAAAGCCGGTCAGGGCGGCTCCGCTGGTCAGGCTAGCCATGACGGTAGCGCCGCAGCCCTCAACGATGGACAGGGCACGGGCACGGGCGAGCCTGTCCCGCGGCAGACGGTCGGTTATGGCCTTCAGGTTCATAGACGGCGGTAGACGCGCGAAACGCGACGCGTGAAACGCAAAAGGAGAGCGTCCGTCAATTGCTGCCGGCCAGCCGAGGCCGTATGATGGAATCATCCGGCTACGGCAGGTGAAAGCCCGATGAATCGAGCTGCTGCCAGCCGGCGTTTAGCCGGTTTCCGCCTGCCGTTGCCGGAGAGTTCCATTTTCCGGCAAAGGACTCTCCCTTACGCCTTACGCTTACGCTTTACGCTTCACGCCTTACGCTTTACGCTTCACGCTTCACGCTTCCCGTGTCGCCTCTCCTTCTTTTGTTTGAGCTTATTCTACACTGTAGCCAACCCGCCCCTCTCGCGCCAGCACATAGGTCATCGGCCCCACCTGGCGGACGGCCCCTTTCAGTTCCAGCATGGTCAGGGCCGCGCTGACGTCGGCTGTGGGCAGATTGGCAGCACGTACCAGCTCGTCAACATGGCGTGGCTCTGCTGAGAGATGCTGAAGGAGCGCGGCCTCGGTCGGATTGTCGGGGATAAGCTCGTGCACCTCTATTTGCTGGCTCGCCTGGCTGAGGTTGAGTTCCTCGAGAATATCCTGCACCGACATCACCATCTTCGCCCCCTGCTGGATCAGACGGTTGGTGCCCCTGCTGCGGGGAGCGAAGATGCTGCCTGGGACGGCGAAAACCTCGCGCCCCTGCTCCAGAGCGTAGTCGGCGGTAATCATGGAGCCGCTGTCGTCGGCGCCCTCCACCACCAGCACACCGAGAGCCAGGCCGCTGATCAGGCGATTGCGGGGAGGGAAGTTGCGCGCTTCGGGCTGCGTACCCAAGGGATAGTCGCAGACCAGGGCACCATGCTGCACGATGTCCTGGGCCAGGCGAGCGTGATCGGGCGGATAGATGACATCGAGGCCGCAGCCCAGGACGGCGATGGTGCGCCCTCCCGCCTCCAAAGCGGCCCGATGACTGATGCCGTCAATGCCCAGGGCAAGGCCACTGACCACGGTCACGCGGCTGCGAGCCAGGGCAGAGGCCAGGTCTGTTGCCACCTCGCGGCCATAGGCGCTGGCCCGCCGCGTACCCACCACGGCCACGGCCCACGCGTCTTCCGGCTTGAGCTCGCCCAACACATAGATGAGCGGGGGCGAACCTGGAATCGGGCGCAGGAGGCGCGGGTAGTCCTCGTCTGCCCAGGTCAGGACGCGAATGCCCCGCTCGGCGAGGCGGGCCATCTCGGCGTCGAGGTCGCAGCGGGCACGGGTCGCGCCAATGCCCTGAATAGCGCGCCGCTCCATGCCGGCCGCGGCCAGTTCCATCGGCGAGGCATGCCAGGCGGTCTCCAGGTCGCCGAAGTGGTTGAGCAGCCGGCGCACCCGCACCGGCCCCACTCCCTGCACCAGATTGAAGCCAACCCAATACTTGAGCTTTTCGGTGTCCACCGCTCTCATCCCGCATCAGTGTGCATCGGCGGCCACGTGGAGCCCATGTGGACTCCGACGACTCTGTCGTCGGAACCTGCCGTATGCCCAGCGGCCGCGCGGCGCGCCTGCCACGATTGCCACGATGGACTCGCCTCAGTCCCACTCGCGTTTCCGTGTCGTATGCATCCCTGCACAAGTTGGCAAAGCCATCGCGGCAGGAGTGTCACCGTGCCCAGCCTGTTAGGGCGTTTCTGCGATGCTCCACAGCGGTGACACTTACACCCGATGCACGATGTCTTCCAGGGGACGGCGCGAGGTGGGGCGGGGCTTCTCCCCTGCGTGGCCAATGGGCAGGATGGCCACCGGCTGATGCTCCCGCGGGGCCTTGATAGCCTGACGCGCCATCTCATCATCGAACGCGCCCACCCAGACCGTCGCCAGCCCCAGGTCTGTGGCAGCCAGCATAGCGTAGGTGGTGGCGATAGTGGCGTCCTGAATGCAGTAGAGATTGATTCCCCGTTCGCCATAGCGCATGGCCGAGCGATACGGGTGGGCGCAGAAGACCAGGACAACAGGCGCCTGGGCCACGAAGTCTTGGTCAAGGGCGGCCCGAGCCAAGGCCCTCCGCGTCGCCGCGTCCCTGACGAGATAGACCTCATACGCCTGGCGGTTGCCGGCCGAAGGTGCCAGGTTGATCGCCTGCAGGATACGCTGGACCGTAGCATCATCCACCGGATCGCTGGTGAAAGCTCGTATGGAGCGGCGCTGGCGCACGACATCCCAGAAGTCCATGATTATCCTCCCCTGATACTCCCGAAGTCCGCCTGGCGATCCCGAAGGGTGAAGCGCTCGGTCTACATACACGAGATGTAAACCGCAGCGCCGAGAATCACGGGGCTGTGGGAGACGAATCCCGCTTGCCAGACGAGAGGCGTTTCTTGTTCCCTTTTGCGATCACCCAGAGCTTACTGCCCCAGGCCCTCGCGTGCCCTCCGCATGCAGATGCTCGAGAATCCACATGCGCACCAACGTTGAGGGGCCAATACCACGCCTGTGGGCAAGCTCTCGAAGCTGCGCAATCGTGTCCTCACTCAGCTTGACCGTCAGTCCCCTCCTGACCAGTGGACGGGCGAACGTCACCTTCGCCTCCTGGAACTCCCCTGCATAGTCCAGGGGACTATGGGTATCCCAGAAAGCGCCGGCCTCCCCCTCATCTCTGAACGCGGGAACATCCGCTCTTGTCTGGCCTCTCCGTTGCGCCATAGACTTCCTCACTGTTCACGGACCTTCTGGTAGCGGCGTCTTTCCGTCTCGTTCATGTCCCTCGCCGTGGCCAGGCTGTAGCCCCCCGACCTCTAGGCTAGCGGAAGACGAGCGGATACCGCCCCGCTTCTGTCTGAGCAAACACGGCATACTGCCATCGCGCCTGCCCAGAATATGGGCTTGAGAAAACAGACCTCCTCCACTTCTCCGACGGTGACGTGGTGCCTGGCCCAAAACATGGGCTCCAGCAAAGGGGCAGCAATAACATCCCGCATGTGGGCCATATCGTCGGCCCTTGTATGACATTGTAATACCAACGAACGCTGTCGTCAAGGGCTTCGGCGACCAAGATTGCCTCGCGGGTCTCGGTGTCCAGGTAGTCGGTCATCTCGTGGGAGGAACTATCGAAGGCAGCCTGGAGCTCGGTCATGTCCACTTTCAGCTTGCGCATAGCGGCACCCCGTAGCTCGGATGTCGGGCATCGGGCGTCGGGTTGCGGTCTCTCCTCGTAAGGGATGCCCGACCCCCGATACCCGAACCCCGATACCCTACTCCTCGCACTCCTGTCCCCACCCGTTGTTCAGCCCGGCTGCGTCGAAGGCGTCCAGGGCAGCCTCGTATTCCTCGTCGGACACGGGGCGACCCAAGATGGGGTGGCCGATGGCTTTGTAGGTGGGGAAGTATTGGCTCATCAGGCTGACGTGGACGTTGGGCGAGAGGTTCTGGGCGATCCAGCGCAGCACTTCGGCCGTCTGCGCCAGGTTGGCGGGTAGGATCAGATGGCGAATGATCAGGCCATGGCGGGCGATGCCGTCCTCGTCTAGGACGAGCTCGTCGCCCATCTGGCGGTACATTTCCAGCAGGCAGGCGCGGTTGGCAGCCGTGTACCTCGGGAAGCCGGACAAGCGCAGGGCCACGCGGTCGTTGGCGTACTTGGCGTCGGGGAGATAGACATCAATCACGCCGTCGAGCAGGGCCAGGGCTTCCACAGAATCGTAGCCGTTGGTGTTGTAGACCAGGGGCAGACGCAGGCCGCGCTCAGCGGCGATGTCCAGGGCGGCCAGGATGGGGGCGATGTAGTGGGTAGGGGTGACGAACTCGATGTTGTGGCAGCCCTGCTTCTGGAGAGAGAGCATCATGCGGGCCAGGCGCTCCACGCTCACAGGGCGGCCCACGCCCATCTGGCTGATAGAGTAGTTTTGGCAGTAGATGCAGCGGCCGGTGCACTGGCTGAAGAAGATCGTGCCCGCACCTCGGGTGCCGCTCAAGGGCGGTTCCTCCCAGGGGTGCACGGCATACGAGGCGACAACGGCTTCACGCCCCGCCCGACACACGCCCGCTGGCTCGTCCAGGCGGTTCACTCCGCAGGCGCGGGCGCACAAGCGGCAGGCGGCCAGCATCGCGTAGGCGTGCTCAGTCCGCCGTCCCAGCTCGCCAGTTCTATGCAGTCCTACATATCGCGGCTCCCACGCCTTGCCCACGGTGCTGCGCTCCTCTGCTCAACCATTATACCACAGAGGACACAGAGGGCACAGAGACTTAGAGCACTCTGTGTTCTCTGTGTCCTCTGTGGCGGAAAGCACCGTTGGCTTGCCGTGTTGCGCGCAGAGCCGCCACGACCTGCGCCAGCGTGTCCGGCCCGCCCACGTTGCCCGGGAAGACGACGTAGGGGATGCCCGGAAAACGGCTCTCGCATCCCGGTCGCCAGACGGGCACGGCGGCAGCGATCTGGCCCAGGACCAGCGCCTGCCGAATGCCCAGGCCCCTGGTGGCCACGTCGCTGGAGGTGATGCCGCCCTTGGCTACCACGAAGCGCGGGCGCACAGCCAGACCGCGCACCACGTCTACCAGTGCATTCGACACCGCCTGCCCGATGTGCAGATTCTCGGCTGCATCTGCGCCGGTCACCAACTGGCGGCTGGTAGAGACGACCACGTCACGCCCGCCGATATGCCGATTCATCTCCGTAACGATGCGGGCCACCTCGCGGTTGCGGGTCTCCGCCTTCAGGATGTGCTCGACCCTCAGTTCGAGGCTGACGATGCCAGGGAGGGCTTGTAGCCGGCGCAACTGCTCCGTGCTCTTCTGGATGTACGACCCAACAACGATCAGACCGCCGGTCTGCTCGGGGCAGCCCGCGAACAGGCGATCCGGCCCCAGGAAGCCCTGCCGGGTGATGCCGCCCCGCACGAGGACAAAGGATGCCGCTGTCCGGAACAGGAAGCGCTTGCCCCGCTCCTCGGCCTCCAGGAGGCCGCTCACAAAGACGGCCAGATCCTGGTAGCTGGCAGCATTCACAATGACCATTGCCCAGTTGGAGACAGCCATCAGCACCTGGGTCACCCGCTCTGGCCCGCCGCGCCGGATATCATCCAGGGTGACGGCGACCACGCTCTCCGCGCGGACCCTGCCGCCTGTCTTTTCCTCCACCCACTCGCGCAGGTCGGAGGAGCGATAGCCGAAGGTGGCGTCGCGCGCGTATTCCGTTTGCCCCGCTGGTAGCAGCCACTCGCCTTCCCGCACCCAATGCACGTTGCCCACGGTGTAGCGCCCGGCCTCCAGCAAGCAGGGGTCGATGACGCAGCCGTCGTACCACCCCCTCACCCTCGCCCTCTCCCCCTGGGAGAGGGCGAGGGGCTGCTGCCCC
>DAOUCN010000118.1:0-2767 GCA_034431995.1 Chloroflexota bacterium | reverse complement strand
GCTCTGACGGTGGTCAATCATCGTAGAATGGAGGTAGATCGCGATGGCGAAGCAGGAGATCGGTAGCGTGCAGTTCGAGGGCAAGAAGTCGTGGGAAGCGTACATGCACCTGGGCATCGTGCACTTCATGCTGTTCCCGGAGTGCATCGGGGGCGAGGGGCCGGTGCTAGAGACGGCGGCGAAGATAGCAGCCGACGATTTCTTCCGGGTGATCGAAGTGCGGCCGGTGAACGACCCACAGGTGGCAGCGAAGCTCAAAGGCCTGGCGGAGGCGGCACACCTAGAGATCGGCGTGGGCGCCCAGCCCATCCTGCTGCGGGGCAAGCTTAACCTGGCGTCCTTAGACGAGGCCCAGCGCAAAGCGGCCGTCGAGGCCATGAAGCCGGCCATTGACCAGGCATACTTCTTCGGCGCCCGCATCATGGCCTTCCTAGACGGTCCCGGCTCCTATCCAGGCGAGGACAAGAAGGAGGCCGCCAGCAGGCGCTTGCAGGAGTCCATCGAGGAGATGTGCGCCTACGCCAGGAGCACGGCCAGCGACTACACGCTGTTCCTCTCCCTGGAGACCTTTGACCAGGAGGTGGACAAGAAGTCGCTCATGGGCCACAGCAAGGACGCGGCGAAGCTGGCCGAGAAGGTGAAGAAATCGTACCCCAACTTTGGCCTGACCCTGGACCTGAGCCACATGCCGCTGCTGCGGGAAAGCTCACGCGAGGGGCTGAAGGCGGTCAAGGATCACCTGATCCACGCCCACGTGGGCAACTGCTACCAGAAGGACAAGGCCAACCCCGCCTACGGCGACCAGCACCCGCGCTTCGGCCTGGCGGGCGGTGACAGCGACGTGGACGAGCTGGCCGAGTACGTGCGGGCGCTGTTCGACATCGGCTACTTCGACAAGAAGCTGCCCAGCAAGATGCCCGTCCTCACCTTTGAGGTCAAGCCGCTCCCCGGCGAGACGCCAGAGATCCTGGTAGCGAACACCAAGCGGGTGTGGCGCGAGGCGTGGGCGAAGGTGTAGGCCCGACAGCAGGGATTGGAAGATCTGCGAAACCGTAGGGGCGCTGCTCGCCGCGCCCAAGTGCTCCGAACCGCGAAGACGCAGAAGTAGCCAACTCCCTTCCTCCCAGGAGCCCAGTGTACACCATGCAGCAGATCTTGCAAGGCCCTGCACGTCATTGCGGTTGTTAAGGTTCAAACCCAAGTTTCAGCATACAAGGCGCAAAGGAGGCTAGCTGTTCACGGATTTATGACGCGGAACACACGGAAGGCAACTGAATGCCGCCTTATGGCGCGATGATGGCGCGGAGGGACTGAATGGCAGGATACAGACTGATGAGCATATGGAGCGACGGTACTGGCACTCGTTTGTGGTCCACTGCCCCAAGCGTTGTAGATTGGTTTCTTGCCGAGGTAACGAGGCTTGTCCCCAAGGCTCGTGTGCAAGAGGATGTACTCCCCTCGGGTGAGCCGTATAACTGCGGTGTCACGCGCTTGAACGGCAGGGACCTTGGCATCATGTGGTGGGTTATGCAGCAACTCTGTCAGAACGGCTGGGAACCGTATGCACTATCTGAAACAGGGCTATGGAATACTCATTTCTATCTCAGGCTCAGGGATTGAAGCATGAAGTTACCAGGGGTTGCTCAGCAACACACAGCCCCAAGGATGCCCAGACCTTGAACTGAGTTCCGTGTGATTCGTGTTCCGAATCCGTGAACAGCACTACCAGCGACAAGGAGGTCGTGAGATGATAGTCGGTGTACCGAAGGAGATCAAGGATAACGAATACCGCGTGGCGCTGACGCCGGGCGGGGCGGAGATGCTGGCCCAGGCCGGGCATACGGTGCTGGTGGAGGCCAACGCCGGCGAGGGCAGCGGCTTCACCGACAGGGAATACGAACGCGGCGGGGCCACCATGGTCGGAGGCGCAGCCGAGGTCTGGGGCCGCGCCGAGATGGTGCTCAAGGTCAAGGAGCCGCTGACAGCGGAGTTTGGCTACCTTCGCCCAGGTCTCATTTTGTTCACGTATCTGCACCTGGCAGCAGAGGAGAAGCTGACCCGCGTTCTCATGGAGAAGAAAGTGACCGCCATCGGCTATGAGACCGTGCAACTGGCCGACGGCTCGCTGCCGCTCTTGGTGCCCATGAGCGAGGTGGCAGGGCGTATGGCTGTGCAGATCGGCGCTCACTATCTGGAGAAGATGAACGGCGGGCGGGGCAAGCTGCTGGGGGGCGTGCCGGGCGTGGCCCCCTGAGACGTCGTGATCCTTGGCGGGGGCACGGTGGGCACCAACGCGGCGCAAGTGGCCCTGGGTATGGGGGCCCACGTGGTCATCATTGATATATCCGCCACCCGCCTGCGCTACCTGAGCGAGATCCTGCACGGCAGCCTGATCACCATCATGTCGAACTCGCGCAACATCGCTGAGAGCGTGCGCTATGCTGATCTGCTGATTGGGGCTGTGCTGGTGCCGGGGGCGAAAGCTCCCAAGCTGGTGACCAGAGAGATGGTGGCCAGCATGAAGCCGGGCTCCGTCATCGTGGACGTGGCTGTGGATCAGGGCGGGTGCATCGAGACCGTCCACGCCACCACCCACTCCGATCCCACCTATGTGGTGGACGGCGTGGTGCACTACTGCGTGGCCAACATGCCCGGCGCCGTGCCGCGCACGAGCACCTTCGCCCTGACCAACGCGACCCTGCCGTACACGCTGCGGCTGGCGAAGCTGGGGGCCAAGCAGGCCATCACCACGGACCCGGCCCTGCGT
>DAOUCN010000117.1:0-1533 GCA_034431995.1 Chloroflexota bacterium | reverse complement strand
CCAGTACACCGCCCCTCCTCCGCCTCCCACACCGACCATCGTCCTTGAGATACCCACCTCGACTCCGCCTCCTGTTTCACCTGTGGCGACGCGCGTGCCTACGCCAGTCCAGGATGTGACGGTGCCGGACGTGGTCGGCCTGGCCTTGCAGGAAGCCGATGATGCCCTGGATGCCGTGGGGCTTAGAATCGAGGTCGTGGAACGCCGCTTCAGCGAGAGCGTCCCCGCTGGCATCGTCCTGTCCCAGGTCGTCAAGGCGCAAACCAAGGTGAAGCAGGATTCGGTGATTGGGGTGATCCTGAGTCGGGGCACGCAATCGGTGGCCGTGCCAAAGGTAGTCGGGCTCTCTTTCAATGATGCCCAGGCGAAGCTGACGGCACTGGGCCTCAAGGTGCAGCGGGCGGACGTGAGCGCTCAGAGCGCGCCGGACAGCGTGGTTGGCCAGGATCCAGCGGAGAACACGCAGGTGCCGCCAGGCAGCGTGGTCAAGGTCACGGTGAGCGTGGGCGATATGGTGATGGTGCCCAACGTGCGGGGACTTCCCCTGGAGCAGGGGAAGGACATGCTTCTGAAAGCCGGGCTGGTGATTGGCCAGATTTCCTTCCAAGGCAGGGACAAACTGCCCGAGAGCGAGTTGATCAAGGTCTGCATGAACTGCATTCTGAGCACCGACCCACCGATCGGTTCGCTCGTGCAACGGGGCAGGGTGATCAATATCGGCGTGCGCCGGGAGTAGCTTGAAAGCCCTCCTTCTGGCGGCCGGTGAAGGGACGCGCTTGCGCCCATTGACCCTGGAGCGGCCCAAGCCCATGCTGCCCATCGGCGGCCGTCCCCTTCTGGAACACCTGATTCGCCTACTGGCCAAGCACGGCGTGTCCGATATCGCCATCAACCTGCACTATCAGCCCGAGGCTGTCACCTCCTATTTGGGCGATGGCTCTGCCTGGGGCGTTCACCTGGTCTATTCCCTTGAGAACCCCATCCTCGGTACTGCAGGCGCCGTCCGTCGCCTACAGGCGTTCCTAGACGAGACCTTCTTTGTCATGTACGGCGATCTCCTCACCGATCTCGACCTGACCGCGCTGGCAGCCTTTCATGCCCAGCAGCAGGCGGCGTTGACCATGGCTCTCTATCCGGTGCCCAATCCCTGGGACTGCGGGATCGTGGACATGGATGAAGCAGGACGCGTGCGGCGCTTTGTCGAGAAGCCGGCGCGGGATCAGGTCTTCAGCGATCTGGCCAACGCCGGCATCTACGTCATGGAGCCCGCCCTGATCGAGGCTATTCCGCCTGAGACTTTCTACGATTTTGGCCACGACCTGTTTCCCCGGCTCCTCGAACAAGGCGTGGCCATCTACGGTTACCCCATCGGCAAGGCGTATCTGCTGGACATTGGCAGCCCCGAGAAGTACCAGCAGGCGCAGCAGGACTGGGAGGCAGGTAAGGTGCTGACGCCACGCGGGGACCTCTTCGAGGCTATCGCGGCAATTCAGGAAGCGAACCAGCAGGCCGACCCCGATGAAGTCCTCAAGG
>DAOUCN010000116.1:0-7413 GCA_034431995.1 Chloroflexota bacterium | reverse complement strand
CTACTACACCAGACAACCTGTGATCATCGAGAAGAAGGGATGGCCATTTGCTGTCGTCACTAGTCCGCAGGACTACGAAGCCCTTTGGGAAGAGCGCGAGCAGGCTTTTGCCGTGATTGACCGCGTGCGCCAGCGCAACGCCGACAAAGATCCCCAAGAGGTCGAGCGAGACGTGACAGCAGCGGTGGAGGCCGTGCGCCAGGAGATGTATGAAGACCGCAGAGGGAGGGCTTCGGGTCGTCATTGACAGCAATGTCTTTGTGAGCGGCGTCATCGTCAGGCGCGGCAGACCCTTCGATCTGCTGGAAGCATGGCGCGCAGGGGAGTTTGTCCTCCTGATGTCCGATGAACAGCGAGCAGAGTTGGAGAGGGTTCTACACAGGTCCGAGATTCAAGGGAAGTACGGGCTGTCCGCTGGCGAAGTCGCTACCATCTTTCGGCTGCTGGACAAGACCGCATCCCGAGCGCCCCAGAGTGCAAAGAGCTGCCAGTCACGGTGAGGGATGCCAAAGATGAGATAATCCTGGGCGGCTGCTGGGTGGCAGGGCTGACTACCTGGTCACTGGCGACGCGGACTTGCTGGCAGTGCGGGATGAGCCAGTGCTGGGAGGCCTGAAGATCGTGACGGTGGCAGAGTTCCTGGGCGTGCTGTCCAGAGAGCCGGCCGAGAACTGAGAGCGGAGCGATGAGCCTCCCGCTGGCTCTGCAACCCGCGGGAGGTTTTTCGCGCTCCAGCAATTCCAAATATGGGACGGGCAGGGGTAGGGACTCCCCATCTGGAGCCGAGAACCAACCTCAGCGGAGGGATCTGTCCCCCAGAGCGCCTTGTCAACTGAGGTTCCTCCCCCGAGCAGCGCCATATTTGGAATTGCTGTTCGCGCTCCGTTCTACTTGACACGCGAGCAATAGTGGCTTCTGATACGAAAATGCGTCTCCGTGTACGCGGTAGAGACCGCCCAGTACATAGTTTTCAGCCGCGGTTGTGCCGCAGGCATGATGACTAATCCCGGCCTCTCCCTTCCCCTCTACCTGGTCTACCCGATGCCGCTTCACCCTGCACCATGACCACCGCCAGGCCCATGTAGAGCCAGAAGAGCGCAACGGTGTGGGGGAATTGCAGGTTGAAGAAATAGTGGTCGAAGATGCCCGCCACCAGTGCGCCGGCCAGCGCCGCCACCAGACCCAGTAGCACCCCCTCCATGGTCGGATCATTCACCTTGCCCAGCTTCGGCAGCATGTGGGCGAAAAAGACGACCATCACCACAAGGAACGCGCCCAGCCCCACCAGTCCCATCTCCTCGGCAATCAGCAGATACACATTCGACACCCCCAGGTACGTGTCCACGCTGGGCGCCGCGCCGAAGCCCACGCCGAAGACCGGGAACTGGGAGATCAACCGGACGGCGTCGCGGTACTCGCCCAGGCGCATGGCCGCTGCCTGGTCCTGGAAGCGTGCCCCCGACAGCAGATGCCCCACGAAAACGTCGGCCTGGGGCGCAAACAAATAGAGCAGCACCCCCAGCAGCGCGAACACGCCCCACATGCGTCGGTACTTCACCGTGGCCATGAACAGCGCCGCCGCCCCCAGCCCCGCCCAGGAGCCGCGCGAGAACGTGGCCAACATGCAGGCGCCCATCAGCGCCGCCATCACTGCCAGCAGCTCCCGCCGCAGTAGGGGAGCCTTTGAGAACATCTGGCTCAGGACCAGCGTCGTCGTCAGGACGAGCATGCCGCCCAGGACGTTGGGATCAACAGCGGTGGACGTAGCCCGGCGCGGGAGCTCGGTATTGTCGGCGATGTAGCGGATCATGCCCTGGCCTTCTGGATAGTAGTGCACAACCCGCAGATAGCTCAGCCAATGGGCGCTGATATGAGCCGGCAGCAGGTTGAGCACGAGTCCCAGCACAGAAGCCACGAACCCGCCCACCATGAGCAGTGTGGCAAAGAGGCGCACGCGGCGGGCAGCGCGCACATTGTTGATCACGACAAAGAAAACCAGCAGGGCGAGCACGATCTCGCCGAAATGCCGGATTACGTCCCTGGACATGGAATAGGCCGTCCCCAAGGCAAAAGACAGGAAGGCCAGCAGAATGAAGACAAAAAGCGGCCCGTTGACGGGAGAACTGGCCAGTCGTTCCTCGGGTCGGGCCAGCAGGCGCAGCAGCCACAGGATGAGTACAGCGCCAAGGGCGCCGTCCAGGAATGTGGGATAGAATCCTATATTGATGGGAACGGCGGCAAAGGGCAAGAGGGTGGCGATCAGGATAAGGGCGACGATACCTGCCTCGATGCTGGAGAAGAGGGCAACGACGGCCAGCAGGCCGACCACCCCCGCCAGCACCACGCCAGGGGACAGGATGGCCACTGCCCCGCCCAGCGCCAGGCCGACCATTGTCACAAGAAGAAGGGCCACCAGGCGCGCCCGCGTGCCATCGCCCGTCAGGCGCTCAGCAAGAGAAACGTGCACAGCACCTCCTATCCGCTCTCGACCCGCCTCATTATACTCCGCCCGCGCTGGGGACACAAGGGGAATGAGTCTCCGCGAGTGCCGCGTCCACATCCCTCACCAACTCGCCGCTCACCACCAGGCGTTCTACCGCCGTAATGAGAGGCGCCATGTAGGCGTCTTCGTCCAGGAAAGGCACGTGTTGGCGAATCAGGCGGTAGGCGGGGCCTGTGCCGCGGCCGTGGCGCACGTCGCCCAGGACCTGCCGCCGGAAGTCTATCCCTTGCGCAGCCGCCATCAGCTCCAAGGCCAGAATCCTCTCCACGTTGTCCAGCATCTCGCCCGCTTGCCGGGCGGCAATCGCCCCCATGCTTACATGGTCCTCGGTGTTGGCCGACGTGGGAATGGTGTCCGCGCTGGCTGGATGGGCGAGCACCTTGTTCTCCGACGCCAGGGCCGCCGCCGTGATCTGTGCCAGCATGAAGCCCGAGTGTAGACCGCCTTGCTGGGTCAGGAAATCGGGGAGAACGCCTTTGTTGGAGGCGGCATCGGTCAGGCGGGTCAGCCGGCGCTCCGACATGTTGCCGATCGCGGCCAGGGCGAGCTTGAGGTAGTCCATGGCTAGAGCCACCGGCTCGCCGTGGAAATTGCCGCCCGACAAGACATCGGCGTGGCCTGCCTCATCGAAGAAGATCAGGGGGTTGTCCGTCGCGCTGTTGATCTCGATGTTGAGCATCCAGCGGGCATAGAGAATCGCGTCGCGCGCCGCCCCGTGCACCTGTGGGATGCAGCGCAAAGTATAGGCATCCTGGACGTTGCGCGGATCGTCGGGGCGCAGGAACTGACTACCCTCCAGCAGCCGCCGCAGATAGGCCGCACACTCCATCAAGCGCGGATGGGGCCGCACGGCATGGATGCGCTCATCGAAGGCGCGGGGGGTGGCGTGGAGAGCCTCGCAACTCAAGGCGCCGGCGATGTCGGCTACCTGGGCTACGGTCTCTGCCCGCACCGTCACCAGGCAGCCAATGCCCGACATGAAGGCGGTGCCGTTGGTCAGGGCCAGCCCTTCCTTAGCGCCCAGCTTGATGGGCGAGAGCCCAGCCCGCCGCAGTGCTTCGCTCCCTGGCAGTCTCTCTCCCCTGTACATCGCCTCGCCCTCTCCGATCAACACCAGGGCCATGTGTGCCAGCGGAGCCAGGTCGCCGCTCGCTCCCACCGAGCCCTTGGGCGGAATGCAGGGATGAACACCCAGGTTCAGCATGTCCACGAGCTGCTGGATGGTCTCCACCCGCACGCCGGAGTGGCCCTTGGCCAGGGTATTGGCACGAATGAGCATGACAGCACGGGCGGTGGCCTCGTCAATAGGCTCGCCGACGCCTGCAGCATGGCTGACAAGGATATTGTACTGCAGCCGGTCGGCATCGGCGGCAGAGATGAGCCGGTCCTTGAAATGGCCGAAGCCGGTGGTGATGCCATAGTGGACCTGGCCGCTGGCCAGAGCCGTATCCACCGCCTGGCGGGCACGAGCGATGCGGGGGCGAGCCTCGGGCGCGATCTCAACCCGCACTGATCCCGGGTCGGCCCATGCTCTGGCCACAGTAGAGACATCGTCAAGGCGAAGGGTCTCCCCGTCTATGCGAATGATGCTAGCACTTGTCATAGATTTCCCTCCTCCTGCGCTGGAAGCCGCGCTGACAAAGCGCGCGTCAGAAGAACCTCCCTGTTCCCCATCCCAACCGAGATAGGGCAGCAACGGTCAGGCTGCCGCCAACCCTTCTTGCATGAGTCGTCCCTTACACAGCCGATGCCAACGCACAGGGGCCAGTGGCGCACTTGCCGCACACGTCGGCCTTGCCCAGGTGCGCAAAGGTCGTGGCATTCTCCAGGCATCGGTGCCAGCAGCGTCTCTTGTCTAGCTGCCCGTGCCCATCCAGGGCATGTACCGGGCAGCGGTACACACATTCCAGGCAACTGCCGTCACGGTAGTAGATACAACGCTCCCGTGGTGGTCTAGCAACGACGGGGAGATCGGCAGACACCACGAGGCTGCCGAAGCGGCCAGCACAGCCGGCGTCGGTGATCACCATGTGGTGCAAACCGAAGCCGCCCAGCCCGGCGATCACGGCCACGCTCTTGTGGGACCAGCGGCAGCACAGGGTGTCCGGGTCGAAGTTGCCCGTGGCAGGCTCGGCGGCAGCTCTCACATCGTAAGCGGCCAGTAGCTCGATGAGGTGGGCAAGGATGTGCCCGATGAGGGCATTGGTCTCCAGGTAGGCCAGCGCCCATTCCAGCGCGGCCTTCTCCCTGTGGCGGGTGTTGGCCTCGACCACGGCAGGGGCAAAGGGCAGGAAGAAGGACACAACCGACCGTGCATCTGTTAGGAGATCCCGGGGCAGCATGTGGTCGGCATGGGCGACGCGGCGCAGGTCGGCGAAGCGGGGGTCATCCGCGCGCACAAAGGCGACGAGGGGGTGGCGGTGGCGGGTGGCTGTACCGGCGTCTGCCACGTCCTGCCGTATCGTGGCCGTGATCAGTTCGGCGCACTGCGACGCGTTGAGCCTCTGCATCCTGCATCATGGGACTGGCGGGGTGTGCTGCCTTTGGCTGACCTCCGCAGCACCCGCATTATGCCCTGCCCCGGCCTCGCTGTCAAGCGCCATCGGATGAGCCTAGATTCAACGCCCTGATGTAGAGCGCAACGACTCTGTCGTCGCAAGGCGGCCAACCGTTGCCTGTCAGCGATAGGGCCGGTTTCCATGCCTGCCTGGCGGGACAGGTATAGAAAACACACGTCTCCTGCCGGCCGCCAGCACCGGCAGGAGACAAGCGCTAGAGACAAGCCAACGCCTACTCGTAACGCAGGGCGTCTATGGGATTCAGACCCGCCGCGCGGCTGGCGGGATAGAGGCCAAAGAAGATGCCGATGCCGAGCGACACGGTCAGGGCCAGGATGACGCTATCCGGCGTGACCAGCGCCTTGCTGCCTCCCAGCAGGGGCGTGATGACCTGGGCGCCGCCAACACCAAAGGCCACACCAATCAGCCCGCCGAGAACGCTGAGCACGACTGCCTCAGTGAGGAACTGGACCAGGATGTCGCGGCGCTTGGCACCCACCGCCTTGCGGATGCCGATCTCGCGCACGCGCTCGGTGACGGACACCAGCATGATGTTCATGATGCCGATGCCGCCCACCAGCAGCGATATGTCAGCGATGCTGCCCAGCAGGGTGGTGAAGGTGCCTGTCGCCTGGGTCACGTTCTCCACCATGTCCGCCTGGTTCTGTATCCTGAAGTCATCCGATGCCCCGCTGCGCAGGCCATGCAAGGCCCGCAGAATGGCTGTGACTTGGGCCTGCGCCAGCTCCATCTCTTCTGCCGAGCGGACCTGCAAGCTGATGGTGCGTACCGTCGTCGTTCCCGCACCACCAAGCCTCACCTGGGCGGTGCGCAGCGGCATGAAGATCACGTTGTCCTGACTCATGAAACCCGCCTGGCTCTCGCCCTTGGCCTTGAGAACGCCCACAACCTCATAGTTCTGGCGATTGATGCGCACCGTCTCGCCCACGGCGTTGACATCGGTGCTGCCGAACAGATCGGATACCACCTTTTGCCCCAAGACGACAACCGTAGCCAGCGCCTCGTTGTCCTCTGCGCTGATGAACCGCCCACTGGCGATCTTCCAGTTGCGGACTTCAGCATACTCGGCTGTCACACCACTGACGCTGGCTGAAGTAGTCTTGCCGCCGTAGACGGCGGTGGCATTCGTGTTGTATTCGGGCGCCACCAGCCTCACCGTCGTCGCCAGCGCCTTGATGGCCTCAAAGTCGGCATTGGTCAGCGACCGCTGCGCTTGGCGCAGGCCAGAGCGCGAGAAACTGAAGCTCTGCGCTGCCGAAACCGTCAGCAGGTTCGATCCCAGCGATTGAAACTGGCTGAGCACCTGCACCTGGGCGCCCTGGCCCACCGCCACCAGGGAGATGACAGCCCCAACGCCGATGACGACGCCGAGCATGGTGAGGAACGAACGCAGTTTGTGGCCCAACAGGGCCTGGAGGGCCACGCGCACGACGACAAGCATCTTTCTCATCTCTGTTGCTCCCCCCTACCGTCCTGGCGGTACCCCAGGCGCCGTGCCCTTCTCTATGATGACGGGCGCCTCCATGGGGACGCCAAACTCCTGCCCAGGCCGAAACTGGCCAGAGGTCGACGTGGACGTCGTGTAGCGCACCAGCACCTTGTCCCCCACGTTCAACCCCTTCACAATCTGCGTGTTCGTGCCATCGCTCAAGCCCACCTCCACCGGCACCGCCTGCGGCTGCCCCTGGGGATCGCTAGGGTTCGGCACCAACACCTGATACCTGCCACTCGTCTGCTGCACGGCCATGGCCGGCACCAGTAGGGCATTCGTCGCCTGCCCCACCTGGATCTGCACGTTGGCCGTCATCCCTACCAACAGCGCCAGGCTCTCGGCCCCTGTCAGGGAGATGGGCACCTCGTACACCATGACATTGCCCTGCAGGGCGCCCTGCAACGGCACGGAGAGCACCTTGCCGCGCAGTGTCTGGCCGGGAAAGGCGTCGAAGGTGATCTGGGCGTTCTGACCCACCTGGACGCGGCGGATGGCGGTCTCGTCCACATTGGCGACGACCTGCAGATTCTTCAGGTTGGCGACGGTGAGGATCTGGGTGGTGGGGCCAACCAGGCTGCCGGGCGTGACCTTGGTCTGCAAGATGGTGCCATCGAAGGGGGCGACCAGGGTGGCGCCAGCGAGGGCGGCCTCGGCGTCGGCGAGGGCGAGGCGTTTCTTGTCCACGTCCGCTTTGGCTGCGGCGAGGGTGGTGGCGTCGGTGCCCTGGTCGAGCTCGGTGCGGGCGTCTTTGGCGGTGGCGAGGGCGACCTCGGCTTCGCGCACGGCGAGTTGGGCCTTGGCCAGGGCGAGCTTGTCGCCGCCAGCTTGCGCCTCCGCCA
>DAOUCN010000115.1:0-3138 GCA_034431995.1 Chloroflexota bacterium | reverse complement strand
GTCTCGCGCACCGTCAAGCTCCTGGGCATCGGCGAATCGGCAGCCGAGGAGAAGATCCGCCATCTGCTGTCCAGCGCCAACCCCACCATCGGCACCTATGCCAAGAGCGACGGCATCCATCTGCGTCTGACGGCCAAGGCCGGCAGCGAAGCCGAGGCGCGTGCTCTGATCGTCCCCCTGGAGCAGACCCTGGCCGCCATCCTGGGCGGCTACATATACGGCTATGACGGCGACACACCCGTCTCCGTGGTCGGCGACATGCTCTCGGCCCGCACGCTGTCGCTGGCGGTGATCGAGGGCTGCACCGGCGGCTACGTCACCCAGCTGATCACCGAAGATCCCCGCCATGTGCACTACCTGAGGGCGGCTTTCGTCGTCCCCGACGTGTCCGTTCTTGCACGTCTGGGCTTTCCGAGGGAGTGGCCGGCCATGGCAAACATGGCAGAGATGGCAACCGTCGAGACGCTAGCGCAAAGCCTGCGCACTTACACAGGCAGCGACATCGGACTGGCCCTTGGCGGTGTGATCGGAGCGGGGGGAGCCGCCGTCAGTACCGTCCACATCGCCCTCAACGATGGCGTAGCCCGGTCCAGCACCATGACCTTCCCCATTCTGCCAGCAGAGGCCAGGCGGCAGGCGGCGCTGGCGGCGCTGAACATGCTGCGCCTGCGCCTGATGGGGCAGGACTAAGGGATGCGACATGAACGAGACCATCACCATCACAACCGGCGCCCGGCTGTCCATTGAAGACGTCACGGCACAGGTTGAAACCATCGTGCGGCGGAGCGGCATCAGCGACGGCCTGTGCACGGTCTATGTCCCCCACACCACTGCCGGCGTCGTCGTCAACGAGAACTACGATCCCGACGTGAAGCACGACATCTTGACGGCACTGGCGCGCCTCGTCCCCGCCAGCGGAAGCTACCAGCACAGCGAAGGTAACGCCGACGCCCACATCAAAGCCGCCCTGGTTGGGAACTCGGTGACGGTTCCCATCAGTAATGGCCGCCTGGCTTTCGGCACCTGGCAGGGGATTCTGTTCTGTGAGTTCGACGGCCCACGGACCCGCCGCATTGTCGTTCACGTAGCGCATTGACTTTCGCGCACCGTTCCTGTAAGATACAAGGGGGTAACCGTGATAGGTCGCGGGACGGATCCGAGCACTCTCACTGATGCGCGGCGCGACGAACTGATCGAGGCGCTCGCCGCTCACATCGAGGGTCTAGGGCTGGCGACGGCTGCCATCCTTATGCTGGAAGCCAACAAGCCCCTCAGCTTCCTGGGTGGCCAGGCGCTGCTTGTCCTTCAGCCTCTGTTGGGTGTCGTAGTGGGGGACGTCACCACGGAGGAGTACGCCGCCCTGCTGGAAGATCGGGACAACGTTGAGCGCCTGATTCTGCGACTGGAAAGGCAGGCAAGCCATGCCTGATCTGGCGTCATTGCTGGCCGATCTGGAAACGTACAGCATCCGCATCACGGAGCAGTCACTCGTCTCCCTGGGCGTGCTTGTGCTGGCTGCCTGTCTCCTTGGCCTCGCTATGCTGGCCACTCGGGGTCAACGTCGCGTCAGCTTGCGCTCAGTGCCCGGCTATGAGCACTTGACGCAGGCTGTTCTGCTGAGTGCAGAGAGCGGGAAGGCCATACACCTGGCCCCAGGCACGGGCACCGTGGGCGAGACATCTACCGCAGACACCCTCGCCGGCCTAACGGCAGTGGAAGCCCTCACCGGGCGAGCCGCTGCCTCCTATGTGCCAGTCGTTCTCTCGACGCCCAGCCCTACGACTCTTCCCCTGCTTCAGGCGGCGGCCGAGCGCGCCTACCACAGGGCAGCCGCTTCTCAGGAGTACGATCCCTCCCAGGTGCGCTTCGCCGGCGACAACCGGAGCGCATACGCGGCAACCGTCGTCGAGACGCTGGAACACGAGAACGTCGGCACCAATGCACTCATCGGCTATCTAGGGGACGAATACCTGCTCATTGGCGAAGCTGGCAGCAAGACAGGCGCGGTGCAGGTTGTGGGCACCGCCAGCACGCGAGCGTTGCCCTTTGCTGTCACCACAGCAGACCATGTCATCCTGGGCGAGGAGCTCTACGCAGCGGGGGCGTACCTGACGGCGCGGCGGGAGCATCTCGCCAGTTTGCTGGCTCAGGATTGGCTGCGGCTGCTTCTCGTCGCTGCCATCATCGGTGGCGTCATCGTCAAGACAATAGGGTCGTAGCCGGAGAGGCTGCATGATGCGCGTGATACGAGGTCTTTTGGTGGCAGTGGCTGTCCTGGTCGGCCTCATCGTCCTGGCTGACTTCTTCATCGGTCATCCCGTGATAGACGCGGTCGGCAGCCACCTGGCCAACTGGGTCACGATCCTTGCTGCTGTTGCCCTCGTTCTGGGCCTCCTCAATCTGGTGCGAGTACATGGCGGTCGGGTCGTTCGGGCCAGCTCCGGCTGGCCCTACAGCGTTGCCCTGCTGGGCGCGCTGCTGGTTACCCTTCTCCTGGGACTCGGCCCAGGCTCTGCCGGAGCCAATGATCCTGCCCTCACCTGGGTGTTCACCTACGTGTACCAGCCGCTCAACGCAACCATCTTCTCGCTGCTGGCGTTCTACATCGCTTCTGCTGCCTTTCGCGCCTTGCGCTTGCGCACGTGGGAAGCAGGCGGTCTTCTTATCGCCGGACTCGTCGTCCTGCTGGGGCAGATCCCTCTGGGCGCGCAGATGTGGGACGCCCTGCCCGGGGCGCGCAATTGGCTGCTCGGTGTGGTCGGCACCGCTGGCATGCGGGGCATCGTCATCGCGGCTGCCCTCGGGGCGATCCTGACGGGCCTGCGCGTCATTCTGGGCATGGATCGCCAGTACCTGGACAAGGAAGGATAGGGAGGAGTTCGTGGCTGTCTATTGTCCTCGCTGCGGCACGGCTAACAGGGAAGGTAGCGGATTCTGCAATGCCTGTGGCGCCAACTTGAGGGCAGCATCTGAGGCCGTTTGCCCCAACTGCCAGGCCAGCGTCTTTCCCTATAGCTCCTACTGCCACCACTGCGGCGCAGCCCTTCCCCGGCCCGCTCCCAGCCCTAGTGATCCCCCCGTCCCCATCACCGAAGTGGACTTCGACGAGGAGGACACGGGCGAGTCTGACGTCATCTC
>DAOUCN010000114.1:0-8811 GCA_034431995.1 Chloroflexota bacterium | reverse complement strand
CAAATATGGCGCTGCTCGGGGGAGGAACCTCAGTTGACAAGGCGCTCTGGGGGACAGATCCCTCCGCTGAGGTTGGTTTTCGGCTCCAGATGGGGAGTCCCTACCCCTGCCCGTCCCATATTTGGAATTGCTGAAGTCTGCAAGAAACCCTTGCAAATGCGATCGGTTTGTGGTATAATCCATCATGCGGGGGTTGACCGATGGAAGAGATAGATGCCCTTAGGCGCCGCCTGGACGATCACTTCCCCCACCTCACGAAGAGCGAGCGGCGGATAGCCAGCTATCTCCTGGCGAGCTACGACCAGGCCGCTTTCCTTCCCGCAACGGAACTGGCCTCTCGCCTCGGCGTCAGCGAGGCGACGGTCGTGCGCTTTGCACGTGCCATCGGCTACGACAGCTTCGCAGACCTGCGACGCTGCCTCGAACAGCTCTTTCGCGCCAAGATAACTCCTGCCAGCCGCCTGCAGAAGAAGCTCGAAGACCTCCACCAGGGCCAGCAACATATCTTGGCCAAGATAGTAGACATGGAAATCGAATACCTCAATGAAGTCCTCCACAGCATCGAGCCGTCGGATTTCGACCATGCAGTGGAGATTCTGCTGTCTGCCAATCAGATCTTCGTCTTCGGCCTTGGCCCCTCCCGCATGCTGGCAGACCTGGTTCAGCTTCGCCTGCGGCGTTTCGGTATACCTACCATAAGCCTGACAGAGTCTGGCCGCGATATTCTCGAGAAGCTACTGCTGCTTCGGCCTGGTGATGCAGTGTTAGCCACTGGCTTCCAGCGACCCACCGGTGAGCTGAATGCCGTCCTCACCCACGCCCGGGCCACAGGGTGTAGGCTCGTCCTTCTCACAGACGTTCTGGGGCCCGTTTTCAAGGACAAGGCCGACGTGATTCTGGCTGCTCGGCGCGGCCCCGTCTCTACATTCCACTCCCTCACCGTGCCGATGACGATTCTCAACGCCCTAATCCTGGCTGTGGCTATGGCCCGCTCGGATGAAAGCCTGGCTACCCTCAACCGGCTGCACGAGTTGCGCCTTGCTTCTGGCCTTGATGCCATCGGCCAGGTCGTGGCCTGAGCTCTGCTCACAGCAACGCTGACATCGGCAGAATCACACAAACGTGCTGGCTCGTGGTGGCAAGAGGACACAACCACGGGCATGGCAAGCAGGATAGAGGGGGCACCCATGCGACGCGTTGAACTCCGCCACGTGACCAAGCGCTTCGGCAAGGTCGTGGCTGTGAACGACTTCAGTCTCGTCGTGGAACCCGGCACCTTTCTGACCATTCTTGGCCCCTCTGGCTGCGGCAAGACCACGGTCTTGCGCATGATCGCCGGTCTGGAAGAGCCTGATGCGGGGGACATTCTCTTTGACGACCGCCTGGTCTTTTCGCACCAGCAAGGGGTTTTCGTCCCGCCAGCCCAACGCGGCGTGGGCATGGTCTTCCAGAGTTACGCTCTGTGGCCCCACATGACTGTGCGTCAGAATGTGGCCTTCGGCCTCGAGTTGGCACGACGATCCCGCCAGGAGATTGCCAACCGGGTGACGCAGACGCTGGCCGAGATGCAGATGGCCGGCCTGGAGGATCGGTATCCGCAGGAGATGAGTGGCGGCCAACAACAGCGGGTGGCCCTGGCCAGGATGCTCGCTTGCCAGCCTAACATCTTCCTCATGGACGAGCCTCTCTCCAACCTGGATGCCCGGCTGCGCATGGACATGCGGTCCGAGCTCAAGCGGCTGCACCGCAACACGGGAGCCACCACCATCTACGTCACTCACGATCAACTGGAAGCCCTGACCATGTCTACTCACGTGGCAGTGATGAAAGACGGCGTCCTGCAGCAATTGGACACACCCGAAGCCGTCTATCGGAGACCCGCTACCCTTTTCGTCGCCGACTTCATTGGCAGTCCAAAAACCAATCTCCTACCAGCCACCGTGCGCCACCACGATGGCCGCACCGTGCTGGATTTTGGCACGTTTGAGATCGCCTACCCAGCCCTGCTGTCCGTTGAACGTGTAGTGGTGGGGATTCGTCCAGAGAGCATCGGCGTTTCGCTGCAGCCGGTGCAGGATGCGGTCGAGTTCAAGACCTACGCCACTCTGCCCGCAGGTGCAGAGCTCATCGTGCATGCCAGACGTGGCAGTACAATGGTGACCATCAGAGAGACACGCCAACTGATGTTGGACATGGATCGCTCTGTCTGGCTCTCCTTTGTGCCGACCACGTTCAACCTCTACGATCCCGTCACATCCCACCTGCTGACAGCAGGCGACGACACCCTTCCATCTGACGGTAGGCGACTGTAGAACGGAGAAGGCTATGGCCGTGATAGCTCGTCCCGGTTTTGCGTTGGCGCAGCCATACCTGCGACGCCTTTGGCGCTGGCTTACCACGCCCAGAATCCTGCTTTCCCTCGCCCTGGGCCTGCTGCTCACATACTTGGTGATGGTCCCTTTGGGGCGCATCGTCTGGGCAACCATGACGTGGCAAGTTGAGGACGCCAAACTGGCCCGTGGCTTCGAAGAAGGAGCTTTCACACTCTTCCACTACCAACGCACCTTCTTTGGCAACGTGAGCAAGGAACTGGTCTACACGCCCTTCCTGAATACCCTGATCACTGCTGCCGGGGCAACTGTCCTCGCCCTCCTGTTGGGTTGCTCTCTGGCCTGGCTTCTCACGCGCACCGACCTGCCAGGACGCCGTTTCCTGAGAGGCATCGTCACGATCCCGTACATCTTGCCGTCGTGGACTATCGCCCTGGCGTGGATCATCGTTTTCAAGAACCCTCGCGTGGGCGGGGCGATGGGCTTCGTTCAGTACTTGACGGGCATCACAACCCCAAACTGGCTAGCCTATGGCCCCGTTCCCATCATTGTGGCCCTCGGACTGCACTACTATGCCTTTGCCTATCTGCTCATGTCTGGCGCCCTTGCTTCCGTGGACGCGCACTTGGAGGAATCAGGAGAAATCCTCGGCGCCAATCGCTGGCAGATTCTCCGCCGAATCACGTTCCCACTGGTCTTGCCAGCCCTGCTCTCGGCCTTCATCCTGACGTTCTCCCGCTCTCTGGGGACCTTCGGTACACCTATCTTTCTGGGGCGGCCCGTGCGGTACTACACGCTGTCCACTTCGCTCTACAGCAACCTGCGCCAGGGCTTCAAGGCCGACGCCTTCATCTTGGGTTTGGTCCTGATCATGCTCTCGGCCATCACAGTCTATGCCAACCAGCGGCTTATCGGAACGCGCAAGAGCTTCGTCACCATTGCGGGGAGGGGGGTGAATCTTCGACTGACGCCCCTGCGGGCATGGAAGTATCCCCTGTTGTTCTTGGTCATCCTGTTCGTCGCACTTTGCATTGTGGCGCCCTTGGTCTTGTTGACCTGGCAGTCTTTCATGTTGAACGAGAATGACTACAGCTTAAGCAACCTATCGCTGCACTTCTGGACCACCGAGGGAGGCAACCGACGCTATGCTGAGGGCGAGGTTGGACTGCTGCGCAATCCGCTGGTCATCGCCGCGGCCCGCAATAGCGCTCTCTTGTCTGTGCTCGCGGCAACGGTGGTCGGGATCGTCGGCCTGCTGTTGGGCTACGCCATCGTCAACGGGCGGGGCACCTGGATGGCCAGCGTCTTGGAACAGGTAGCCTTTCTCCCCTACCTCATCCCCAGCATCGCCTTTGGGGCTGTGTACATTGCCATGTTTGCCTCGCCGCTGGGGCCACTGCCGGCCCTCTACGGAACGTTTGCGTTGTTGGTGCTGGTGTGCGTGGCCAAGAACCTGCCTTTCTCGTCCCGAGCGGGCGTCTCGTCCATGCTGCAGGTGGGCAAGGAGTTGGAGGAGGCCGCGGTGGTCGTCGGAGCTTCCTGGGTCACGCGTTTCCGACGTATCATCGTCCCCCTGACCATGACGGGATTCGTATCCGGCTTCCTCCTCACCTTCATCAGCACGATACGCGAGCTGTCTCTCATCATCCTGTTGGTGACGCCATCAACCCGGGTCTTGCCCAGCCTGATCTTCCGCTACAATGAACAGGGCTTTACTCAGTTCGCAGATGGGATCGTGGTCATACTCGTCGTACTCAGCCTGGCCGGCCAATGGCTGATTGGCCGCCTGAAAGGAGGTGAGCTAGGCAGGGGGCTGCAAGGATAGCGATGCAGCCTCGGCCCACGAAAGACAATAGCGTACAGCGCCGTCGGTCAGCCTGATCCAATGTAGCAGCCTGACCCCGCAGAAGGCAGGCGAAAGGAGAATGGAGATGTCCAGACAGCTCGTTTGGCTACTTGTGGTCACCCTGATGGTCAGCCTGGTGCTGGTCACGGCCTGCGGGGCAACCCAACCGGCAGGCACAAAGGGATTGACCGAAGCCCAGACCAAGTGGCTCAAGGCAGCGCAACTTGGCCCCTATGCTGCGAAGCAGCAGGATTGGAAAGCCATCGAGGAAGCCGCCAAGAAGGAAGGCAAGGTCGTGGTGTACTCCTCATCCTCACGCATCCCGGATGCAGCCAAGAGCTTCGAGGCCGCCTACCCCGGCATCAAGGTTGAGGCGTACGATCTGGGGACAGTGGACTCTGTCAACAAGGTGAAGGAGGAGACCAAGGCCGGTGCGCACGTGGGCGACATCTACTTCGCCAGTGATCCCCCCACGGTGATGAAGGAACTCGTACCCAAGAACATGCTGTGGGGCTTCATGCCCAGCGACCTGGTCAACGTCGTGCCCAAGGAGTATCAGGAACCCCTGCTGGTGCAGCGTCTTGGCACAAAGGTGCTCATCTACAACTCCGAGGTGTACAAGCAGTCACCGGTCACCAACTGGTGGGACCTGACCAAGCCGCAGTGGAAGGGCAAGGTCCTGATGAAGGACATCTACGAATCGGGCGAGAACCTAAGCGTATTCGCCACCTTTGTCCAGCATGCCGATGACTTCGCCAAGGCATACAAGGAAGCCTTTGGCAAAGACATCGTCCTGGACAAGGACTGCCCCAACGCCGGTTATCAGTGGCTCAAGGAGTTCCTGAAGAACGATCCGGTCTTCACGGGCAGCGACGGGGACGCTTCTAAGGCTGTGGGTACCAAAGGTCAGAAGGATCCACCTCTTGGTGCATCAATTGATTACGGCAAGTACCGGGATGTCATAGCCGGGAAGCTGTTCTTCGAGCCGGCCAAGGGCGCAAAGCCCGTTGTCGGCGTCTGGTATCAGACCTATCTGGCCATCATTGACCAGGCGCCTCACCCGAATGCCGCCAAGCTCATGATCCGCTGGCTGATGGGCGACAGCAAGGGCGGCAGCGGCTATGCTCCTTGGTACGTTCCGGGCGATTATCCCACGAGAACGGACGTTCCCGTACCCAAAGGCGCGATACCGTTCGACGAGATGAAGAGTATGGTCTATGTCGTTGATCCAGCCTTTACCTATGACAACGCTACTAAGATCTTGGACTTCTGGGTAGCGAATCAACGCAAGTAGTGGGCGACGATGGCAATGACATCCCTGCGCGCTGTCGTTTTTGACCTCGGCGGCACGCTGGAAGACGTTTACTACGATGATGCCTCTCGCCTGGAGGCCACCCGCGGCTTGCGAGACCTCCTCGTCAGCCGCGGGCTAGATCCCGGACTGAGCATCGCTGAGCTCTATGCTACCATCACAGCGGGTTTCAAAGCCCTGAATTCCTGGCGTGAGAAGACCGAAAGGGAACTGCCGCCGGAACACGTATGGACGGAATACATCTTCCCACGCCAGGGCCTGCCCAGAGACAAGCTCGAAGCCGCTGCAGAAGACCTCATGCTCTTCTACGAGAACCACTTCTACACCCGCCGTCTGCGGCCGGAGGTGCCAGCCGTTTTGGCAGCTCTGGCCGCGCGGGGCTTCCGGCTGGCGCTGATTTCCAACATCATCAGCCGCCGTCAGGTCCAGCACAATCTGGCGGCATACGGCATAGCCCACTACTTTGATCCAGTTGTGACCAGTGCGGCCTTTGGCTGGCGCAAGCCCAACCCCCGCATCTTCCTTGAGGCAGCGCACATCATGCACTTGCCGCCCGCTGCGTGCGCCTATGTGGGCGATACCATATCGCGCGATGTGGTCGGCGCCCGCCGGGCAGGCTATGGTCTCGCCATTCAAATCAGGTCATTCCTGACAGGTAAATCAGACCGTCCCAGTGATCTCGAACCACCGGATGTCGTGGTCAGCAACTTGATGGAAGTCGTGGACGTTGTCACCAGTCGGTCGCTGGCTGAGGCGTAGCAATGATCAAGGGTATCTTCTTTGACGCAAACGGTGTCTTGTATGACCGGCGCCAGTCCACCAGCGGTTTTGCGCGCCAGGTCCTGGCCGAACGCGGCTACCGCGATACATTGCCCCGCCGCAAAGAAGCGCGGCGCAAGCTAATGCACACCCAGGCAACCGACGGTCTCATAAGCGCCGAAGTCTACTGGAATGAGCACCTGCGGATGTGTGGCGTGCACGATGACGAGGAACGGGCTGCCCTCGTCGCGCGTATCATGGCCCACACCCACAACGTCCACGCCTTGCCCGGTGCTCGCGCCACGGTGCAGGAGCTCAAACGACGGGGCTTCATCCTCGGCGTCATCACCGATACCATGTTTCCGCTGGAGTGGAAGATGCAATGGCTGGCGCGGGCAGGAGTCGCCGAGTTCATAGACGTGATCGCCTCCTCGACTGTTGTCGCCGCCCACAAGCCCGACCCTCCAATCTACCTGGAGGCCTTGCGACAGGCGGCCCTCACGCCGCCAGAGGCTGCGTTCGTGGGCCACAGCGCACACGAACTGGACGGCGCCCACAGAGTCGGAATGACGACTGTTGCCGTCCACTTCGAGCCTGGAACACAAGCGGACTACCACGTTCCCGCTCTGCCCGACCTCCTGGCCCTGCCCATCTTCCAGCGTTAGCCGGGATCGATCTCGGAAGCGCGGCTGGCCCCTCAGCCGTCCCCAATGGCTGAGGGGCCAGGTTCGTCTCGCGACCGAGAGCCGCGGCCGCTGATGGCACGTCACGGCAGGAAGGCTGCAATCATGGAGCGGGGAGGAACCTGCCAGACACGGGCCACAGGTTCGCACTTGATGGTGAACAGGGCAAAGACCTTGCCAGGCACCTGGTCGCGGTACTCGGAGAAGACATAGAAGTTGGCCTGCCCCTTCGTGATGACCAGGTCTGCTGCTTCCAGGGCAGCTCGCAGCTCGTCCGTTATCTCCCGGAACGACACGCCCAACGTGTCGGGCCCGGCCAAGATGAGCCGGTCAACGTCCCTTTCCAGTCCCACGCTAATGGCATCGTCCCACGTCGCGTCGCTGGTGATTGGCCCGCCTCGCACCGCGCTCGTCACATGGGTACCGACACGTCGTAGCTCACGAATGAAGAGCCCATCGAGGGCGATTTCGCCGACGTTGTCATGAATGTACACGATACGCGGTGCCGTGCGCACCAGAGCCCACAGCGCATCGAGTTCATCCACGGCGAGACCGCGCTGCACGTAGGTGGCGATGTAGTCGTAGGCCCTCGACGGGTCGAAGGCATAGCCGTGACCGGCCGTGCGCGAGTCCAGGCTGTTGGCCGCCAGTGCCCAGATAGCCAGCAGGCGAAAGCGCTGGCCCTCGTCGCCGATCGCCCCTGCGTCCCTGGCCAGACGCTCGCGTATCGCCAGCCCCACTGCGTTGGCTGTCGCTCGTCTGTCGGCAAAAGGCAGCGGCACACCGGTCACGTCCTTGAGGATGCGGTGAACGGCCGTGATATGGGTAGACGGCGGCTCATTGTGGTCGAAGTTATCGGCCAGGTAACGTAGGGACGCCCGAACCACAGCTAGGCGCAGGGCAGGATCGTCCGTCACCGTAT
The DNA here is from genome assembly GCA_034431995.1 of Chloroflexota bacterium. Taxonomy (GTDB): domain Bacteria; phylum Chloroflexota; class DTOL01; order DTOL01; family DAOUCN01; genus DAOUCN01. Next base: position 959 of record DAOUCN010000114.1, on the reverse strand, counting down.
CCACCGCGCTCTGCACGTCCCCGATGATGCAGGTCAGACAGGCAGAAGAGGTACGCACGCTTACTCCTTAGTGACAGGAAACCCCCGCCAGACAGGTCTGGCGGGGGCTCGTGGTCACGGCCTCACGTTACTGGATGACGCGCACGTTGGCGGCTGCGGGGCCTTTGGGGGTCTGCTGAACCTCATAGCTGACCCGCTGGCCTTCCTCCAGGCTGCGGTATCCCTCTGCTTGGATGGCGCTGTGATGGACGAAGACATCCTTCTCGCCATTGTCCTGCACGATGAACCCGTAGCCCTTCGCGGAATTGAACCACTTCACGGTGCCTGTGAGCATGCCCTGTTCACCTCCTCATTCGTATACTGCTGGGCTGAACAGGACATCCTCAACAGGGACGGCTGCCCAAGTCTCGGCAGCCGTCGCGTTGCGCAACCTGTCTTACCCTGCATGGCTACTATACCACATCTCTGCCGCGATGTCAAGGGCCATTGCTATCAAAAACTGTCATCTATCAATAGACTGCACAAGACGGCGAGGGTAGCTCACGCGTCCCCTCATCTGGCGGGAGCGGATGGGAGTCGAACCCACCCGGGATACTTGTCGCACCCCGCACTGGTTTTGAAGACCAGGGAGCCCACCGGGGCCCATCCGCCCCCGCGGCACTATTATACAGGATTCCCCCTACTTGGGCAAGTGTGCCCACAAGGATGCCAGAGCGTGTGCAGGGCCCGCTGTGCGCAAGGAGGCTTGCAGCCTGAGACGCCGGTCAACAAGCGGGCGACACGGGAGCAGCCGAACCGGGGAGGTCGCACCAGGCATCGCAGATCTTTCCTGGCGACCTTGGCGGTCTGGCGGCTCAAAGACGCCTTGTCTGGACGTGTCCTTGGTCGTGTTGCAGCGGTGCACCCCCCGCGGACGCGAGCGTGGGGCGAGGTCATTTCCCCGCCCCACAGAGAGGTTC